>NZ_CP009245.1:1950958-2276117 GCF_001941445.1 Corynebacterium aquilae DSM 44791 | reverse complement strand
CTAACAACACGTGGACGGCGGAGCGCAAGGCGTATGACGATCTCATTCAAAAGAACAAGGACGCTATCCGGGAGATTATGACTTCGGAGTTCGCTCCGAATCTGTCCCCGCAAGAGTTCCGCGAACTGGAAGATGTGATCGACCGTGCCGCCGCGCAATTCGCAATGGGCAACGAAGCCGCCGGCGAAGCGCTTATTCGTGCTTCGAAGCTAGGTGACGCGTCCCGCGCTAAGGCGACGCTTGATTATCAAAATCAAATCCTTGACCTTGAGCGCGAACGGGACGAAGCAATCACGGGCCTTGAACGGCTTCGCACACAGGCGGAGCAGGACGAAGCCCTTCGCCCGCTTGAGGACACAATCAAGGCCCTTGAAGCGGGGGAGCGTTCCGAACGGTATTCCGCGGACGCGCTCCGCGCTAATTCCGAAGCAGTGCGTTCGGCTAACGCGGCCCTTGCGGAGTTCGAAGCGAAGGCCGCCCGGGGCTACGCGGATTCCGCGACGGGCCGGGACGTGACCCTCACTGTGGAGTTGCCGAACAAGAAGGCGTACACACGCGAAGATGTGGACGTGATTCTTAATGCGTTGAACAACGTTGACGGACTCGCGGTTCGCGTGGAGCGCCTGGAAAAGGGCGAACCCACAACCGGAGAATTGGTTGACCTTATGCGCTACGGCGCGTAACTGAACGGAGAAAACGATGAAGAAAATTGTCTACGTGTCCCCCAAAGGGGTTCGTGTTGACCTCACCCCGGACGAAGGAAATGAAGTGTTCCTTAAACGGGAAGGCGTGGAGGGGCTTGTAGGTTCTTCGGAGTTTTCGACGTTCACAGTTCCCGGCGTTCCCGGCGTGTTGGTGGGGGACGAAACAGTTTCCCCTATCTCCGGTTCCCTCACGCTTTACTACCCCACGGAGGATAAGGCCCGCGCCTTCCTCGCCTTGTGGAGTACGTCTAAGCCGGGGGAGTTGGAGGTCACAACACGCGGGGGTGAAGTTTTGTCGCTTCCTGTCCGGTTGTCTGAATATCCGGAACTCCCGGCGGACAACAGTGACACGGACGGGGAACTCACTATCTCCGTTGCCGCGGACGGTGGGTTGTGGCTTGGGCCGGTTCAAACAGGAACCGGCAAGGTCACAATCACGAACACGGGGGACGCTCCGGTATTCCCTTCGATCCTGTGGAAGGAAGCGTCCCCCGTTGCAATGAACACTGTTCTAAAAACAGAACTCCCGAAGGTGTCTAGTAAACGGCGGGTGTTTCTAGATCCGCTTGAGTCGCTTGTAGTTAAGACAGCACGTGGCGGAACCGACTACGCCACGTGGGATAAGGTTCGCGCCCTCCCGCTCATTTTCGGCGTTCCGAAGGGCGGGGCGGGAACTATCGAAGTTGGCGGGGACGCGGTTGTTGAATATCGACTTGCGTACCTAAACCCGCGGAGGTGAACAGCATGGATTGGAAGGGCTACCGCACCGGCGTGCGTATCTTCGCCGCGGGCTTCGGGCAGTTCGTGGGAATCCTCAATGAGGACGGTTCGCCGGTATGCCAGTTGCCGCCCCCTATCTCCGTCAAGGCGGAGAAAACACGGCACGGTATCGGCACCCTTGAAGCCACGTTCCCGGCTAGGGGTCGCATAGCACCCACTTCGGCGGGCGTAATGGAGTTGATTAGCTCCACCTTCGGCAACCTTGACGAAGAAGGGCGCGTCCCTATTGAGAAGGCTCCGGCGCGCCTGTTGGTGATTGAACGGGCGCGCACCCGCTACGCGTTCATCATTAACCGGATCGAAGCGGACACGGGGCTAGAAGCCCCCACAACTATCACGGTGAAGGGGCTTGACCTTGCGGACTACCTCGCCGCATGGCCCGCCGCGTCCGTTCCTGTGTCTTGGCTTGCGAATACGCTTGAGTCCCGCGACGGGGACGCGGCTGGAAAGTGGGGCGGAGTCCGCTTCGACATGGCCGCTATTGAGCTTGCAACCACGGCGGACGGTTACACCATGACCGGCCCGGCGCAACGCGTGATTCGCAAACTTATTCAGGATTCGTTGGACGCGGTGAATGGCCGTTTTGGGTGGCTGGAAAATCCACACATGGTTGTGGACATGACCCCCACCCAGGAAGAAGGGCCGGAAACGTTTATCCGCGTTGACGATTCGAACTTGTGGGAGACAATCGCGGAACCCGCCGCGAATGCGGGTGTGACTGTGACTGTTTCCTTGTGGTTGCCCGGCGATCCGGCGCTTACGGTTGCCGGCGGCACGAAAACTTTTGACCACGCCGTTCTAGTGGTTCACGCTTACTACTCGCGGGAGGTGTAGCGCATGGCGCTCAAACTTACAGCCCCGGCGGGCAATGTTTCCGTGGTTCGCGGTATTGCTTCCCATGCGTGGGGCCGGTACGCGGTTACATGGCCGGAAGGTCACGAAGCCCCGGAAACTCCGGAGGGCACGGAGCTAGGCTTCGTCGCGAAGCTCGCGGACGTTCCCGGAAGGTTCTCTCGCCGCTTCGTCCGCGTGGACGTTGAAGTTGACGTTCCGAACAGTCGCTCCACCGTTGTTGACGAACTCCAAAACGTTGCGGAGCGAACCGCCGGTGATGTGCTCATTGACCGGAGTATCAACCGCGCCGCGTTAGGCCCGCTGGAACCGTACCGCGACTTCAACCTAGGCGACGTGGTGGAGGTTCAACTATGGGCCGGGAAATACGTCAAGCTCCCAATCACGGGGATTGACGCGGTTACAGATGATTCCCGCGTTGTGGAGTGGAACATTCACGCGGGCGGACAGTTGATTCGCAACCGTCGCGGCCTTGCGGAACGCAACCGCGAAACACTCCGCACTATTGAGCAGGAACGCCGCGAACGTCAAGCGGAAGGGCGGGAGACACGTAGTGTTGCCGCGTCCGCGTCCGTCAAGGCTTCGGCGGCTTCCCGCACGGCTTCGGCGGCGCATGAAGTTGCGGAGCTCGCCGCAACGGACGCTATGCTCGCGAAGGCACAGGCGGAACGCATGGCGGGCGAAGTCGCGGAAGCGAAAAGCAACATTGCCTTAGCAGTTGAAGCCGCGGACCGTGCGGACACAATCAACCGCGAAGTCCGCGAAAAGCTAGATACGGTTGCCCCGAAGCTTGACCAGGTTCAGGAAAAACTCAACACGGTTGACGGCTTCATAGCGGAAGCACGCGAAGCAGCGAACCGTGTTGAGGAACATGTGAGCCGTGCTTCCGGCTTCGCGGATCAGGCCGCGTTGCAGGTATCGGCGGCGCGTGGTCAAGCGGAAGCAGCGGAAGCAGCTAGGAAAGCAGCGGCGGGACTTCGGGACGAAGCGCGCAAGGCAAGCGAACAGGCCGGCGTGTCCCTCGCGTCCTCGCGTAGTGCCGTGGAGGAAGCGAAGGCGGCGGCGCAAACTGCGAAGTCGGAAGCTTCGAAGGCTTCGCAGGCAACAGCCGCGATTGACGGCAAGCTTCGGGAAGCCGCCGGGCATGTGAAGGCCGCGGAAGCCGCCGGGGAAAAGGCCCGCACGGAAGCCGGGCGCGTGTCCGGGTTGGTGACGAATGCGGAAGCGTTCGCCAATCGTGCGGAACAGGCGAACACGGCGGCGCAAGCGAAGGTGAGCGCGGCGGAGTCCGCGGCGGCACAGGCCGGAAAAGCACTTAGCAGCGTGAACGCGAAGGAAAAGATCGTCGCCGGTAAATACGGCGAAGTGCTCACCATGCACGAAGAAGCGTTGCAGGCTTCGGCGGCGGCAGACAGGGCACAGAACGAAGCCCTTCGCATTCAGGGCGAGGTGAACGAAGCCTTGACGGGTGGCCTTCGTGTTGTGGCGGGTGCCGCTTCGCACGCTGCACTCACGGCGCTTTATGCACAGGAAACAGCGGACGCGGCTACACGTTCGGCACAGTCCGCGCTAGAAGCGCAAGCGATTCAGCAATCCGTGAATGAGGACTTGCGGACGGCGGACGAAAAACTTGCGGACGCTGTTGGCAAGGTTGCCGAAGCACAGGAACTGTTGACCACTACGCAGGAACAGCAGCGGGACGTGTTAGCGAAGCACGGCGAAGTGTTAGAAGCACAGGAAGCCGTGAACGCGAATCTTGAAGCGGCGACCACGGCGGCTTCGGACGCGGCGGAAGCCGCTTCGAATGCTTCGCGGGAAGCGAGTAGCGCAGCTTCGGCGGCTTCGCAGGTTGCGACGGACGCTAGTAGCGCGGCGGAAGCAGCGAAAGACGCGGCGGACAATCTTCGCGAAATCACGGAGCTTCACACAACGATTCTGGATCAGCAGACGTTGATTAATGAAGCGCTTGCGGCGGGTGTTCGTGCTTCGGCGGCGGCGGCGGGTTCGGCTGCAATGGTTGGTATGTGGGCCGGGGAGGTGGCGCAGGTTGCTACGCGGACGGCTTCGGACGCTAAGCGGGCTTCGGACGCGGCTACGGAGGTTGCTGGCAAGGCTCAAGCGGTTGCGAATGACGCGGAGCGGGTTGGCAAGAAGGCGGCGGAAGTTGGCAAGAAGGCGGCGGAGGTTGGCAAGCAGGCCAAGGAAATCGCGATGGACAACTGGCGGAGTTTGCTTTATATGCGGTTTATGTCTCCAAAGACAGTGTTCTTGCTTACCTTGGCCGACGGAAAAACAGTTAAGAAAATGCCGTTTAACTATGGTTTGAGCTATGTGGACGTGGCTTATAAAGGCATGACAGGTGTCGATTTTATTTTCCAAGATCACATAGATTATTCCAACGGGAAGCTTTGGTCAGGGTGGGCAGAAATCCGTGTTGAGTACAGCAATTCACGTGATGGATTCCTTCAAACTGTTATCGGCATTAAGGAAGGGAAAGTTGACGTGATGGACGGCACCTACGGAGTTATCGCAACAACTACACGTTTTGCGGACACGGCGGCGATTGATTTTCAAAAGAATTGGCGAACAGTTCAAATCACAGTTCACCCAATTGTGTCCGAAGAAGCCTAGCGACCGACCCGCTAATAAATTGTCTAACCCCTCCTTCGGGAGGGGACAACATGTAGCACATTGGCTAAGTTTTACGGGGCCGTTATGGCTTAGTGGAGCTAGCCGGAAGAACAAGGAACCGTAAATGACTTCCCCCCTTAAACAGTTTCAAGACTCAATGCCGTGGTCAGTAATAATGAAGCCGCGCACGGAAAACACCGCACTAATTGGCGGAACCGAATCAGATGTTTATGTCAACCTCCCCGCGGGTGTAAGCACAGTGGCTATCACATGGAATGGCTCAACAAACCTATCTATTTACCACCGCCCGAACCGCAACGTTCGCCCCGCCGCTGTTAGTTCAATTCCGAACGCAAGTTTCATGCAACCTAAGCGGCAAGTTCTCACACTAGCTTCGGAAGATAGTCGCGGAACGCTTCACTTTGGCACCGTTGCGAATCCGCAAGAGGTCGCGGACGGGAACGTTTTCGCGCTTGTGCAAATCTTCCCCACCCCCATTAAAGAAGCGTAAAAATGAACACATTCAACATGAACGCATGGATCGAAGCCCTTCGTGATATTCCCGAAGGGGAAACGTTCATAAATTGCCACCGTGCAATGGTGAACGAATACGACCGTCGCAAGCGCCTTCCGGAAACACGCGCACAGGCTAACGCCGTCGCGGCGCAATACTACGAAGCGACGGAACCGAAACGAAAAGACGGCGTAGTCATATGGAAAAAGCCCCCCGCCGCCGCCTTCGGATACCCCACCGGATACCACGTAATCCACAAGCGGAAAGAGTGGGAGAACACCGCGCCGGAACCCACCCTTGCGGAACCCGGCGACGATTCCGGAACATGGATTGAAGTCCCGAAGATGGAAGGGGAACCCGTTGAATAAGCCACTCATTCGCGCCGGCGATGTTGACCGAATGACCCGCGACCTAGACCGCATGGACAAAGAGATTGCCGTCCTTAAGGACATGAATCGCGAACTTATGAGCGCGTTATCCTCGCACGGCGAAGCGCTCAAACTCCTAACCCAGAACCAGCGCAACCTAACGGACGGTATTACAGCCGCGCTTGACACCTAGCCCCCCAATCACTGAACACCCCGCACACCACGGGGTGTTTTTTCATGCCCAAAGGAGGGCAATCACTTGAAATACACGCTTGACTGGCACGAACGCTTTACCTTCGGCGGCCCCCGCCCCACCTCCGGAATCTTTGGAATCTGTGTCCACACCACGGAGAACGACGCGGGCACCCCGGCGGAGAACGTCGCGAACTACCAAATCACGTCCGAATCCGGCTCCTACCACGTCCTAGTGGACAGTAGGGGCCGAACGCTCCTTGCGAACACGGACGGGTGGATCGTATGGGCAAGCGGCAACGTGGGAAACAACTGGCTTATCCACATTAGCTTCGTTGCCCGTGCGGCGTGGAAGCGTGAAAAGTGGCTTGAATACCCCAACATGCTCCGCGCAGGCGCAAAAGTCGCGGCGAACCGCTGCAAACTGTACGGAATCCCCCCGGTGAAGCTCACCGCTTCGCAGCTTCGACAGAAGCAAAAGGGCTTCGTTGGGCACCTGGAAACCGGCCAGGCATGGGGCGGAACAGACCACACGGACCCCGGCTCCGGCTTCCCGTGGGACGTGTTCCTCAACATGGTTAAAGAAGAAATGAACCGGGGCGACAACACCCCGCCACCACCCGCCGCGAAGCCGGCACCACAACCGAAAGGATTCACCATGAGCACCGAAGCCCGCCTAATTCTGGATCAACTCGCCGGGCCCGAACAGGAAGGCGGAGTCCCGAAGTTCACGGGTTGGCCCCAGCTAGGCGGCCGCACAGTTGTGGACGCGCTCGCCGCTGTTGGCGAAGCGCTCAAAGTTCCCGGCATGTTCGACCCGCACAATAAGGAGAAGCGCTAATGAACACCAACAAAAATAAGGTTGAGTTGCTGTCAAGCACTCCCGTGCTTCGCGCCGCTATCTATGTGGTGGTGGGGCTTGTAGGAATCGGCGCGCTTATCGCGGGAGCCATTGACGCGGACGGCCTAACTTCCTGGCTGAACCGTGTCCCCGCTATCGCCGCGTCCGTCGCGTCCGTGCTCGCCCTTGCGAACCTCCATTCCCCCGTTGCGGCCTTCGCCGGAACCACGCAGCCCGAACCGGAGCCGGAGCCGGAGGGCAACACCCCGCCGGCACTATCTCCTATGGAGGAATACCGGGCCCGGCTCATGGACGCTCACGCGGACACAACCGAAGGCGCGTGATTCCATTGCCGTCCGTGTCCCGAATCGCTCACGCGGGCCTTGCCCTATGGTGCCTATTGACCGGGCTTGCCTACCTTCCCCCGTTCGGCGCGATCCCCTCAACGCTAGGAGTTGTGGAGCGCCTAACCGGGGGAACGTATTTTGGGACGGCCTGGATTCTCGCCGCCACCGCACTGTTCGCCGGACAGTGGTTCTACAAACCTAGGCAAGTGGGGTTAGCCCTAGCCATGTCACTCACACTCCTTCTTGCCGGCGGCTACGCGGTTGCGTGGCAGATTGAGGATCAAGCCCGGGCGTGGGTGTCCGTGAAGAACTACGTGATGATTGCCGCGGCGATTCTCATTGTTGCCACCTACGGAGAACGGAGAATGCCAGGTGCCGCTAAGTGACTCCGTAATTGTTGGAATCGTGTCCGCCATTGGCGGCTTTTTCGTCGCCATGCTGAACCGCCGCTCAAGCATTGAAGGCGAGTCAACGAAGCGCCTTGAGATGATTCTCAACACACAGCAGGGAACACTAGACCGGTACGCGCAAACGATTCATAGCCTTGAGGAAGATATGAATAAGCTTCGGCGGGAGTGGGCCGCGGAACGCGAAGAACACCACAACACCCGCCGTAAATATGAGGAACTCAAGCTTTATAACGTGTACGCCGCCGCGGAGGTGGCTCGCGTGGCTTCGTTTTTGTTGGAGCATGGCCTTCAATGGCCGCCGCCGGAGTTCAAGACTTTTGATACTTGGAAGGAAAATCTTCCGCGTGATAGCCCCCCTGTGTAGGGAAGTGCCCCCGCTAGCCGTTGTGGTTAGCGGGGGCAATTTTTTTTATTTTCGTCCAGGGTGTTCTTTTCGCCATGCGATAACCTCGTCCGCCCACCACACTTTGCCGACATGGAAGTCACCGGCGGGGGCGGGGTAGGAACCGCGGGCGGAGCCGGAAGCCCAACCGGGGCGAGTGATGTTGCAGTGGTCGGCGCACTGTTGTGCGGTCCACAGTTCCCGCCCGGTAATGCGGTCGGTGATTTTCGGGTCAATGCTCATTGGGAACCTGCCTTGTTGTTGACGTAGATCCGGACGAAGGGGGCCGCCCAACTGATTGCCCAACCAGCGAATAGGGTGATGATGATTGGGGTGGGCCATTTTTGGCCTAGGGCGATAACCGCGGCCATGCTTAGGGTTACTTGTGCCCCTAGTGCGATTCGATTGAAGTTCATGGTGTGGTGTTCCTTTGGTTGGTAGAGTTAGGGGGGTTCCCCCTGGCTAGTTGGGATAGCCAGGGGGTTCCTTTATTCATTGTCTGGTTTTTTCTTGGTTAATTTGTGGGTTAACCAGATTCCTAGGACGTTGAATAATCCGGTGATGATGGCTCCGATTATGGTGTCCATTTTGTTCACCTCCTTTCCCCTGTTTAGTTGTTTTGTGTTGTGGTGGTTATTTCATGTTTTCTCCTTTCGTTCATAACCCTAGTATACATTGCGTGACACCGATTAGGCAAATGTGTAGGGGTGATGGGGGTGGCAAGTGCGCAAAACTACCCCCGCCCCCAATCCCAAAAAGCGGGGCCACCCGCCACCCCCTCCGCAAAGGCTCGCTAAAGGCTCGCAAAGAAGTAGCAACCAGTAGTAACCAGTAGTGACGAAAATGCCCCAAAGCACCCATTCCCGCACCTCAACCGCACAAAACCGCAGGTCAAGGCGCTAGGGCAAAACCCCAAAAGACTAGTTCAAGTCTCCCCAGGCGCACAACAAAAGCCCCTAGTATCACTCTTTAGAGTGGTGCTAGGGGCTAGTTTTTTATTTTCGTCCGGGGTGTTCTTTCCGCCATGCGATAACTTCGTCCGCCCACCACACTTTGCCGACATGGAAGTCGCCGGCGGGGGCGGGGTAGGAACCGCGGGCGGAGCCGGAAGCCCAACCGGGGCGGGTGATGTTGCAGTGGTCGGCGCACTGTTGTGCGGTCCACAGTTCCCGCCCGGTGATGCGGTCGGTGATTTTCGGGTCAATCATTGCTGTTCCTTTGCGTGGTCTACGAAGGTGGCGGCGAGAATGCCGAATAGGGACAGTGCCCAAGTCCCGGCAATAGTTGCTTTGGCGACTGTGGGGAGCTTGCTAGGTAGCGCAAGCGCGGTAGCGTATCCGCCGGTGTAGGCAAGTAAGGAAGCTAGTTTGGTGTAGGACATGGTGCGTTCCTTTGGGGTGTAGGATTAGGGGGAGTTCCCCCGGCTAGTTCGTGTAGCCGGGGGGCTCTTTTATTCGGCGGGGTCTTGGCGGATTCTAGCGGTCGTTGCAACAATCGTCCTGGATTAGTTTAGCCAGACACCGATAAGGGTGAAGATTCCGCTTATTGTGGCGGTGATTATGGAGCCGATTATTTCAGCCATTTTGTTCACCTCCTTTCCCCTGTTTAGTTGTTTTGTGTTGTGGTGGTTGGGGTTTGACGTGGGGTGAGGCTTGGGGGATGTGCACGTGCATGTGGGGTGGGGTGGTATGACACGCGCGGGGGTGGTCTGTGGTGAAAAACTTTTTTGGCTGCGACCTGGCCTTTTGTTGGTGTCGGTGGGGTAGTTGCTGGCCTTTTGGGGTAAAAGATGACGGTTTCCTCAACTTTTTATGGCATATTGGTTGGGCAAAACTTTTGTGGCACATAAGAGTGCCCTCATGCCGTGCGCGTGGCTCGCGCGCACGGCTGGCGTTTGTCCGCACAGACTTCCCCAAGCAAAGCGAGATTTTCCACCGTGACGAAGCAACCGATGTCCCACCAGTACACCCTGGGTGCTCAGCGCCTGATCGATCGCCTGGGCGCACAGCCTTTCGGCCTGTGCTTTGCCGGCCAGGGCTTTGACTGGCTCGGTACCCTAACCCAGTCCCTGACTGGTGGCCTGAAAAACGTCAACGATGTGGTGGCACAAGCCGCCGACCTGATCAGCGTTGTCGCCGACGACATCGCCGGGGTGCGCCCCCACGGCTTCGACCCGTGCGCCTGGGCGACCGCTGACAGCGTCGCCTTCAACCCCATGCACGCCGCCTACAGCGTGCCGGGCATCCTCACCGCCCAGATCGCCGTGCTGGGAGACGTGGAAAATCAGGGACTGCAGCTCGAGGACTCCGTCGGCGCCATCGGACACTCCCAGGGCATCCTCGGCGTCGAACTAGCCGTCGACCCCTCCAATGCCGCTGAGCTGCTGGCCATTGCCGAACTCATCGGCGTGGCTGTCACCCGCCAGGCCCGGATCACCGGCGCTATCCAACAGGGCGAAGACATGCCGATGCTGCTTATCCAGGGCATTACCCGCGAAAAAACCCAGCAGGCCATCGACACGGCCTTCCCCGACGCCTCCGACCCGATGCGCCCCGTCATCGGTTTGCGCAACGCCCGCGACGCCTACGTCGTCGTCGGCCGTCCCGCAGACGTTGCCAAGGTTCGCGAAGTCCTCACCGCCTGGGCCGGAAAAGATGCCAAGGACATCGAGGAGAAAAAGCGGGGCGGCAAACCCTTCGCGCCCGTGTTCACCCCGCTCGACGTCCAAGTCGGTTTCCACCACCCCTGCCTGACCGACGCCGTCGACCAGGTCGTCACCTGGGCGCAGGCCTGCGGGTTGAACGTGGATCTCGCCGAGCGCATGGCCACCGCCGTCATGGTCACCCCCGTCGACTGGGTCAGCGACGTGTTGCACCTCGTCGACAAGGGTGCCCAGTGGATCTTCGACCTTGGTCCCGCTGAAGGCGTGGACTTCCTCACCGCCGACATCGTCGCCGGCCGTGGCGTCGGAACCCTAGCCATCGGCACTGCCGAAGGCCAAGAAAAACTCTTCGACGCCGGCGAGCAACTCGCCCTGCCGACCCCCTACAGCGCATATGCGCCCACCATCGAACGCGACCACAACGGCACCCTGCGAGTCGTCACCAAATTCACCAAAACCACCGGCCGTTCCCCCATGCTGCTGCCCGGCATGACCCCGACCACCGTCGACCCCGAGATCGTCGCCGCAGCCGCCAACGCCGGCCACTGGGCAGAACTCGCCGGCGGCGGACAAGTCACCCCCGAGATCCTCAAAGCCAACCTGGCCCGCCTCGAAGAACTTTTGGACGACGGCGTCAACGCCCAGTTCAACTCCATGTTCCTCGACCCCTACCTGTGGAAAATGCAGATCGGCGGCAAAAAGCTCGTGCAGCGCGCCCGCCTCAACGGCGCCCCCATCGACGGCGTCGTCATCACCGCCGGCCTGCCCGAACTCGATGAAGCCGTCGACCTGATCGCCGAACTTCGCGGCAACGGCTTCTCCTGGGTCGTCTTCAAACCCGGTGCCGTCCGCCAAATCGACAAAGTCCTGGCCATCGCCAAAGCCGTCCCCGACGTCGACATCATCATCCAAGTCGAAGGCGGCAAAGCCGGCGGCCACCACTCTTGGGAAGACCTCGACGATCTGCTGATCGCCACCTACGACGACATCCGCGCACAGCCCAACACCGTCCTGTGCGTCGGCGGCGGCATCGGCACCCCCGAACGCGCAGCCGACTACATCACCGGCACCTGGGCCCGCGCCTACGACCTGCCCGACATGCCCGTCGACGGCATCCTGCTCGGCACCGTCACCATGGCCTGCAAAGAAGCCAAAACCTCCGACAGTGTCAAACAACTCCTCGTCGACACCACCGGCGTCGACGGGTGGGTCGGCGCAGGCTCCGCCACCGGCGGCATGGCCTCCGGGCGCAGCCAACTCGGCGCCGACATCCACGAAATCGACAACTCCGCCGCCAAAGCCGGCCGCCTCCTCGACGACGTCGCCGGCGACGAAGAAGCCGTCGCCGCCCGCCGCGAAGAAATCATCGCCGCCATCGCCAAAACCGCCAAACCCTACTTCGGCGACGTCGACACCATGACCTACCAGCAGTGGCTCACCCGCTACCTGGAACTGTCCGGCCCCTACCAGGGCGCATGGACCGACATCTCCTGGGCCAACCGCTTCAACGACATGCTGGCCCGTGCCGAAGCCCGCCTCGCCGACCGCGACCACGGCACCTTCGAAGCGAAAATCGCCCGCGCCACCGTCGACACCACCGTCGACCCGGCAGCCCAAATCGCCGCCCTCGTCGACGCCTACCCGCAGGCCACCACCGCCACCCTGCACCCCGCCGACGTCACCTTCTTCTACGGGCTATGCCGCACCCCCGGCAAACCCGTCAACTTCGTGCCCCGCATCGACAAAGACGTCCGCCGCTGGTGGCGCTCCGACTCCCTGTGGCAAGCCCACGACCCCCGCTACGATGCCGACCAAGTCTGCATCATCCCCGGCACCGCAGCCGTCGCCGGCATCCAACAAGCCGACGAACCCGTGGCCGACCTCCTCGACCGCTTCTGCGCCCACACCGCCCAGCGCATCCTGGAAACCACCACCGGCGACGCCCTCGCAGCCACCACCGACGTGGTGCGCGCCGTCATCGCCGCGCCGGGCACCTTCTGGGCCGGTCGCAACACTGGCTCCATGATCGCCCGCCTCGGCGACCTCGACGCCTGGACCATCACCGAGGAAACCGCAGATGGCCTCGCCCAGCGCGCCACCCACGCCCCCACCGGGGCTGCTCTGGTGCGCGAAGACGCAGAACACGCCGTCCTGTCGGTCCCGCTGGCCGGCTCCACCGCCGCCGGCACCACCACCGAACTAACCATCCGCTTCACCGTCGCGGCAGCAGCTGCCGGCGGCACCGTCCCCGTGGTCACCACCGCCGACGCCGAAGCCGCTATGGGGGAGCTCACCCGCGTGGCCGCCGGCGGGCAACTGCCTGAGGTCGACGCCGACGGCCAGGCACAGTGGCGCGCCACCATCACCGCCTCCGATATCGCCGACTACCAGTCCGTCACCACCGGCTTTTTGCCCACCGGCATTAACGCCACGAAGGTGGCCGCCGACGTGCTCGTCGGCAAAGCCTGGCCGGCGATCTTCGCCGCCGTGAAAGCCGCCACCGTGCCCGGCAGCACCGACGCCAGCGTCGTCGAAGGCATGCTGTCCCTGGTACACCTCGAACACCACATCACCATCAGCGACGACCGCGACCTCCAAGGCGCCGAGCTGGCCATTAGCGCCCGCGCCGACGAAGTCGTCGACACCGACATGGGGCGCATCGTCGTCGTCCGCGCCAAACTAAGCTGCGCCACCACCGGCGATAACATCGCCACCCTGTCCGAGCGTTTCGCCATCCGCGGACGCAACGGCACCTCCACCGCGCGCACCAACACCTCCATCCTGCCCAGCGTCGTCGACACCCCCCGCTCCTTCCGCGCCCAGGCACAGGTCACCGCGCCCAGCAGCATGCTGCCCTTCGCCATCGTCTCCGGGGACCGCAACCCCATCCACGTCGACGACAAAGCCGCAGCCCTGGCCGGTCTGCCCGGCGTCATCGTGCACGGCATGTGGACCTCCGCCATGGCGGAACTGATCGCCGCCGGCGGCTACAGCGACGACTCCGTCACCACCGCCCCCAGCCAGGTGGTGGAATACACCGCCACCATGCTCGCCCCGGTCCTGCCGGGCGAAACGGTCGAATTCGTCGTCGAACGCGCCGGCGTCGACGACCGCCCCGGCCGCGGCGAAGTCCGCGCCGTCACCGCCTCTGTCGGCGGCAACCCGGTGCTCACCGCCACCGCCGTCATGAAGGCCCCCAACACCTTCTACGCCTTCCCCGGCCAAGGCATCCAATCCCAAGGCATGGGCATGGAGGCACGCAAAAACTCCCGCGCCGCCAAGAACGTGTGGGATCGCGCCGACCGCCACACCCGCGACCACCTGGGGTTCTCCATTCTGGAAATCGTGGAAAACAACCCGCAGGAAGTTGTCATCGGCGGGGAACGCTTCTTCCACCCCAAGGGCGTACTGTTCCTCACCCAGTTCACCCAGGTCGCCATGGCCTGCCTGGGCGTGGCCACCATCGCCGAAATGCGCGAAGCCGCAGCCCTGAACCAGCGGGCCTACTTCGCCGGTCACTCCGTCGGTGAATACAACGCCCTGGCCGCCTACGCGGGCGTGCTGTCCCTGGAATCCGTGGTCGAAATCGTCTACCGCCGCGGCCTGACCATGCACCGCCTCGTCGAGCGCGACGAGCACGGCCGCTCCAACTACGGGCTTGCTGCGCTGCGCCCCAACAAGATGGGCCTCGGCGCCGAGGAGGTCGGCGACTTCGTCGCCACCATCGCTGCGGAATCCGGCGAATTCCTCGAAATCGTCAACTACAACCTGGCCGGCCTGCAATACGCGGTCGCCGGCACCGTCGCCGGGCTGAAAGCCCTCGGCGCGGCCGCTGAGGCCGCCGCCCCCGGCCAGCGCGCCCTGATCATGATCCCCGGCATCGACGTGCCCTTCCACTCCTCCCGCCTGCGCGACGGCGTAGCGGACTTCCGCGACCACCTCGACCGCCTGCTGCCGCACGAAATCGACCTATCCGTGCTGGTGGGGCGCTACATCCCCAACCTGGTAGCTCGCCCCTTCGAGCTTTCCCGCGAGTTCGTGGAATCCATGACCGAGGTCGTGTCCTCCCCGCTGCTCGATGAGATCTTGAGCGACTTCGACCGGGCAGCAGCCGACGAGCAGAAACTGGCCCGCACCATCCTCATCGAACTGCTGGCCTGGCAGTTCGCCTCCCCGGTGCGGTGGATCGAAACTCAGGACCTGGCGCTGACCACCCTGAACCTGGATCGCTTCGTGGAAGTCGGTGTGGGATCCGCCCCGACCATCGCGAACATGATGGGCCAGACCCTGCGCCTGCCGCAGTACGCCCAGTACGCCGATGATGTGCAGGTGCTCAACGTCGAACGGGAACGCGCCATCGTGTTCGCCACCGACGAGTTCTCCCGCACCGTCATCGAAGACGACACCGCAACCGCGGCCGAGGAGCAGGCCGCTAAGGAGCCGACCTCCGGCCAGGCTGCCGGCAACGTGGCCTCTGCCGCCACCGAAGTGGCCGCCGCCCCGGCCACCCCGGTCGGTGGGGAACGCCCCGCCGACATCGCCTTCACCCCGGCCGATGCCACCGAGCTTTTGATCAGCCTGTGGACCAAGGTGCGCCCCGACCAGATGGGCGCGACCGACAGCATCGAAACCCTCGTCGAAGGCGTGTCCTCCCGCCGCAACCAGCTGCTGCTCGACCTGGGCGTCGAGTTCGGGCTGGGCGCCATTGATGGTGCCGCCGATGCGGAACTCGCCGACCTGAAAAACACCGTGTCCAAGATGGCCAAGGGCTACACCGCCTTCGGTCCGGTCCTGTCGGATGCTGCCGCCGATGCGCTGCGCCGCATCACCGGCCCCACCGGCAAACGCCCCGCCTACATCGCAGAACGCGTCACCGGCACCTGGCAGCTGGGCCAAGGCTGGGCCGATCACGTCACCGCCGCCATCGTCACCGGCGCCCGCGAAGGTGCCTCCCTGCGCGGCGGGGAACTGGCTAGCTTGAGCCCCGCCACCCCGACTAGCGCCGCCGAACTCGATCAGCTGATCGACGCGGCCGTGCAGCAAGTCGCCGCCGCCCGCGGCATCAGCGTCGGCCTCCCGCAGGCCGGCGGTGCCGGCGGTGGGGTAGTAGATTCCGCCGCCCTCGGCGAGTTCGCCGAAACCGTCACCGGCAAGGCCGGCGTGCTGGCCGCCACGGCACGCACCATCCTGACCTCCCTGGGGCTGGACCACAAGCCCCGCACCGTGGGCTTGAGCGATGAGGAAGCCGACCAGAAACTGTTCGACATCGTCTCCCAGGAACTCGGCAGCGACTGGCCGCGCCTCGTCAGCCAGTCCTTCGACGAAAACAAAGCCGTCCTCATCGACGACCGCTGGGCCACCGCCCGCGAAGACCTCGCCCGCATCGCAGCCGGCCACATCAACCCCGCCGACGTCGACGTCACCGGCCAGGGCGAGGCCGTGGCCGCCATGGCGGAATTCTTCGCCTCCCGCGGCGTGGCCGGCATGGATGAGCTGGCCCGCGCCGCCCGCGACACCAGCGCCCTGGCCTATGCCGGCGACGTCGCTGTCGTCACCGGCGCCTCCCCGAACTCGATTGCCGCTGATGTGGCCGCCGGCCTGCTGCACGGTGGCGCCACCGTGGTGGTCACCACCTCCAGCCTCAACCACGACCGCCTGGAGTTCTACAAGCAGCTCTACCGCGACAACGCCCGCGGCCAGGCCGCCCTGTGGGTGGCCCCGGCAAACCTGTCCAGCTTCGCCGATTTGGACTCCCTCATCGACTGGATCGGCAGCGAGCAAACCACCACCGTCAACGGTGCGACCAAGCTGATCAAGCCGGCCCTGGTGCCGACCGTGCTGTTCCCCTTCGCCGCCCCGCGCGTCATGGGCTCCCTGGCCGACGCCGGCCCCCGCGCCGAAAACGAAATGCGCCTGCTGCTGTGGTCGGTTGAAAAGCTCATCGCCGGCCTGTCCGCCATCGCCACCGACACCCACGTCGGCAAACGCCTCCACGTGGTGCTGCCCGGCAGCCCCAACCGTGGCCGCTTCGGCGGCGACGGCGCCTACGGCGAAGCCAAAGCCGCCCTCGACGCGCTGGTCACCCGCTGGCACGCCGAACCGGTGTGGGGACAGCGCACCAGTGTTGTCCACGCGCTCATCGGCTGGGTGCGCGGCACCGGCCTGATGGGCGGCAACGACCCGCTGGTCGACGCCGTCGAAGCCGCCGGTGTGACCACCTACGCCACCGCCGAAATGGCCGGCAAACTGCTCACCCAAATCGACACGGAGGTGCGCGCCCAAGCCGCCACCAGCCCCATCACCGTCGACTTCACCGGCGGACTGGGAGAAGCCGACCTGGACCTGGCCGAACTTGCCCGCAACGCCGCCGAGGCTGACGCCCGCGCGGCAGCCACCGATGAAGACGCGGACGATGCCGCAAGCATGCGCATCAAGGCGCTGCCCAGCCTGCCGGCCAACCCCGCCGACCCCCGCCGCAACGCCCCCACCTTCACCCAGGTCGACCAGAAACTACACGACATGGTCGTCATCGTCGGCGCGGCAGAGCTCGGCCCCTACGGGTCCTCCCGCACCCGCTTTACCGCCGAACTCACCGGCAGCCTCAACGCCGCCGGCGTGATCGAACTGGCCTGGTCCATGGGGCTAATCACCTGGGACGAAGACCCCACCCCCGGCTGGTACACCGCCGACGGGGACCCCATTGCCGAAGAAGACATCTTCGACACCTACCGCGACGAAGTACTCGCCCGCGTCGGCGTGCGCCGCTACCACGACGACTTCGGCATGGTCGACAACCTCGCCCCCGAACTGACCACCATCTACCTCGACCACGACATCACCTTCCAGGTCTCCGACAAGGCCGCCGCCACCAGCTTCGTCACCTCCCACCCGGACACCACCGAAGCATTCTTCGACGAAGAAACCGGCGAATGGATGGTCACCCGCCGCGCCGGCACCCCCGTGCGCGTCCCGCGGCGCATGGCCATGAGCCGCTTCGTCGGCGGCCAAATCCCCGAAGGCTTCGACCCCGCCGCCTGGGGCATCCCCGCCGACATGGTCGACAACCTCGACCGCGTCGCCTGCTGGAACCTGGTCTGCACCGTCGACGCCTTCCTGTCCAGCGGATTCAGCCCCGCCGACGTCATGCGCCACATCCACCCCACCCGCGTGTCCTCCACCCAAGGCACCGGCATGGGCGGCATGGAATCCATGCGCAGCCTCTACCTGGACGGACTACTGGCAGAACCCCGCGCCAACGACATCCTCCAAGAAGCGCTGCCCAACGTCATGGCCGCACACGTCATGCAGTCCTACGTCGGCGGCTACGGCCAAATGATCCACCCCGTCGCCGCCTGCGCCACCGCCGCAGTCTCCGTCGAAGAAGGCATGGACAAAATCCGCCTCGGCAAAGCCGACTTCGTCGTCGCCGGCGGCCTCGACGACCTCTCCATCGAAGGCATCACCGGCTTCGGCGACATGGCCGCCACCGCCCCCAGCCAAGAACTGGCAGACAAGGGCATCGACGACCGCTACTTCTCCCGCGCCAACGACCGCCGCCGCGCCGGCTTCGTCGAATCCGCCGGCGGCGGCACCATCCTGCTCGCCCGCGGCAGCGTCGCCGCCGACCTCGGACTCCCCGTCCACGGCGTCATCGGTTTCGCCGAATCCTTCGCCGACGGCGCCCACACCTCCATCCCCGCACCTGGTCTCGGCGCCCTCAGCGCCGCCCAAGGCGGCACCAACAGCCGCCTCGCCACCGCACTGCGCGCACTCGACGTCGACGCCGACGACATCGGCATCATCTCCAAACACGACACCTCCACCGCGGCCAACGACCCCAACGAGTCCGACCTCCACGAACGACTCGCCACCGCACTCGGCCGCAGCACCGGCAACCCGCTCTACGTCATCTCCCAAAAGACACTGACCGGCCACGCCAAAGGTGGCGCCGCAGCCTTCCAGCTCATCGGGCTGACCCAGGTACTCAAACACGGCACCATCCCCGCCAACCGCAGCCTCGACTGCGTCGACCCGGTCCTGGCGACCCACCCCCACCTCGTGTGGCTGCGCCAACCGCTTGACATCTCCAGCAGCCTGCCCAAAGCCGGCCTGGTGACCTCCCTCGGCTTCGGACACGTCTCCGCCATGATCGCCGTCGTCCACCCGGCAGCCTTCGAACAAGCCCTACGCACCCAACGCGGCGAAGACGACCTCAAGGAGTGGATCAACGCCTCCGACAGCCGGATAGCCAACGGTGCCCGCCGCATCCTCGACGGCATCTACGGCGGCAGCCCCCTCTACACCCGACCCGTCGACCGCAACCTCGGCGCCACCGGAGCAGAAGCCAAAACCCGCGAAGCAGCCGTCCTCCTCGACCCCGACGCCCGTCTCGTCGACGGCGTCCTCCGCACCGGAAAGGAAATCACCACCTAAACACTGACCCCAACCATCCAAACCGCCGACGCACCCCAGCGACACACATCAACGGGGTGCGTCGGCGCACTCACGCCAACCACAATGGACACCATGCACCCACCACACCCCCTCATCCCAGCCCTCGGCGTCGACATCTGCCACATCCCCAGCATCAACACCCAACTTGCCCAACCCGGCAGCAGATTCACCGACATCCTCTCCGGGATCGAACGCCGCCACCTCGCCAAACGACCGGAGGCGCGCCGGGCGGAATTCGTGGCGGGCCGGTTTGCGGCGAAGGAAGCAATCATCAAAGCCTGGGAGCAGGCCCTGGTGGGACAGCCGCCAGTGCTGGCGAAAGAAGCGGTGGATTTTTCCGAGATCTCCGTCGAATCAGACGCCTACGGGCGCCTAGTGGTGCGCCTGGGTGGGAGCATCGCACAATCCTTCGCCGCCAGCTGCCCGAAGTGCCGTATTCAAGTCTCCATTAGCCACGACGGTGAATACGCCTTCGCGCAAGCCTTGGTGGTGGGAGTCTAAAAGCAAAAAGGGTGTTGCCGGCCGATCGGGGTGGGGCCGGCAACACCCGTGGGGGAGGGTGAAAAAACGTGGGGGAGTAAGGGGGGATTTTTTCGATTCTTGGGGGAGCATCTTCGGGCAGTGCGCCTAACCCGTGGGGCGGGGGAATTAAAGACCTGCGGAATATAGGGCGGGGGTAATACGTCACGCACCCCAAAAGGTGGATTAGTGCAGGCTATCGCAATGAGACAAAATCTTGACTACCCCCGTGGCGCGCAAGAATGAGGTCGCATCAAACGAAAGGTTGACCGCAAACTTTCAGGCAGGCTACCCTCTCTTAGGCAAGCCAACGTTACAAACGTCGTTTTGGCTGTCGCTGAAAGGCACCTGACGCACCAGCCCATTGCGCAGGGATCGCCGCACGCACTCACCCGATAGTTCGACCAGAAAAACACAGCAGAACACAAGGGAACACCTATCGTGACCAACCGTCTCATTGGCCGCCGCGCCATCGCCGCCCTCCTCACCACCAGCATGATCTTCGGCGGCGTGACCGCCACCTATGCCCCATCCGCCCTCGCGGTCGAAGCCCCGGCCAACAGCCTGACCGCCGACGGTCTGAAAATCGGCGAAGGCACTCCCGCACTCGGCATCGTCGACGAGGTCGCCCCTGGTGGCATGATCACCTTCAAGGTGAGCGGCATGAAGGGAAACGCCGATACCCTGTCTGTAAAGATCGACGACGGCAAATACGCGCCCAATCCGAACATTGAGGGCACCGGGGCGACCAGGGTAGAAGCTGACCGTCAGATCACCGTCTTCCCGCGCACCCCTGACCAGTCCGAGATGACCATCAAGGTGCGCGTCCCGGAAAACATCACCGAGGGTCTGCACGCCGTGCGCTTCCTCAACCAGGGCTTCACTGGGGTGGGCTGGTACAAGGTCGTCAAGGCCTCCGAGGCAACTGACAAGGCCACCAGCATCAAGGGCTTCAACCAGTCCCGCAGCGGCGACGTCGTCGCCAACGCAGCCCTGGTCAACTTCGCCAAGGACTCCAAGGTCACCGTCAAGGTCAACGGCGAGGACGCCAAGTTCCAGGCCGGCCGTCAAACCGCCGACTCCATCACGATCGCCGAAGACCCGACCGTTGCCGGCGTTATCCTCCCGGCCACCGCCTACGCAGGCTCGGAAGCAACCTTCACCTTCAGCGACGGCAAGGACACCCAGGAAGTCAAGGCTGAGGTGCCCGCCTACGTGAAGTTCGTCAAGGGAGAAACCCCGAACTACGCCATCAACTCCACCGCTGACGTCACCGTCACCAACCTGCCCGACGGCGCAACCGTCGACTTCGTTGGTGTGGGCAACACCAACTTCCTGACCGACGCCCAGCGCAAGGTCGCCGCCACCAGTGGCGCCGCTACCCTGACTGGCGTTGCAATCCCCAACGAAGCCCAGCTGGTCGGCAAGAACGTCACCGTCACCATCGTGGTCAACGGGGTCAAGAAGACCTACGAAACCACCAACGCCCTGACCCCGGACAACGCCGTGCGCAACGTTGAGGACTTCACCGTCACCAACGCCCAGCTGCCCTCCGGCCTGTACCAGAGCGCCTACTCCGCCAAGCAGAACGCACTGTTTGTCACCCGCTCCGTGGGGCGTCCGCCGCTGAAGGAAGCCTCCATCTACAAGCTCGACCCCACCACCCTGGCCAAGGTCGCCGAGGTCACCCCCGCGGATGCCGGTGAAAAGAATCGCGGTCTGTACGGCCCCTACGGCATCGCCGTCAACGACGCCAAGGACCAGGTGTGGGTCACCAACACCCGTCAGGACACCGTAGCTGTCTACAGCGCAACCGACCTGAAGCTGATCAAGCAGTTCCCCATTGATTCCGCCCACCACGCACGCGACATCGCTGTCGACACCAAGACCCAGAAGGTCTACGTCACCACCCCGCGTGGCGGCGACGTGCTCGCAGTGTTCGACGCCGACAAGCTGGAAAAGCTGGATGACATCAAGATCGGTGACGCTGGCGTGCCCGGCCCGATGTCTCTGGCCTTCGACCAGGAGACCGGTGACCTGTACACCGTCTCCATGGACGTTCCGGTCGCAGCAGTTGTCCACACCCGCGACAACAACAAGGTCGAATTGATCAATCTGCCCGAAAACGACGTCAAGACCGGCTCCGGTGTGGCCTTCGACCCGAAGACCAAGCAGCTGCTCATCGCCTCCCAGGGCACCAACAACGCCGTTGTGGTCGACACCAAGACCAAGCAGGTCGTCAAGACCATCAACACCGGCGCCCAGGCCCTGTCCGCCACCTTCGACCCGGCCAACCGCCTCTACTACGTCGTGAACCGCACCGGCGGCACCGCCACCGTGATCAACGCGGACACCCTGGCAGTTGCTGGCAACCTCGCTGTGGGCACCTACCCCAACCACGTCACCACCGACGGCAAGGGCAACGCCTTCATCGTCAACAAGGGTGGCGACGGCAGCAAGGACACCACCACCAACGACATCTACCGCATCACCCCCAAGAAGGGTGCTGACCAGGGCAACGACGGTTCCACCACCAAGCCCGGTTTCACGGATCAGGATGGCTCCACCAAGCCCGGCTCCTCCGATAAGGCCGGCGCCGGAATCTTCGGCGGCATCGTCGCCGTGCTCGCCATCGTCGCTGGTATCGCCGCCGTGCTCGGCCACCTGCTGCGCACCGGGGTGATCGACAGCAAGCTCCTGCCGGAGCCCGTCCGCCAGGCATTCCGCCTCTAACACACCCCTGTGATTCACCACTAGCAGTTCTAGCCTGCTGGTGAATTCGCGCCCGACCGCCGGATCACCAACCCGTGATTCGGAGGTCACCCACAGGGCGCCAGCCACCTTTTAGTTAGCCCCCGAAAAACCCGACAAAACCCGACCTAGCACTACACACCCCAACAAACGCACCAGAACAAGTTCAACCCACTAACAGTCCTTCTCTTTCTTCCCAGCACTCACCCTCGACATCGCACCTGAAAGGACACCCCTGACGTGTCACGACAGATCAGCCGCCGCAACTTCCTTACCGCCGCCACCATCACCTTGGGCGCTGCCGGCCTAGCAGCTTGCGGAAACAGCTCATCTGCCAATAACCCCTTGGCGGGGCCCACCCGCGAGGTGCAAGACATTGAAGGAAACACCGTTACCGTTCCTGCGCACCCGGAACGCATCGTCGCGCTATCCGAGCCCGCGCTTGACGGCCTGCTGGCCCTTGATATCACCCCCGTCGGCTGTGTTGCCGGCCGCGGCCAGCGCACCGTGGCACCCTACCTGCCCGAAAAGGCACGCGACATTGAGCTGCTTGGCTCGGTATCCCAGATCAACTTCGAGGCAGTCGGCGCGGCCCAACCGGACCTGATCCTGGTTGACGGCACCAGCATCAACAACAACAAACCCGCACTCGACGCGCTCAGCGCGATCGCCCCTGTGGTGTATCTCGGCTACGCCGGCGGCGACTGGCGGATCAATTTCCGCAACCTCGCCGCAGCCGTCGACAAAGTCGACGAAGGCGAGGCCGTCATGGCGGCCTACGACGAGGAAGTTGCCGCCGCCCGCGAACACCTCGGCAAATACGACGAGGACACCTTCTCCATCGTGCGCTGGGAAGGCAACTCCGCCGCCCTGATCCTCAACGACCTGCCGCCCGGGCAAGCGCTCAAGGATCTCGGGCTCAAGCGCCCGCCCTCCCAGGACCGCATGGGGCGCGGGCACTCCGAACCCGTCTCCAACGAAAACCTCAAAGACATCGATGCGGACTACATGTTCTTCGGCACCCTCGGCGGCTCCTCCATCGCTAACCCCGATGCCGGCGGCAGCGTCGATATCGAGGCCGCTGAACAAGCCATCGCCAGTGCGGTGCAGGTTCCCGGGTTCACCGACCTGATTGCCTTCCAAGACGGCCACATCATTCCCGTGGATGGTTCGGTGTGGACCTCCACCGGCGGGCCGCTTTTGATGCGCCGCATTGTCCACGACGTCAACAACAGCCTCGACTAGCCACCCACCAGCCCCAAGGACCTGTGAACACCATGACTGCTCGAACCGCACGGATCTCCCGCCGCTACACCCCCTACGCGCTCGCGCTGTGCGGGCTGCTCATCGCACCGCCCGCGCCGGTGGTGGCACAGGACCTTGAGAGCGATGAGCCCTACGGCTACACCGCCACCGCCGAGTTCGGGGAGGCCGGCCAGGCCACCCCCAGCGCACGCACTGCGGATTCCGCCACCTCCACCCGCCGCACTACCACCATCACTCGCACCCTGCCCGCCCCGGCGCCCAGCAACGCCGTTGAGCCAGAAGCACTGACGGAACCCACCGCCCAAGGCACCCGCATCCCGGACGACGAGTACGACCCTGAGGCCACGGTGACCGCCACCAAGGGGGAGCAGGAACTGACCGCGCCCCGTTTCGTGGAACCTGGTGAAAAGATCGTGATTACCGGCACCGGGTGGGCGCCGGACACCCAGCTGGCGGTGAAGCTGCGTCACCAGGGCGATAGCGATCGTTGGACGCAAACATTTGCCCGTTCCAGTGGCATTCTCAAGCACCCCAAGTCCGGGGAAAAAGACCCCACCCTGTGGGCTTTGCTCACCAGCGATTCCGCCGGCGTGTTCGAAGCAACCATTGAGCTTCCCGACAATCTAACCCCGGGGGAGAAGTTCTACATCAACGTCGCCTCGGGTCTGCTGGATGGTGATGCACAGGCCACCGTGAATACCCCGCAGCTGATTGTGGGGCGCATCCCCTATGCCGGGGTCGATGAAAACGTCAAGTGCACTACCGATCAGCCTTTCCCCACCTATGAGGTCGCACGCACCCCGGTTGACGGCAAACTCAACATCAAGGGATGGGGATGGTGCAACCCCACCTCGGGCGCGTCCCTGGTCGCCGTGAAAATCGACGAGGCCCGGATCAGTCGCCTGGAAAGCAACAAGGTTGACGCGAACCTGACCATCTGGGATTTCATCGTCCCGGATCCCGCCACCGGCAACTTCGACTACGACATGCCGCTGCCGGATGGCACCACCTCCGGCCCGCTGGGTTCCTCGCCCGCCTTCGGCGACGGCGCCCACACCCTGCGTTTCCTCACTGGCTCCATCAAGGAGGACGACCCAGTGCGCTCCCTGCCGTTTTCCGGTAAGCGCGACACCGTCTTTGTGCAGGGCGAGTACAAGCCGAACGGCACCCCGGAGACCGTGCTGGCGGATACCGCCATCACCCCGGCCACCCGTGGGGGTGTCACCGCCGAAGACAAGGGCGAGGGCATCGTTATGACGATCCCCAACGCCGAAGCCGGCAGCTTCATGTTCGTCTCCGCCTTTATCGAGGACGGTTCGCGTCGCCTGTTTTGGGATGACTGGTTCGTCGTTGACGATCACCACCGCATCACCTTGCCGGTATCCAGTGTTCCTTCCCGCTACACCAAGGCCAATCTGCTGGTGCAGGACGGATCGTTGGATCACTTTGGCGACGTGGTCGGCTGGGCGCCGTGGACGCGCACCACCCCCGCCGCACCGACTGCCACCCCGGGGGCGAAAAAGCCCAGCACTACCAGTGGGGACTCGTCGACTTACCGCAAAAACCTCGAGGCCATCAAGAAGGAAACCACCCGCTTCGCTAAGGAAATCGACAAGGCCAGCAAGGGGTTGCTGGACTTGGTCGGCAAAAACCCCTCCCGCACCACTACAGCCGGTGGCACGGCTGAGGACACGGAGGTCGTTGAGGTTGTCGAGTACGCCCCGGCGCCGGCCACCCAGCCTGCCCGCTCAGCTCACCGCGCGGTTGCCGCACCGAAGCCGGCGAGTGCAGCCCGCACGGCGTCAGCAGCAACGCTGCCGACTACCAGTGGCTCTACTAACGCGGCAGCGAAGGCCGCCCCACAGCCTGCCCACACTCCGGATCGCCCGGTCAAACACAAAGGCAAGCTGACTCCCCGCAACAACGGCCATTTCCAGGCCAGCGTCCGCGACGGCGATTTCGTGATCACCACCAACTCTGAGCCCGGGGACTGGGTGTACGCCTACCTGTACTCCAACGATGAGGTCACCCCACTGGGGTGGACGATGGTCGGCGACGACAAGAAGATCCACGTCGGCGTTGAGGGGCTCGGCCCGGGGGAGTGGGCGGTGACCGCCCAGAATCCGGCCGGCGAAATCCTCGGCTGGGCGGGCCTGACCATTCCCGACGAGGACGAGGTGGTCGCGCCCGCGGATGCCGGCTATGCGGACGGCCCGGTGCTGGTCAGCGACGACTCGCTGATGACCGGCACCGACTGGGCGCTGATTATCGGATCCATCGCCTTAGTTGAGCTGGTGCTCATCGGGGTGTTTATGACAGCTCGGGGACGCAAGCGCGCTTAAAAGCGGCCGCTGCCACACCCCGTGACAACTTCATATTTTTCTTCAGTTTCTCCACTCACCGTGGGTTATCTCCCACGGCGTTATGAAAGGACGCACCCTATGCGTTTGTCCAAGATTGCTTTCGCCACCGCTGGTGCAGCTGCTCTGTCTTTGTCCATGGCGATGCCCGCCGTTGCTTTGCCCCCGGGTGGCGCGAACACCGTGGATTCCGCTGGTACTTCCGCCACTGTCGGCAAGACCGCCATCGCTTATGACGGCAAGAACTGTGTGCTGCCCTACGAGCTCAAGGGCTTCCCGGCTGGCACCACCGCCTCCGTCAAGGTTGATGACGGCAAGGTTGCTGGCGCGAACCCGTCGGTGCAGTACGACTCCGTGTGGGCACAGTCAAAGGTCGACGCCAACGGTGTCGCCAAGGGCTCTATCGACCTGTGCGAGAAGACCAAGCTTCCGGTCGGCAAGCACTACCTGCGCTTCCTGACCACCGAGTACGACGCAAACGGCGAGGTGAAGGCACGCTACTCCACTCGTGGCAAGACCGACTTCGAGGTCGTGACCAAGATTGAGACCCCGGATCCGGGCAAGACCAACCCCGGTAAGACCAACCCCGGTGACTCCAAGGACGGCTCCACCGGTGGTGGTGGCGGTATCGCCATCGTGATCGCCATCGTGGTGGCCCTGCTGGGTGCTATCGGTGCTGCCGTTTCCGGCGCCATCCCGGGTCTGCCCCGCCCCTAACCGCTAGCTAGCCACGGTTGTGGCTTAGGCCAGCCCACGCCGCGAGGGGGAACCTCACGTCTCCTGGGTTCCCCTATTCGCGGCGGCGCGGGTTGTGCCTGCGACACGGTGCACACCCTAACCACGCTTTTCCCGGTTGCACACCCGAGCCCCATTCAACGCCCGAAAACCACTTCACTGGACGAAAAACTCTTCAACTATGAACTTTTTGACACACACTGTCCGTCGCGTTGCCGCCTTAACGTGCGCGGTGGGGTGCGCTGCTGCTTTTGCCTTAACCGGGCCGGACGCTGCGGCTATCCCGCCGGGTGGCCCACGGTCGAATACCCCGGGAACCGATTCTGATATTTCCCCCACCACGCTGGAGCCGTGTGACACGATTAGTTTCTCCGTCACGGGCTACCCGGCGGGGGAGGTGGTCTACATCAAAATCGACGATGGCATCGGCTATGGCGATGTGACAAAGCAGGGCTCTGGCGTGATTCACCGCCAGACCGCCGATGCTTCCGGCACCGCCGATGGTTCCCTGGATTTGCCCTGTGGCATTCAGCCCGGCGAGCACTGGCTGAGGTTTTTGTCCTCCGAGGCGAAGCTGGATGCGAACGGCAACCAGATCGGTTCCGAAGGTTTTACCAACCGTTCGGAAAACTTCACCGTGGTCGCGCCCTCCGGCACTAATGCGGAAAGAGTTGCCGCGGAATCCCAGGAGACTTCCCAAGGTTCGGGCACACAGGCAATGGCTGAGTCCGATGTGCAGGCGGCGGTGCAGCAGGCGACCCGCAACACGCGCAATGGGCGGGTGACGACCACCCGTACCGTGGCCGCTGCCCCCGCCGCAGCTGCGGCAGGCGCTGCCGCGGCGGAACCCGAGCCCGCAGCCGCACAACAGCAGGCACCGGCTGCGGCAGCCGCGGCCCCCGCGAAAGCGAAAGCAGCGGATGCGAAAGCCAAAGCGGCCGATGCGAAAAACCCCGTCAAGGGGGCAGGTGCGCTGCAGGCCACTGGCGGAAAAACACAGCAGAAAGCCGCCCAGCAGCCTGGCCAGCGCATCGCCTACGATCCGGCTACCGATTCTGAATATGTGGTGGCGCAGTCGCAGGATCGGGCGCCCATGATTGGTCTGCTGGTCGGTGGCGCCATTTTGATCGTCGGTTTCGGCGCGATCGCGGCATACCTCTATGTCAACCGCCGCCCGCGCGGCGGGGATTTTTGAAGAGAACCCCCCACCGGCGAAAACCCCGAGGATCCTAAGGATCCTGATGATTCCACTGCGAAAGGGCTAGACGATGATGAGTTGGATGCGTCTGGGACGCCACCTGCATCTGCACGCACAGCAATGGGCGGTGCCGATGCCCCGACCGCGACGCTGCCCCTGCTGCGCGCAGACCACCCCAGCGGCGCAGCAGCCGGTGGGGGAATTAGCCCCAGAAAAACCATCACCGTCGCCCGGCCTACGCCGCTGCGGATAGGGGCAGCCTTTGCCGTGCTGGGGTTGCTGAGTGTACTGGTCATCGGCTCGCTGATGCTCGGCAGCGGGGACCTGTCCCCGTTGGAGGCCGTCAAACTGCTGCTGCACCCGGATGACTCTTTCGCGTCGACGGTAGTGCACGGGCAGCGCATCCCCCGCACCCTCCTGATCATCATGGTGGGCGCGGCCCTGGGTGTTGCGGGCGCGCTCATGCAGTCGCTGACCCGCAACCCGCTGGCCGACCCCGGCGTGCTCGGCGTCAACGCGGGTGCCGCGCTGGCGGTGGTGCTGTCGGTGGCCATCTTCGGCCGCACCAGCATCTGGTTCTACCTGTGGTTCGCATTCATCGGCGCCGCAATCGCCTCCGTGGTGGTCTACGCCCTCGGCGGCGTGGCATCCCGCACCGCCACCCCCGCCCGCCTGGCCCTGGCCGGTGTGGCCGTCACCATGACGGTGAGCTCCTTCGTACAAATCGTCATCCTGGCCGACAAAAACGCCTTCAACGAATTCCGCCTGTGGGCAGCCGGCTCCGCAGAAGGACGCGGCTACCCCATCCTGGAAGCCACCAGCCTGTTCATCATCGCGGGCCTCATCCTGGCCTTCGCACTCACCCCAGGTCTCAACGCCCTGGCCCTCGGCGACGACGCCGGCAAAGCCCTCGGCGTGCGCGTCACCCGACTGCGCACCCTCGTGATGATCGCAGTGACAGTGCTCGCCGGCGCTGCCACCGCCGCAATTGGGCCAGTGATGTTCATCGGACTGGCAGTGCCCTATTTGGCGCGCACCGTCGCCGGCGCCGACATGCGCTGGGCAGTCCCCCTGTGCGCCCTGATCGCCCCAGTAGTACTGCTCGCCGCCGACATTGCCGCCCGCCTGATCATCGCGCCACAGGAAATCCAAACCGGGGTCGCCACCGCGATCCTAGGAGCCCCATTTTTCATCGCCGTGGTCCGCCGCAGGAAGGTAGCGATCGCATGAGCACCACCAGCACAACCACCAGCACCACCAGCGCCCCCACCACCCCAACCACCCCAACCATTGCCGGGGCACAAGGCAAAATGCTCATCACCCTCGGGCCAATCAGCCTGCGCCTGGGCCGCCGCGCCGTCATCAGCACCGCGATAACCACCCTGGCCGCACTACTGGCCGGGGCAATCGCCCTGACCCTCGGCGACTACCACGTGCCCATCAGCGACGTGCCCGCAGCACTGCTCGGCCAATCCGCCGACCGAATGACCAACTTCTTCGTCGGACAAATGCGCGCCCCCCGCGTCCTGCTCGCCCTCATCGTCGGCGCCGCCCTGGGAGTCTCCGGAGGAATCTTCCAAACCCTCACCCGCAACCCCCTCGGCAGCCCCGACATCACCGGCTTCACCACCGGCGCCGCCACCGGCGCACTGATCCAAATCATCGTCTTCCACGCCGGCGCCCTGGCCACCAGCTTCGGCGCCCTCATCGGCGGGCTAGCCACCGGCATCCTGGTCTACCTGCTCGCCCGCGGCGGCAGCATGAACGGCACCCGCTTCGTCCTCATCGGCATCGGCGTGGCCGCCATCCTGCAAGGAATCAACACCCTCCTCATCGTCAAAGGCAGCCTCGCAGCCGCCCAAACCGCCGCCATCTGGCTATCAGGATCCTTCAACGCCACCACCTGGAACACCACCTACGTCGTCACCGCACTCGTCCTAATCCTCATCCCCATCGCCCTCTACTACGCCACACCACTATCCATCATGACCTGCGGCGACGAACTCGCCACCGGGCTAGGAGTCCCCGTAGCCCGCACCCGCATCGTGCTGCTCGCCGTCGCCATCGCCCTCGTCGCCGTCGCCGTCGCCGCCGCCGGACCCATCGGATTCGTCGCCCTCGCCGCCCCCCACATCGCCCGCAAAATCAGCCGCACCTCCGGCGCCGGACTCTTAGGCGCCGCCGCCACCGGGGCACTCATCGTCATCACCAGCGACATCATCGCCCAAAGAATCTTCGCCCCCACCCAACTACCCGTCGGAGTCGTCACCGGCGTTGCCGGCGGCTGCTACCTCGTCTGGCTGCTCGCCAACCAATGGCGCACCCAACGCGGATAAACCCCCAAACAAAAAACCCATGAACACCACCACAGAACACCCCACCATCAGCGCCCACAACATCACCGTCGGCTACGGCGACCGCGACATCCTCCACGACATCAGCGTCAACATCCCCGCCGGCGAATTCACCGTCATCGTCGGCCCCAACGCCTGCGGCAAATCCACCCTGCTCAAAACCCTGTGCCGCATGCTCACCCCCAGCAAAGGAGAAGTCCACCTCGCCGGCACCAACATCCACCGCCAACACCCCAAAGACGTCGCCAAAAAAATCTCCCTCCTACCCCAAAGCCCCATCGCCCCCGACGACATCACCGTCTACGACCTCGTCAGCCGCGGCCGCTACCCCCACCAAACCGCCTTCCAACACTGGTCCCGCGAAGACGAACACGCCGTCAACGCAGCACTGATCAACGCCCGCGTCGACAACCTCGCCAACCGGCGCGTCAGCGAACTATCCGGCGGACAACGCCAACGCGTCTGGATCGCCCTCGTCCTCGCCCAAGACACCCCCATCGTCTTCCTCGACGAACCCACCACCTACCTCGACATCACCCACCAAGTCGAAGTCCTCAACCTCGCCCGCGCCCTCAAACGCTCCGGACGCACCGTCGTCGCCGTCCTCCACGAACTCACCCTCGCCTTCCGCTACGCCACCCACCTCATCATGATGAAAGACGGACACATCGTCGCCGAAGGCAACGTCCACGACACCGTCACCCCACAACTACTCAAAGACGTCTACGAACTCGACTGCGACATCGTCGCCGACCCCCGCACCCAACGCCCCATCGTCATCCCCCGCGACAACGACACCTGGGAACTCCCCGCCCACTAACCACCACAACCCCTAACCCACACCCCGGGAAGCCCCACGAAAAACCCGCCACCCAGCCACGCTATCGTCCACAATCCGCTGCCGCTGCACCGCAAACACCGCATCCGGAGTACCAAACTCCCGACACCGCCGCGCCGCCATCGCCAAACGATGCGCCCCCTCATTCAACGGATGCCCATCATGACCACGCACCCACTCCACCCGCAAACCAGCATGCGTATGCACCACCTGCTGCTTCTCTAACGCAACAGAACGATTATCCGTCAACACCACCACATCCCGATCCGGAAACTTCGAACACGCATACGCAATCGCATTATTCACCGCAGCCCGCTCCGCATCCCGAATCGTCGCAAACTTCCCCGTCGAAAACCACGACCCACCCTCACTACTCACCCACGCCACACCACCATGATGCGTGGCAATCCGCCACGAACCATCCGTCGCAATCACCACCTCATCCGGGCGCGGCGGATAATCCACAGGATCCACATAAGCCACCCGCGGACCAAACGGCAACACCACCTGCTGCTCCTTCTGCAACGCCCCAAACAACCCCGCAGCCTCCCGCTCCAACGCCTGCGCCGCCCCCAAAGGCCACGGCGCACCCCCACCACGACCATCAAAACCACCACCAGCAACCCGCACCGACGGCACAAAACCCAACAACCGCAACGACAACACCATCCGCGCCACATCCCCCAACACATCAGCACGCAAACGCTCAAACGCCTCCCACCCCACCGGGCACGCACGCACCTCATCAACCCCCGGAGCAGACACCAACACCCCATGCTCCGTCGACTGATACCGCAACCCCGAAAACGGCACACTCTCCACCGCCACCGTCCGCGACGACACCCACGAACGCACCACCGGGCCAGTAGAAATCACCGCCGACACAAACACCGTCAACTCCCGCCCACGCCGACGAAAACCCCACAAACGCACAAACACAAACGCCGACCTCGGCAACCGACCATCCGGCCCCACCGGCAACGGAAACACCAACGCCTCCCGCGCAGACACCCGCCGCGCCGAATGCAACGGCATCGCCAACGGCGACGGCGCCGCCACCGGCGGCGCAAACTCCCCAGCCGCCAAACGCTCAAACAACTCATCAAAAATCGGAGTCCCCACCCCACGCTCAATCGCCAACCGCGGCCGCGGAGGCATCAACTGCCCAAAAACACCACTCGACACACCAACCACACCCAGCCCCCGCTAGCCCGTAGCAACAGCAAACAAATACGCCACAACCATGCGCTTAATCTCCGCAACAGTCGCAGCAAACGCCGCCTCATTCTCCGCCGACGACGCCCCCAACTGCGCATCACGCACCGCAAAATTCAACAAACTACACACCGTATGCACCAAAATGCCCGCCAACTGCGTACGCACCTCACGCGCCGCCCCAGGCGACAACGGCCGCATCACCTCAGCGATAATCGCCAACATCTCAGACTCCGTCAACGCAGCCGTCGCACGCGTCGCAGGAGTCGACTGCACCGCATGCCACACCGCGCGCCGGGAGGGATCGTCATGCCACAGGGACGCCAAGTGATCGATGAACTCATTGAGGAAGTCCGGCCACTGCAGCGCCGGAACCAGCTCGGAAAAACGCTTCAGCTCGGAAACAATGCCGGCAGTGTCCTCCCGGTCGAGCTCGCAAATCAGCACATACTTGTTGGCGAAAAATTGATACAGGGTGCCGATGGGAACCTCGGCGCGGCGGGCCACCTCATCAAAAGTGAAAGATTCAAAGCCCACATCCACCAGCACGCTGCGAGCCGCTTTGAGGATGCGATTAAAACGCTCCCGGCTGCGCTGCTGGGCGGGCCGGCGGCGGGGGAGAAGGATTTCCGGCGCAGCTTTTTCGAGTGACACATGATCGTCGGCAGTGGTCACAGCTGGCATCCTTTCCTTCTTCAAAACGCGGGCAGTGCTAGACCCACAGATCGTGGTGGTGACTTTCGTGCCAAGGGCAAAGTTTTGGTGCTCTAGGCACAGAACTGAGATAGTCCCCAACGACTCACCACGCAGTGGGCACAGTGGGCACAGTGGGCACAGTGGGCACGGTGCGGGCACAGTATTGCCCACGAAAGTCCCATTGTACGGACACATACCAGTTTTCCGCGCCTGCTTTCTCCCACCTTTGGGGGCAAAGTGATGTCACCTTGACCACACCCCGGCCACACACCCCAGAAGGGGTAGGGCACAAAGCCATCACGCCCCCTCGCACAGGCGAGAAGGCGTGAGACACGAAAGAGCAAAACTTAGGCCCTCTGGCGTGGCTAGTCCTGCAGTTGCTTTAGCACCCGCGCCACATGTCCGGTGGCACGAACGTTGTACATGGCCAGTTCAATCTTGCCGGCCTCATCCACCAGGAACGTGGAACGAATAACGCCCTGCACCACCTTGCCGTAATTCTTCTTCTCACCGAAGGCGGCATAGGCCGTCATCACCGAACGATCCTCGTCCGAGAGCAACGGGAAAGACAACCCGTGATCGTCACGGAATTTCGCCAGCTTGTCGACCTTGTCAGGGGAAATACCCACCACATCGATACCCAGGCCCTCAAGGTCGGAAAGGGACTCCTGGAAATCACAGGCTTCCTTAGTGCAGCCCGGGGTGTTTGCGCGCGGGTAGAAATACACCACGACCTTCCGGCCGGCGTAGTCCGACAGGGACGTGGTGCCACCATCGGCGTTGGGCAGGCTAAACGCCGGTGCCGGATCGCCGACTTCTAAGCGTGCGGGGGTGGAAACAGGTTGATCAGTCATGCGGCCAGCTTAAGCGAAAAGCCACCGGCTGCGCTGGGGCGCTAAAGAGGGTGCAGTTCGGTGCCGAATCTAATACAGTTGGCTGTCGTGGCGAAGCGCCAGCAGAGCGAAAAAATCCCACCCTGGACACTTATCCGGTGGGCTAAGGCTCAACAGAGACCCCGCTGACGCTAAACTTTTCTTACATTAGTTGTTTACCCAAAGAAGTGGAGCACACCATGGCACGCAACATTGACGACATCCAGCGCGAAATCGAGCGCACCCGCGGCCAGCTGGCCTCTACCCTCGACCAGCTCGCAGAGCGCACCCGCCCGGCCAACCTGGTTGATGACGCCAAGCAGTCCGCCACTGATAAGCTGCGCGACCCCAAGGTGCAGGCCATCGTTGCTGGTGTCGCCGCAGTCGTCGTTGCTGGCATCGCTTTTTCCATCTCCAAGTCCCGCAAGCGCTCCAAGGACCTGGAAACCCTGCAGAAGCTTCTCTCCGGCGAATAAGCCGAGCAAATACCAACCAGCGGGTGCTTTGCAGGCCCGCTAGTTTCTCATATCACTAACACGAAGCCCTCGCCTCCCGGAGAACATCCGTGGTGGCGAGGGCTTCGCGCGTTGGTGGACTTTTAAGGGCGTGTGCACAACAGTGCGTAACCGCCACGCATCCCACAGTCAGGGGGTGCGGTCATGGGGTGCTTATGCCGGCTAATTCGCACACCCCAGCGCGTGTGATCTGTCTAGTCCTGAATGCGGGCGCCGGCGTCCGCCAAGTCCTGCAAAGCCTTAATCCCAGAGTCTTGCGCGACGGCGCTACACAATTCGGACAACACGGTCACGCCAAAGCCGTTGGCTAGTGCATCGCTTGCTGTGGCCTTGACACAAAAATCGGTGGCAATGCCACACACATCTACAGTCGTAATACCGCGGGCGTGAAGCCATTGCGCCAAGGTTTGCTCGCTGTCAGCCAGGTGGCCTTCGAAACCCGAATATGCGGCGGAGTATTCCCCTTTGAGGAAGTGGCCTTCGATATTTTCCGCAATGGGGGCCAACAGTGGGTGGAGTTTTGCCCCATCGGTTCCGGCGACACAATGCACGGGCCAGGAATCCACAAAGTCAGGGTTCCTGGAGAAGTGGGAGCCTGGATCGATGTGCCAGTCCTGGGTGCTGACAATGGCGTCATAGGAGGAGACATTGTCCGCGACGTGTTGGGCAATCAGCCCGGCTACCTCGTCACCCCGGCTGGTTGCCAGCGGCCCGCCGGGGCAGAAGTCGGGTTGGACGTCCACAATGATCAAAGCATGCATGCGCATAGAATAACTGCTGCGCGGGGCGGGGGAGAGGTTTGTCGAAAACTAATTCCCACCAACGTGTGTGACGTATCCGAGCGTGACTCGGACGCGATTTACGGGCTATAGGACAAAAAGTGTGTCTGTAAGTATGTTTTTTCAAGTGCTGACCTGCGATAAAGGCGTTTTTCATCTCCTGACAAGGAGCTAAACCAGCCTCAGGTCAAATATCCCCGTTTTTCAAACAACATGTGGTATGCGGGGTAAATGCCAACATCACCTACTTGCCCCATCTGCCAATCACCCACAAAGAAAAACGGCTCAACCAGCAAAAACCGCCAACGATGGCGCTGCAAACACTGCGGACACTCCTTCACACAAACAAATACAGCCCACACACAACTCGTTCGCTTCACACTGTTTTTGTCCTGGGTCCAATCCACCCAATCACTGGCAGACTTCGCCCGCCACCACCAACTCAGCCGACGCACACTACAACGCTGGTTCGAACCTTTCTGGCTCATCCCCATCCCCACCCCCACAGGCGACAACAACTACGACGAACAAGTCTTTATCGACGCCACCTACTTCAACAAACAGCAATGCCTGCTCATCGCATCAACCACCAACAAAGTACTGACCTGGCACTGGTCACACAGCGAAAACACCCGGGCATACCAACACCTCCTCCACCGAATCCAACGCCCCCGACTGATCACCACAGATGGGTGCAATGCCGCACTATCAGCAATCAACGACGTCTTCCCAAACGATCCAGCCACCCCACAAGCCCACACCCACATCCAACGCTGCCTGATCCACATCAAACGCAACGTCCAGCGATACGTCACAACACGCCCCCAATCCAACTGCGGCAAAGCCCTACGCGCCCTATCGCTAAAACTGCTGAAAGTCACCAACAACCAACAAGCAGCACAATGGGTCACTCTCTTTCACCAGGTCAGCAACCAATACCGCGACTGGCTGGATGAAAAAACCTACATCGACAGCTGCCCCAAAGTGCTTATCCCCAACAACAAAAGGAAAAACAAGCACTACTGGTACACCCACGACCGTGCACGCAGCGCCCACCGCATCCTGATGGAACAAACCCGGCGAAACCACCTGTTCGCCTTCATCGAACAATCCATCGCGGTCATCGGCACAGACACCGACAGCCCCAACACCATCTACGAGGCGATCTACCAATCCAGCACCAACAGCCTAGAAGGCGGCATCAACAGCCCCTTGAAAGCCCTGCTGCACGCACACAGAGGACTACCCGCAGAACGCCAAAGAAAACTCTGCGAATGGTGGCTGCTAAGCAGAACGAAAAAGCCTGGCGACCTCATAGAAATCGCCAGGCAACACGACTTCGGGACTAACCAACTCGCCAAAGTTAAAACAGCCACCGAAGCACTAACCGACAGCAACCCCACTGGAGCTCCTGCCGAATACGACACCGGTATCGACACCGGCTAGACCCACTCTATAGGAATCCGAAAAGGCCAACCCCGCTAAAACCGGACACACTTTTTGTCCTATATCCACGACACGCCGTGCAGACACACATTTTGTCCTATAGCCCCGATTTACCGCTTAGCCATGATGGTGGGCTACGCTGAATCGGATCCGGGTGGAGATACGACGATGACCCCCACCTTGCGGTGGGGGTCATCGTTATTTTGTGCGCCATCAGGGACTCGAACCCCGAACCCGCTGATTAAGAGTCAGCTGCTCTGCCAATTGAGCTAATGGCGCTTAGTTGTTTGGGCTTCCTTGCGGCCTCCCTGGCAACGAGAAAGAATATTACCCACGACCCCATATCTTGACAAATCGCCAGCTAGATTGGGGTTTTGGGAGCATTTTTGTTGCGCTGTTGCTTCAATGCCGGGCGCAGAGCTTTTGGCGGGGCTTCCTCATGGCCGGGTTTGGGGCAGATTGCGGGGCGTGGATGAAGTGGCGAGCCGGCGAAGGGCGGGGCTGGTTGGAAGAAAGTGGGTGAAACCCGTTCGGGTGGGGCGGTGGGGGTGTCGAAACGGTTCGCTGGCTTCGATTTGGCTGTGAGTTTGTCTCCCTGTGGCAAGGGCAAGCGGTAGGGGGCGTGTCACAACTACCTCGGGTTTTTGGCTCCCAGCGGGTGATTCTTGTGCAATCGATTTCAGTAAGCTGTGACTCGGTGCGTAGCCCGTCCCATCCAGCGGTGCGTGCCCACGTTTAGCGCTGTGCGCTGCGTGTAGGCTGGTGCGAAGTCGAATGAAGATGAGGGCTGCCATCTGCCAGTTTTCGCACCGCGATTGTTAATTTGCGGCGCACACTCGCGACAGACTTCGCCAGACCCAGCGCTCGCCGTCAGATGTATCCAAAGATGCGGGCAACACCGCCGTGTCGCCTTGGTAGGAAAGCCAGCTTGTAGGCGGTATGCTGCACATCTAATGCAGGGTGCTCCTCGAACGCCTTGTTCGAACACGCCGTGGGCGCGATTGCGCCCCTTGTGCTGTGATCTTCTTCGACCAACCAATGAGCCTCAACCAAACTGTGAGTGGAGTAGCCATCGTGCCGAGTGCACAAAAACGTGCGTTTCTTTCCGAGTCGAAGCGCCGCACCCTGGTCAAAGGGTGCGCGCTGATCGCTGCCTTAGCGCTTGGTGCCACCCTGACGTCGTGCACCATTGAGAAAAACGGCGATGACCAGTCGGTGAATTCGGCGGCTGAAACCTCCGCAATGCCGATGCCTCCCGTGGCTTCCGTTACCGACGGAGAGACTGACGTCAATCCTGACACTCCGGTGACAGTCAAAGCGGTCGATGGCACCCTGACTGACGTGCAGATGACCAACGAAAACGGCAAGGTCATCGAGTCCTCTATCGCCCCTGATGGGAAGTCGTGGAAGACCGATGAGGTGCTCGGGTATTCCCGCACCTACACCATCGTGGCGAAGACCTCCACGGGCGAGGAGCTCAACACCACCTTCCAAACGGTGGCGCCTTCCGCCCTGGCCGAGGCCTACCTGTCGCCGATCCCTGACTCCACCGTCGGTGTCGGCCAGGTCGTCTCCATCACCTTCTCCACCTCCATTCCGGATCGTGAAGCCGCCGAAAAAGCCATCACCATCAAAACTGAACCCCACGTTGATGGCGCTTTCTTCTGGCTGAACGACCGGGTGCTGCGCTGGCGTCCAAAGGATTTCTGGACCCCCGGCACCAAGGTCGACGTTGATGTGAAGATGCATGGCACCAAGCTCGGTGATGGGGTGTGGGGCGATGATGACAACAAGACCAACTTCACCATTGGTGATTCCGTCATCGCCTATGCGGACGACAACACCAAAACTCTGACCATCACCAAGGATGGCCAAGAGATCCAGACCATGCCGATTTCTATGGGGCGCGACAAATACGCCACCCCCAACGGCACCTATGTCATTGGTGATCGTTACCCGGATTTGGTGATGGACTCCTCCACCTACGGTCTTGCCACCACCGCACCTGACGGCTACCGCACCAACGTCAAGTACGCCACCCAGATGTCCTGGTCGGGCATCTACGTCCACGCTGCACCGTGGTCGGTGTGGGCGCAGGGCTCCCAGAACACCTCACACGGCTGTTTGAACGTCTCCACCGCGAACGCTGAGTGGTTCTTCAACAACACCAAGCGCGGCGACGTGGTGGTCGTGAAAAATACCGTCGGCGGCACCCTAAATGGTTACGACGGTCTTGGCGACTGGAACATCCCCTGGGAGACCTGGTCTAAGGGCAACGCGAACCGCGAGGACCAATAACATTCTCGCCTGATGGCCTTTACCCACCCGAGCATCCCCACCCATTGATGCTGGGTGGGTTTTCTCTTTCCTGCAAAAACAGCCCAGGCAGTCGGCTCTTTCACTAACCTAAGTCAGTATGACGACCACGCCAGAAACCACCGCCGGCCGCAATTTGGACGAAAACACCGTGCGGATCCCCGTAGCTGTAGTCACCGGTGCGACCGGTGGAATGGGGCAGGCCATTGCCGCGGCACTCGCCGAAACCCACATCGTCTACGCCTTGGGCCGTAATGAGGTGAAGCTGCATGCCATGGCCTCTGAGCGGATCATTCCTGTCGCCAGCGATCTTTTGCAGCTGTCTGACGCCAACCCACTGCCCGAGGGGCTGCTGGGTGTAGACCGGGTTGACGTGCTCGTCCACGCCGCTGCTGTTGCCACCCGTGTGCCCCTCCAGGAGACCACCACGAACCAGTGGCAGCGCCAGATGATGCTCAACGTCATCGCGCCGGCAACCCTGACCCGGGCTTTGATGCCGGCCCTGGAGGCCTCCAAGGGGCTGGTCGTGTTCATCAACTCTGGCGCCGGGACGCACGTGCACGCCGGACTGGGCCTTTATTGCGCCACGAAACACGCCCTTTACGCGCTTGCGGACACGCTGCGCAAGGAAACCTCCGCCTCTGGTGTTCGGGTCACCACTATCGCACCTGGGCCCACGGATACGGAGATGCTGCAGGGGATTACGGAAGGGGAGTACACCCCTGAGAAATACATCGATCCCCAGGAGGTGGCGGGCGCCTTGCTGAGTGTGCTTGCGGTTGGGGATAGTGCGCAGATTGCCAACATTTCTGTGCGCCCGCGCAGCGAGTGATTGCTACCAGCCTGTTGCTAGACGGCTGATTCTCTCTGGAGCGGTTGTGTGCTGGCGCCTGGCATGCACCCAGGGGGATTTCCCATGAGTAGTCGCCGTCTCGACTGATTGGCAGCGCCTCTTGGGGGTGCATTACGGGGTCGCTAGTGCCTGATTAGACCAATGGTGGCTGTTTCCGGCAGGAAATATCAGTTCTGCTACAAGTTTTTTGGGTTTTGGGGCTACTGCTGGTTAAGGCCTGTTTCCTGGGGTGTGTTGGGTGCTTTCCCTGGTGAAAATCATTGCGGGAATGTGGTGGCTTTCATATGATCTAGGTTACTTCGATCCATTTGTGAAAGGAGGTCAGCCATGGAGGTCATCGTTCTCATTGGTCGCCTGATCGTTGGAATTCCGCTTCTTCTTCTGGGTCTTCCAGTGTGGTCTTCTGACACCCCAGATGCGCCGTTAGCGCCGCCTTTCGACGCCTACCGCGATGTGTGGAATGCTGCCTGGGATGGTCTCTGGTCTTCCTAGGCTTGGAGGCGTTGCCAGGCAGGCGCTGAGATAGCGCGATGCTTGGTATAGCTTTCCTTGGATATGGCAAATGGCCTCCCGCTCGAATGAGTGGGAGGCCATTTTTTCGGGGTGGCTGACGGGACTCGAACCCGCGACACCCAGGATCACAACCTGGTGCTCTACCAGCTGAACTACAGCCACCATTGCTGCGTTAGCAGCGCTAGATATCCTATGACGAATTGGCTCGATTGAACAAATCCGCAGGCTAATCCCTTAAAAGTGGTGGTTTGTGGGGTTAGTGTGTCATGCGTTCGAGGATTGGGGCGAAGCGTTTGGTGGTTTCTTCGGCGGCGGCTTGGGCTTGTTCGGAGTCGGGGCCGGGGGCGGGGGTGAATACGCTGCGCTGGTAGTAGTCGAGTTCGGCGATGGATTCGACGATGTCGGCTAGAGCCCGGTGTCTCATGCCTTTGGGGGGTTTGTTGAAGTAGGCGCGGGGGAACCAGCGGCGGGTGAGTTCTTTGATGCTGGATACGTCGACCATGCGGTAGTGCAGTGCCTCGTCGAGGGCGGGCATGTATTCGCGGATGAAGGAGCGGTCGGTGGCGATGGAGTTGCCGGCCAGTGGTGCGGGGTGGGCGGGGTCGCAGTGTTCGGCGATGAGTGCTAGTACTGCGGCTTCGGCGTCTTCGATGGTGGCGGTGGCTTGCCGGATGTCTTCGGTGAGTCCGGAGGCCCGGTGCATTTCTTTGACGACGGGGTTCATGTTGTTGAGTCGTTCGTCGCTGGTGTGGACGACGATGTCGACGCCTTCGCCGAGGATGTTGAGGTTGGCGTCGGTGACCAGTGCTGCGACTTCAACGATGACGTCGTTGTGGGGGTCGAGTCCGGTCATTTCCAGGTCGATCCAGACGAGTCGGTCGTTTTTTGCGGGGATTGTTTCGTTCATGGTGTTTAGTTTCCCATCTTTGCGTAGAACTTCCCGATGATTGGGGAGATCACTGCGGTGGGCAGTACGGCCCCGATGGCGGCGCCGACTTTGGATAGGGGCCCGGGGATGACACGGCGCTTGTTGGCGGCCATGGCATTGAGGGTTTCTTTGGAGCAGGACTCGTAGGTGGTCCACAAAAAGTCGGGTACGACTTTGTCGACGATGCTTTGTTCTTCCTCCGGGATGACGGCTTCGCGGACGGGGCCGGGGGAGAGGAGGGTGCAGTGCACGCCGGTGCCTTTGAGTTCGTAGTGCAGGGCTTCGGTGAAGGTGTTGACGCCGGCTTTGGTGAACACGTAGGTGGCGTTGTTGGGGATGGGGATGTCGCCGGCGGCGGAGCCGACGTTGCAGAGGACGCCTTCGCCGCGTTCAACCATTTGGGGGAGTACGGCGTGGGTGAGTTCGAACACGGCGGTGCCGTTGAGTTCGTATTGGGTGGTTTCGTAGTCCCAGTTTTGGTTGAGGAAGGGGCCGAAGGAGGCGATGCCGGCGGAGTTGATGAGGATGCTGACGTGGGTGTGGTGGATTTTTTCGATCAGTCGTGCGCGTTCGTCTTTGTTGGCGAGGTCGCAGGGGAAGGCTTCGGCGGTGACACCGTAGGTGCTGGCGAGTTCTTCGGCGAGGGTGTCCAGGATGTCTTTGCGGCGGGCGACGAGGATGACGTTGTGTCCCATGCTGGCTAGGTCGCGGGCCATGGCTTCGCCGATGCCTTGGCTGGCGCCGGTGATGATGGCGTAGGCGTGTTCGCGGGGTGTGGGCAGTGCCATGTGGGGTTTCTCCTGCAGGTAGTCGGCAGCGTGGTTGGTTTTTAACCCTACCTGCCGTGGGCGGGTTTGCCCCGTGATAGCAGCCGTGGTGGGTGGTGGGTGGCGGGCTGGGTGCTGTGGAGGTTTGTGCTGTGGGGGTCAGTGCTGTGGGGGTGGGGGTTATATGACAAATGTGCCCGCCCCCTGGTGGTGGGGTCGGGCACGCGTGTGGTTGCGCCCCCTGCAGGATTCGAACCTGCGACCTGCCGGGTAGAAGCCGGTTGCTCTAATCCACTGAGCTAAGGGGGCTTGAGTGTTTTCATGAAAACATGAAAAGTCGCCGTCACCTGTGGCGGTGGCAGCGAACGCTCAGTTTACCCCACGGAACCTATTCGGCACTACCCTAAGACTCATGTCTGAGATTGCCCCTGTGACAACGGATGATGGATTCCCTGATAGTCCTGCGTCCCCGCCTGCAGCCGGCGCGGGTGGTCGTGCCCGCGGTTCCTGGCCGCTGTTTGTGGCGTTCGCGCTCGTTGCCGGTGTTGTTGCCGCGGTTATTGCTGCGGGTTTTTTGGCGGAGTCGCTGGCGCTGCTGGGTATTCCTGATCCGGGCCCGTTGACTACTGCTGGTTTGCCGCTGGTGCGCGGTGCTGCGGTGGTGAGTACGTGTGTGGCGATTGGCTCGTTTTTGTTGTCGAGTTTTTTGGTCAGCCCCCGGGTGGATGTTGGGGTGTTTGAGGATTCTCGCCTGTTTCACCGCCATGCGCGCGGCGATGCCCGCCGCCTGCGGGAGGGCAAGGAGGTCCTGGATGAGGATTCTGCTCACGGCGGGCCGGCTGACACCTTGGATGCTGCGGGGATCGCGTGGAAGTATCGCCCGGGCCAGGATCCGCTGGTGCAGGCGTTGAAGGGGGCGCGTTTGGGGGTGGATGGCAGTATTGCCGCCCGCACTGGCGCGTGGGCGTGTCTGGTGACTGCTGTGCTGGCGCTGTTGTTGGTGCCGATGTATCTGTCCGATGTGTCCGGTGAGACCTTGGGCACGGCAATCAAACCCGAAAACTGGTCGGTGGCCTTGGGCCAGGTGTCGACGTCGGTGGCGTTTGTGGCGGTGGCCATCATCGGTGTGATCACGGGTGTGGGGGCGTTGTTGTCCACCCGCTGGATCATGCAGCCTGTGTGGCTGGTGGGTGCGTTTTTCTTGTTTGTGCCGTTGGGTTTGGAAGGCCACTCCGCCACCGGCGGCGACCACGATTACGGCACCAACTCCTACCTGTGGCACTTGTTGTTCGTCGGGCTGTGGATTGGCGGACTGATCGCCCTGATTGCGCACGGTCGGCGCAAGGGTGAGGGGATGGAGACTGCGGTACGCCGGTATTCCATCTTGGCGTTTGCTTCTGCGGTCGGGATGGCGATTTCGGGTCTGATTAACGCTGCCATTCGGCTGAGTTTTAGTGACTGGTTGACCACGGGTTATGGCCGCCTGATTGCTATCAAGGCTGTCGCCGTGATCGCGTTGGCTGGTTTTGGTCTCTATCACCGCAAGATCACTATCCCCCAGTTGGAAACGAACCCGGTGCTGTTTCGGCGTATCGCCGCCGTGGAGGTCGCCCTGATGGCGGCGACGGTGGGGGTGGCTGTGGCGTTGTCGCGCACCCCGCCGCCCCCGCCGCGGATTCCGGATATCAACACCATGGATATCCAGCTTGGCTACAAGCTGTTTGTCGCCCCCACCTGGACCAACGTGTGGACCATGTGGCGTTTCGACATCATGTTTGGCACCTTGGCGATCCTGTTGACGTGGGCGTATATCTGGGGTGTGCTGCGGGTGAAGGCCCAAGGCTTTGACTGGCCGTGGTGGCGCACCGCCTGGTTTATCGGCGGCAACATCATGCTGCTGGTCACTATGTGCTCCGGGATTGGTTTGTACATGCCGGCGTTGTTCTCCATGCACATGGTCGGCCACATGATCCTGTCCATGGGGGTGCCCGTGTTTTGGGTGCTGGGCGGGCCGATCACCTTGTGGCGGGAGGCTATCCAGCCGGCCGCCGACGGTGAGCCAGGCCCCCGGGCCTGGCTGGGGGTGCTCATCGACAACCCCGTCATGCGTTTCGTGACCCACCCGGCGGTTAATACCATCCAGTTCCTGGTTGCCTTCTACGGGCTGTACCTGGATTCCATCTATTCCTTTGCCGTCAGTGAGCACGCCGGCCACCTGGGCATGAACTTCATGTTCCTCATTTCCGGCAGCATCTACTTTTGGGAACTCATCGGTGTCGACCCCGCGCCGCGTCGCACGGATCCGAAGATCAAACTCATGTGGCTGACGTTCTCCCTGCCGATCCACATGTTCTTCGGTGTCACCCTGATGATGCTGCAGACCGTGTTGGCTTATGACTTCTATTCCACCCTGGGCTTGCCCTGGAATCCGGATCTGCTGCAAGACCAGCTGGTCGGCGGTGGTGTGGCTTGGGCGTCGGGGCAGTTTCCGCTGCTGATCGTCTACATCGTCATCGTCAATCAATGGTGGACCGATGATAAGCGGCAGATGAAGTCCTATGATCGTCGCGCCGATGCCACCGATGATGCGGATATGGCCGCCTATAACGAGATGCTGGCCGCTATGAATCAGGGCATCAATCCTGAGGCCGACTACTACGACAGCGACGTGCGCAACAGCCCCCGCAATAACCCCCGCGACAGTTAAAAACCCGCTTTGGGGAAAACACTAAAACCCGCGCTCAGAACGTGTGTCGAGCGCGGGTTTGGCGTATGTGGGTGCGGCTAGTGCGCGCTAGCGGGCCTGCCGCAGGCCGTAGTAGTACCAGCTGCCGCCGTGGCTGAAGCAGTAGCTGGCATCGGCCGGCCAGGAACTGGTGGCCTGATCGCACGTCCACTGGGAAGCGTAGGGCCCAAGGGTGGCCCACTCCATGGGGTAGTTGCCGCCCGGGGCGGGGTAGGGCGGATCCGGCCACGCCTGCTGCTGTTGCTGTTGGCGCTGCTGTTGCTGTTGCTGTTGTTGCTGGCGCTGTTGCTGCTGCTGTTGTTGTTGGCGCTCACGCTCCTGCTGGGCGCGCCGCTGTTCGGCCTCCCGCTGCTGTTGCTGGCGCTCAAACTGGCGCTGCTGCTCCTGGCGCTGATATTCCTGCTGGCGCAGCTGCTGCTCGTATTCTCGCTGGCGCTGGGCTTCCTGCTCGCGCTTTTTGTCCAACACGAAATCGCTGCGCTCACTCGGCGCAAGCCGCAAGAAACGCTGCTGCTCCGAGAAGCTCAAATCCTTATAAAACGCCAACTCGCTCGGAGTTAACGAGGACTCGTCGTAGGAGTAGTTCGACATGAACCGTGTGCGTTCTGCATCGCTGGACAAGTCCAAAAACTTCTCTACGTCCTCCGTCGGGAGGGTGCGCGCAAACGATGCCTGGGCGGGTGGCAAATCCTCAATGCTGGTGCCGCCACACCCCGCCACGCCCAACAGGGCGCACGCCAACACCGGGGCCAAAACTTTTACCTTCGTAGCTGTCATGAGGATCACCCTAGGGCCGCAGATCCCCACCGGCGGCCACAAAAGCCTCACAAATCCACCAAAACCCCCACAAACACCCAAAACACACCACAACGAGGGTGCCCGAAAGGGTAGGGGGCGGCGCAGGGTTTTCCCGCAACACCCAGCTGGGCACAGTGTGCACAAACCCCACCTTGAACCGGCCACCGCACCAACAATCCACACCCATCTGCCCGCACCCCCTAGCCCGCCGACGGCCAGCTGCTTGCATGGCAGCCACACCCCTTATCCCACAGAAAGGTCCCCCATGGCCCTGCACTCCTTTACCGCCGTCGGCATGATCTGCTCCGACCCGCACTACAAACAAACCGCCCCCAACCAAGGCGTGACCAAATTCCGCCTCAAAGCCACCAAATCCGCCCGCACCGCCGACGGCCAATGGATCGAACAAGACAGCCTCTGGCTCACCGTCGAAGCCTGGGGGCAGCTCGCCGAAAACGCCCGCCGCAGCTTGAGCAAACTGATGAACGTCATCGTCGTCGGCACGCTCGTCACCCACGAATACGACAACGAGCGCGGCGAACACCGCTCCACCACCGTCCTCAAAGCGCACGCCATCGGCCCCGACCTCAACCGCTATCTCGTGCCCGAACCCACCCCGCACGGCAGCGCCGACATTCAACAGCGCGAACAGTACCAATCCCTCGACGACCAAGGACTGCACACCTGGATCGACTCCTCCACCATCGAACCCCGCTACAACGACCGCGACGCGCAACCCACACCCCGGGCCCACAACCGCAGCCCCAAACTCACCAACCACCCGCCCCACCAACCTCACCCGCCCCAGCTGACCGCCATCAAATAAAACCCACCCACCCTCACCCCCTATACTCAACGGCCATGCATACCAGGGACCACCGCACCACCATCACCGCCATGGCCACCGCCCTCACCCTCACCGGAGCACTACTGGCCTCCCTGGTCACCGCCCCACCCGCCAGCGCCCAGCCCACCTGCACCCTGGTGGGCAGCGCCCAAATCCCCCTCGCCGGGCCCGGCATCGCACCCCACACCATCCCCACCAGCTGGGCAGCCGCCCCCGGGCCCCACACCGTCGCCCTGCGCAGCAACACCCACAGCTTCAACCAGCGCTACCAATTCGCCCTCCACGACGGCAACCTCATCACCCGCGCCATCGACGGCGATAGCACCTGGCGCATCGTCCCTTTGCCCGGGTGCCTCAGCGGGCGCATCACCGCCCTATCCGCCGACGACGATGAAGTCGCCCTGATCGCCACCGACGGCTACATCTACACCCTCGACCGGGTCACCAGCACCCCTGCCGAATGGAACGTCACCAGCCGCTGGGGCGCGCCGTTTTGGCAAGCACCCGGGCGCCAACTACCCACCACCGGCATGGGCAAATGGTCCTACAGCGTCAACAACCGCAACTACGACCACCACTACCTCGACGCAGCCGCCCGCCCCCACACCATCGGTGCAGGGCGCATGACCATGATCGCGGCGCTAACCGGCGATGGCAGCGACATCCTCATGCTCGACCCCTGGCTGCCCAACGACGACTCCTACAAAGTCCCCGCACCCGAAAACGGCCGCTTCAAAGCCACCCAAATCTCCACCTCCGCATCCACCTTCCTCGTCGCCAACGACACCGGCGAGATGTACGTGCGCAGCTGGGACTTCGACCGGGCCGGCAGCGATGTGGTCTTCTTCCGCTACCACTGGGATCGCCGCGACCACCTGCCCACCGCGCCCAGCAAAATGGCCGAAACCTTCAACCCCGCCTACGCCGCCAACCAACTGCCCGTCCCCGACTGGACCCGCCTGCCCGCCATCCCCGGCGCCCTCAACTCCGGCATCAGCGTCAGCGCCCCCAGCCCCCGCACCCGACTCATCCGGGCGGCAGGCACCCACAACGGAGTCGCAGGCACCTGGGACATGCTCGTCCCCGTCGACGACATCGAACTGGGCACCATGGACACCCACCACTGGAGTTTCACCCCCGCCGACATCGAACTAGGCCCCGCGCTCAACAACCTCGGCGCAGACCACACGGCCGAACTGTCCGCACCCCGCGGCCCCGCACTGACCACCACAGTCGCCGGCCAACCCTTAAAAATCGAACACTTTGACCTGCGCACCGACCGCCTGGAAGCCACCTACGGCGGCCAGCCCGCCACCCTGCACATCGTCGACGGGCTGCGGGTAGCGCCCAACGGGCCGGAACTCAACCAATGGCCCCGACACATGCACGGAGCCATCGAACTGGAGCAACCAGGCAATTCCGTGCGCGGCACGAAAATCATCCCGGTCACCTTCGTCGTCACCGACACTGCCCTGGTGATGTACCCTCTGTAGGAACCCGTAAACACCAGCGACGACCGCAGCCACATGCCGCCCACCTCTTTAACGGGCAGGCACAGGCGGCGGGGAAGAAAAAATTTTCGCGCCGATGTTTACACCTCGCACACCCGCGCGCACCACACAGCGCGCACACGATTACTTATTTGGGAGTTAAACCACTTATGGGCGAATTCATCTACACGATGAAAAGTGTCCGCAAGGCACACGGCGACAAAGTCATCCTCGACAACGTCACCATGGCCTTCTACCCGGGCGCCAAAATTGGTGTTGTCGGCCCCAACGGTGCCGGTAAGTCCTCCATCCTGAAAATCATGGCTGGCATCGACCAGCCCAGCAACGGTGAGGCCTACCTCGAGCCGGGCGCCACCGTCGGCATCCTGCTGCAGGAACCGCCGCTGAACGAAGAAAAAACCGTGCGCGAAAACGTCGAAGAAGGCCTCGGCGAAATCTTCGAAAAGAAGCAGCGCTTCGAAGCCATCGCCGAAGAGATGGCCACCAATTACACCGACGAGCTCATGGAAGAAATGGGCAAGCTCCAAGAGCAGCTCGACGCCGCCGACGCGTGGGAGATCGACTCCAAAATCGAGCAGGCCCTCGACGCCCTGCGCTGCCCGCCCGGCGACGCCCCCGTCACCCACCTGTCCGGTGGTGAGCGCCGCCGCGTCGCACTAGCCAAACTGCTGCTGTCCGAGCCCGACCTGCTGCTGCTCGACGAGCCCACCAACCACCTCGACGCAGAAAGCGTGCTCTGGCTGGAGCAGCACCTCGCGAAATACCCCGGCGCCGTCCTCGCCGTCACCCACGACCGCTACTTCCTCGATCACGTAGCCCAGTGGATCTGTGAGGTCGACCGCGGCAAGCTCTACCCCTACGAAGGCAACTACTCCACCTACCTGGAAACCAAGGCAGAACGCCTCGAGGTCGCAGGTAAGAAGGACCAGAAGCTGCAAAAGCGCCTGAAGGAAGAACTCGCCTGGGTTCGTTCCGGCGCTAAGGCACGCCAGGCCAAGAACAAGGCCCGTCTGCAGCGCTACGAGGAAATGGTCGCCGAAGCCGAGAAGTACAAGAAGCTCGACTTCGAAGAAATCCAAATCCCCACCCCGCCGCGCCTGGGCAACCAGGTCGTCGAGGTCAACAACCTCACCAAGGGCTTCGACGGCCGCACCCTCATCAAGGACCTGTCGTTCACCCTGCCGCGCAACGGCATCGTCGGCGTCATCGGCCCCAACGGTGTCGGCAAGTCCACCCTGTTCAAGACCATCGTCGGACTCGAGCAGCCGGACTCCGGCGAAGTCAAGGTCGGCCAGACCGTACAGCTGTCCTACGTTGACCAGGGCCGCGAAAACATCGACCCGGAAAAGACCGTGTGGGAAGTCGTCTCCGACGGCCTGGACTACATCCACGTCGGCCAAAACGAAATGCCGTCCCGCGCCTACCTGTCCGCCTTCGGTTTCAAAGGCCCCGATCAGCAAAAGCCCTCCAAGGTTCTCTCCGGTGGTGAGCGCAACCGCCTCAACCTCGCACTGACCCTGAAGCAGGGCGGCAACCTGATCCTCCTCGACGAGCCGACCAACGACCTGGACGTCGAAACCCTGTCCTCCCTGGAAAACGCCCTCCAGCAGTTCCCGGGCTGTGCCGTGGTCATCTCCCACGACCGCTGGTTCCTCGACCGCACCTGTACCCACATCCTCGCCTGGGAAGGCAACGTGGAAGAAGGCAAGTGGTTCTGGTTCGAAGGCAACTTCGAAGAGTACGAAAAGAACAAGGTGGAGCGCCTCGGCCCGGAGGCCGCCCGCCCCTCCCGCGTCACTCACCGTAAGCTGACCCGCTAACAAAAAGCGGCCAAAACCCGGCCCCCTGACGTCACCGTCGGGGTGGCCGGGTTTTTCGTGCCCAAAAAATCAGGGCAACCCCCGATAGCCAGCACCAATGGCCAAGACGTAATGTTTTGGTGTTTGTGTGAAACGGCCACGACGCAATGAAGCAATGAAGCAAAGGAGCATCCCCGCCGTGAAAAAAGTCCCCATTCGCGACATAAAACCCGCGCTAATGATCGTTGCCCTCCTAGGCTGCACCTGGGTAGTCCCCGCAGCCCTGGCCGCGGTGGTGCACGCCCCAACCGAACTCGTCGCGGGCGATGGCGCGGACAGCGTCGAGGTGTACGGCAAACTGGTGTCCTACACCGCGCCGGTCGGGTGGGTGGAACACCGCACCGGCGAACTGAGCACCACCAGGTACACCGACGGGGACAACCTCATGTCAGTCATGGCGATCGGCGATGCCACCGATTTTGCAACCGCCGCGAAACGCACCGCGAAAATCCTGTCCGACGAGGGACAAGCCATCGTGCTGGGGGAGGGCACCCGCACCACGCCCAACGGGGTAGAAATCATCGACTGCGCCATCGTGGACGCCAACGACGGCAAAGCTGGCCCCTGCGTCATGGCCTTCAAAGACACCACCCTGGTCAATGTCAGCGCACTATCCAGCGACCTGGATGCCGAACTGCCCATCGACCAACTCGTCGACTCCATGACCATCACCGACCACGCAGCCGCAGGTGAACGCTCATGACCGCAACCACGCAGCCACAGCCCCACACCACCCACAACGCCACCGCGGGAGCACACGAGTTTTTCCGCCCCCAATCCGCCCTATGGTGGGCCTATTGCGGCCTGGTAGCGGTGGGCACCTCCGGCATTTTGATCGCGGTCTCCCGCGGTTTTCTCGCCGCCAAAGATGCGCTCTGGCTGACCACCCCACTATTTGCCATCACCCTGGTGCTGTTCGTGATGATGGTGCTGGCCTGCGATCCCTATCGGGCCCGCCGTCCCTGGGTATTCGCACTGGGAAGCCTCGCCGGCGGCACCGTGGCAACCTGGCTGTCACTGCACGGAAACCAGGCGATCACAAACGTGGTTACCGCACTGATGCCAGATGCGGTGGGGGAGAAATGGTCAGCAGCTATCGCCGGACCCACCACCGAAGAATGGTCGAAAATGCTGGTCATCATGCTGGTGATGCTCATCGCCAACCACACCTGCACCCGCATCATGCACGGATTGCTGTTGGGCGGGTTCGTCGGATTGGGCTTCCAGCTCTTCGAAAACATCATCTACGCCAGCAACAGCGCGCTGAGCAACGCCAACAGTGACCTCAGCGGCGCGTTGAGCGTGACCGTGATGCGAAGCCTGGTGGGAGTATCCTCCCACTGGTTGTTCTCTGCGATCGTGGGCACAGGGGTGGCGATCCTGGTGGGACGCTCCGTTCGCCAGTTCTCGCTCCCCCAACGCATCATTCGCTTCCTCGGGCTGTTCCTGTGCGGCTACAGCCTCCACTTCTTGTGGAACTCCCCAGTACCTGAGGGAGACATGGGCGTGGTCGTCCTCGTGGCTAAAGTCCCGCTGATCATCATGGTGTTCGTGATCGTATTGCGGTGGGTGTGGAAACAGGAACGCAACTGGCTGACAGAGGTCGACCAAAAAGTCAGCGCCGACTACTTCGCAGGACCTGGCCGTGAGAAGGAAAACTCCGCCGGGCTCGACTTTGACTTAAGCGACATCCGCGCAGCCATCGGAACCCGCAAACAGCGGGTCAAAGTCCGCAAAAAGATCAAAAGCACCCACGGCAAACAGGCGGTGAAAGAACTCACCACCCGCCAAAAACATTATGTGGACGCCCTCCAGGCGTGGGGGCGCCGCGACTCCCAGATCGACTCCGACATCTGGAACTAACCCCCACGCAGCCCTGTGGGCGGTGCGGTAGGTGAGGGTGGGATTTTCCTAGGATGGAACCCATGAAACTTCTCACCCTCAACGCCCACGCCTGGCTGGAATCCGAGCAAGTAGACAAGATTGCCCGGCTGGCCGAGTTCATTGTCGACCGGGACGTTGACGTGGTGGCCCTGCAGGAGGTCAACCAGCTGCGCCGCGCCCCGAAAACCACTGCCGCCGAGGGGTTTGTTGGGGGGACGCGCCGGGAGGTGCGGGCCGATAACTACGCCCTGGTGTTGCGACGTTTTCTCAAAGAGCTTTCGCAGTCCTGTTGGCAGTGGGCGTGGGTGGACGCCCATATCGGTTTCGACAAGTACGACGAGGGGGTGGCGGTGTTGTCGCGGCGGCCGATTGCTGAGGTGGTTGCGCTGCCGCATTCCACTGTTTACGACTACGACAATGTGCGCCGCCGGATGAGCGTGGCAGCCAGGGTGGATGCTGGTGTGGCTGGCCGGGAGGTGTGGGTGGTCTCGGGGCACTTTTCCTGGTGGCGGGATCCGGCCTTTGGTCCTGCCACCGAGCAGGGTTTTCCCTTAGGCCAGCCGCACCAGGACGCCGATGAGTTTATTTTTCGGGCGGAGTGGAATCATTTGTTGCCCCAGTTGGAGCGGTTGCGGGCGCAGGCGCCGGTGGTGCTCGCCGGCGATTTCAACAATGCCGCCAGTGTTCGCGGGGAGGGCTATGACCTGGTCACCGCCGGTGGGATGTGGCGGGATTCCTTCCTGATTGCCGATGAGACTTTAGGTGAGGCGACCGTGCATAAGCGGATTGCGGGGTGGCAGGACAATGTGGAGGCCTTGCGGATTGATTATGTCTTTGTCTCCGCTGGGTTGGGGGTGCACAGTCATGAGGTGGTGTTTGCGGATGATTCATCCTGTGCGGTGTCGGATCATTCGGGGATCTTGGTGCAGATCCACGTAGGGGAGGAGAGGTGTGGTGTGTGACGCAGAATATTTTGTGTTAAAAAACGTGTTTTTTCTTGCCTTATCCTGCAGCGATGGAAGGTTTGGCAGCCGGGTCCTATACTGGTGAACCATGAATGAGAGCGCACATTCCACTCACGTCGATGTCCGATGGTCTGACTTTGACCGTTTCGGTCACATCAACAATGTGGCCTACATCGAGCTAGCCCAGGAAGCCCGCAACATCTTCGCCGTGGAGGAGTTTGTCGGCCGGGGGCTGCCGGTTCCTGCAGTGTTCGTCAAGCACATGGAGGTCGATTACCTCCGCCCGATCCTGCCGGATACCACCCAGGTGCTGGTCACCACGAGTGTTGTGCGTATCGGCACCACCAGCTTTACCACCCGCCAGTCCGTGTTCGATCGCAATGGCAATGAGTGCGCCGTGGTGACGTGTGTGCAGGTGGCGGTCGATGTGGCTACCTCCACCCCGCGTCCGATTACCGCCAGCGAGGTCAAGGTGTTGCAGCTGGGTGCCCCGGCTAACGATGAGACTAGCGACAACGCGGACTAGCTGGCCGAAGTTTCGCCAGGCCCAGGAGCTAGCACTTTTTCCATGGACCTTATCGAGTGCAAGGCCAGGCCCTTAGACAAGGGTTGGCCTTGCACTTGGCGAGGTCTTTTTTCATTTGATTAGTACCCGACGCTGTCGCCCGTGGGGCAGACAAAAAGGCGGATTTTCGTGATTACTGTGATCGATTCCAAGCAGTCCCTGTTGGCGATGCTGCAGCGCGCTGTGAAGCTGGATGAGCAGTGCGCGGTGCGGGCCCGGAATTTTCCGGCCCCCACCCCCACGGTGGAGGTCTTTGTGACCACACCTTTTGAGGTGTTTGCGGCGCGCCGGTGCCAGGGTTCGGCCCAGCCGGATCAGGTGGTGGTGGCGGCGCGTGCCTTGGCGGAGAAGCTAGCGAGCACGGTCGAGGAGGCGGCACCGACCATGCTGGCAGCGGGTGGTGCGGCACTGTGGCCGGGCGCATTGCCCCCAGTGGAGGGCTTTAGCTGGGTTGATGATGTGCCGGTCAGCGTATTGCGTGAGCTCGCCAACCAGGGGGCGGCGGCCGCCCAGGAGGTTAAGTCCGTGGGGGTTCCCACCAGCCTGTTGAACCAGACGGTGCTCACGGTGGACGGCGTTGAGATCGGGATGCGCCTGGTGTGGGCAGCCCGCCAGCTGGGGTTCTTGCCGCTGGAAGGCGCGCAGCTTCCGGCGGCCGCCACCACTGCACGGGTTAGTGCTGCGGGCAGTTGGGTGCGGGTCGATACCTGGCTGGGCAGCGTGTACCAACGCAGCGGTGGCCCGCTGTCGCTCACCCCGCTCGGATAGGGGCCGCGATACTGGGGGTGGGCAGAAAAAACCCGTGCCCGCCGGGTGGTAGCCCGGGGCACGGGGAATGGAAAGATAGGTGAATTTACAGCACCATCGCTGCGGCCCAGCCCGCGATCAGCAGCGGGATGTTGAAGTGTAGGAAGGTCGGAATCACCGAGTCGCGAATGTGGTCGTGCTGGCCATCGGCGTTAAGACCAGAGGTCGGGCCCAGCGTGGAGTCGGAGGCCGGGGAACCGGCGTCACCCAAAGCGCCCGCAGTGCCGATGATGGCGACGGTTGCGATGGGGCTAAACCCAAGGGAGACACACAGCGGCACATAGATCGCGGCGATGATCGGCAGGGTTGAGAACGAGGAACCGATACCCATGGTGACGATGAGGCCGACCAGCAGCATCGCGAACGCGGCGGCGGCCTTGTTGCCGTTGAACAATTCCGCAGTGGAGGTCACCAGCGGGTCGATGGCGCCAGTAGCGCTCATCACGGCCGCGAAACCCTGGGCGGAAATCATGATGAAACCAATCAAGGCCATCATCTTCATGCCGGCGGTAAACACGTTGTCGGCTTCGCCCCATTTCACTGCACCGGTGACCAGGAAGGTGGCCAAACCAACCAGCGCGCCGACCATCAAGGAGTCGGCTTCAAATCCGGTGGACTGCATCCACAACTGCACCGCGAAGGTCAACACGATGGCGACCAGCGCGACGATGACGCGGTAGCGGCTGACCGGCTCATCCTGGGGGTCGAGTTCGCTCAGCGCACCGGCAGCACCCTTCGGGGTTTGGCTGCCCTCGATCGGAAGATCGGCGTACACACGCGGCTTGCGGTAGGAAATAAACACCGCGATCAGCAAACCGGCAAACATGCCCAGGGCGGGAATGCCCATCGCGTGCATCACACTAATGCCATCAACGTTCAGGCCGGCGCTTTCGATGTTGCCGAGCAAAATCTCATTGAGATAGATCGAACCGAAACCGATCGGGACGAACATGTAAGTGGTGACCAGACCGAAGGTGATTACACAGGTCACCAGGCGACGGTCGAGCTGCAACTTATTCATGACCACCAGCAGCGGCGGCACGATCAGCGGAATGAAAGCAATGTGAACCGGGATGACGTTCTGGCTCATGATTGCCATGGCGAGCAAACCACCAATGATGGTGAACTTCACCGCCGTCTCGGTGGTCTTTTTAGCGCTATCGCTTTCAACCCCGATCCGGCCAATCAGCCAGTTAGCTAGCAATTGTGGAAGACCCGACCCGGCAACTGCCATGGCGAAGGCACCAAGCAGCGCATAGGAGAAGGCAATTTTGGCGCCGCCTGACAAACCGTCCTGGAAGGCCACCAGGGTGCCGTCCAGTCCGAGTCCGCCAAGCATGCCGCCAACGAGGGCACCGATGAACAGTGCGAGGACGACGTGGATGCGGGACACTGACAGGATCAGCATCACCAGCACAGCTATAAGTACAGCGTTCATGGCGCTTAGGGTATCCCGAGAGGATTTCTTTTCAGGAATTGCTCCCGCCCCGCTTACCCCCGTTTTTGCCCCCGTGTTTTTCGGCGCAGGGTGCCCGGTTATGTGGCTTTTGTGGTCTGCTTCACGAGGAAGGTGGGGTGGGATGGGGGCAATCGCGGGGCGCCCTGGCGACCCCACCCCACCACAAAACCCACCGCGCAGGCTGAAAACGACCGGCACGCGCCCCTTTTCGGCACCCTTTTTAAGTTTGGCGCCAAACTCCACTAGCCTTGGCGGTCGTGAAACTACTCACCGTTGAACACCTTGCTGACAAACCCCTCAAAATCGCCATCATCCTGCTGCTTGCCCTCATCGGGCACATCGTCTTCAGACAGATAGTGGCCACCCTGTGCCGGCGTGCAGCCCGCGGTGACGGCACCCGCCAAAAAGCCCGCCTACAAACCCTCTCCGGTGTCGGAAAATCCGCCGTTGCCATTGTGGTGTGGACCTGGGCGGGTATGACCATCCTGTCCACCGTCGGCATTAACGTCGCCCCACTGATTGCCTCCGCCGGGGTTGCCGGCGTCGCCCTCGGATTCGGCGCACAATCCCTCGTCAAAGACTTCCTCACCGGTATTTTCATGCTCATCGAAGACCAATACGGCGTCGGTGACACCGTCACCATTGGTGATGTCACCGGCGAAGTGGAAGCCGTCACCCTGCGCCTGACCACCATCCGCGACATCGACGGCACCCGCTGGTACATCCGCAACGGCCAAGTAACAGAGGTCGGCAACGCCACCCAAGAAATCGTCAACGCCCGCGTCGACGTGCCTGTGGGCCTGTCCAACACCGTCGAAGACGCCCTCGCCGCCATCGGGCACGCCGCCACCCTTGCCGCCAACGACGAGGAACTTAAACACCTCGTCGCCGGCGAACCAGTCGTCGACGGGGTCACCCAAGTCGAAACCGACCACATGGTCATCCGGGTACACGTCCCCACCCACCCCGGCCAACAGTGGAAAATGAAACGCGAAATGCTCGCCCGCATCATCCCCGCACTCAAAGACGCCCAAGTCGCCACCGCCTACCCCCACGGCGTCGGCATCCCCCATCCCCAAAACTAACCACCACACACCACCGCCCCGCAACCTATGGTTGCGGGGCAGTTCGCATCAAACGGGGCCTAGAAATACGAGGCCAACAAACCCTCCTGCGTCTCATGCACCCGCACCGGGGTATGAAACACCCGCGTCAACGTCTCAACATTCATGATCTCAGCCGGGGTACCAAACTCCGTCACCTGACCCTTATTCATGCAACAAATATGGTCAGCATAGTGAGATGCGAAATTAATATCGTGCACCACAATCACCACCGTGGTACCCAACTCATCCGCCGCCCGCCGCAACTGCCGCATCATCTGCACCGAATGCTGCATATCCAAGTTATTCAACGGCTCATCCAACAAGATGTAGTCCGTATCCTGAGCCAACACCATCGCCACATACGCCCGCTGCCGCTGGCCACCAGACAACTGATCCAAAAAACGATGCTGCAGCTCACCGAGTCCCAAAAACTCGATGGCATCGTCAATGTATTTCTCATCAGCCACCGTCAACCGGCCCTGCGTATACGGAAAACGGCCAAAACCGACCAGCTGGCGCACCGTCAACCGCGTCACAAAATGATTTTCCTGCCGCAAAATCGACACCGTCTTTGCCAACTGCCCACTCGGCGTAGAAGCCACATCCAAACCACCAACAGTGATCGTGCCCTCATCCGGGGTCAGCAGCCGACCCATCATCGTCAACACCGTCGACTTACCCGCACCATTGGGGCCCACCAAAGCAGTAATCCCACCGCGTGGAATATCCAACGTAATCGGACCAATCGCCGTGTCCTCGGAGTACTTCTTTACGACGTTGTTCAAACGAATCACAAGCGTCCCTTTCGCATAATAAAAATAAGGAAGGTGGTACCACCGATGAGCTCGATGATGATCGTGACGGCGCCCTCCGCATAAAAAACATTGCGCATGAGGAAATACGACCCCACCAAAATGACATAGCCAATCAGCACCGACATCGGCAGCAAGAAGCGATGGTCATAGGTATCGCACAGCTGATACGCCAACGTCGCCATCAAAAACCCCAAAAACGTCATCGGCCCCACCAGCGACGTCGTCATCGCCATCGCCAACGACACCAAAAACAGCGTCACAATCGTCTCCCGACGATGACGCACACCCAAGTTGTTCGCAGTATCCCGGCCCAAAGCCAACACATTCAACGTGCGACCCCGCAACTGCAACACCACAGCCGTCACAAGCGTCACCGGAATGACATATTTCAGATAGCTGGTCTCCGCATTGGAAATATTTCCAAACAGCTTCGCCGTCAAAATATCGAACTCACTCGGCGTCAACAGCCGCTGCATGAAACTTGCCAGTGATCGCAAGCCGCCACCCAACACGATGCCCACCAACAGCATCACATGCAGATTGCCCAACTTGCCGGACAGCAACCAGGCATACAGAAGGCCAGAAAAACCAACCATCAACACAACCTGCAACAAAAACGCCCCGTCGCCCTGCAAAGCGGTCACACCGGCAGCACCCAAGAAAAAGACACTCGCCGTATGCAACGCCACATACAACGCCTCAAAACCCATGATTGATGGAGTAATGATGCGATTGTTCGTCACCGTCTGAAACGCCACAGTCGCATAACCCTGACAGATAGCAACCAGCAGCATCACCACAATTGCCGTCGACCGCATCTTCGCGATGCGCCAATACCCATCACTGCCAAAAGGCAAAGGGTTATTCCAGCTGAGTAAACCAAAAGTGAAGCCCACCGCGGCAATCAGCAACCCGGCAAACGTCAACCACCACAAGCGGCGCGCCCGGGGAGAAGCAAAAGTCGTCGTCGAAGAACCCGAGGAACGTTTAGGCAGCATTCTTTCGTCCCTTCAAAATCAGGAAAATGAACACCGCGGCACCCAGCACGCCCAAAATCAGCGACACTGGCACCTCAAACGGGGCAATGATCGTGCGAGAAATCAAATCACACACCATCAACACCCAAATACCCAACAAGAACACCCACGGCAGATTACTGCGCAAATTATCGCCCCGAAACAGCGACACAATATTCGGCACAATCAGCCCCAAGAAAGGCAGCGAACCAATCACCACCGTGGTCACCCCCGTGACCACACTGATCATGGCGACACCAATGAGCACGATGCGGTGATAATTCAAACCAACATTGGTGGCGATGTCCTCGCCCAAACCAGCCACGGTGAAACGATCCGCCACCACAAACACCAACACACTCATCACGGCCACGATCCACAACAGCTCGTAATTACCCCGCACCACCGAGGTGAAGTTACCCGCAAACCAAATGCCGAGGTTTTGCAACATGTTGGTCTTCAGCGCGACATAGGTCGAAATCGCCGACACCACCGCGCCGAGCATGATGCCCACAATCGGAACAATCAGACTCGACTTGAGCGTGATACGGCGCAAAAACATGAAAAACACCATCGTGCCCACAAAAGACGCAACAATCGCGCCGATCATTTTCTCGGTCAAGCTGGCATTTGGGTAGAAAATCATCACCAGCAGCAGGCCCAAGCCCGCCCACTCAGTGGTGCCGGTGGTGGAAGGTTCGACGAATTTGTTCTGGGTCAGCAACTGCATCACCAAACCGGACATCGCCATCGATGCCCCGGCAAGAACAAGAGCAATGGTGCGCGGAATGCGAGTAATCGCAAACATGCGCCACCCATCGTCAGTGCCGGTGATGTCATAAACACCAACAAACAGCGAAGCCACAATCAGGCCGACTGTTAACAAAAACGCCGCAATATAGCGGAGTCGAAACATGGGAGTCTTTCGCGTTGGCTTGGGGCCTACAACGCGCCACACGCGGGTGTGCGCGGGTGCGCTGGGCGGGGTGGGTGAGAGGTTATGTGAGCACTGATAAAAGACGCGTCATGCGAAAGCCCGGCGAGGCGGCCACGCTAGCGGTGGCCGGCCGTCGTCGGGCGGTGCGCTGAAGAAAAACAGCGAAAGAACGCAGGCTATAAGTTAGGCGCCAGTGTTCTTGGAGGCGTTCTCCATGGCTTCAGCCATCTGGTTGAGCAGCTTGGTGTAGGCCTGAATGTCCTCGGTCTGGTAGAAGTCCGGCTCCAGAACGATGATGTTGCCGTTCTTGACTGCGGGCACGGACTGCAGTGCCTCAGAGTTGGCAATCAGGTCAGCGGCGGACTTGTACTCCGGCTTGTCGGCGGCCACAGCAGCGTCGCGGTCGAGAACGATGATCCAGTCGGGGTTAGCCTGGGCGATGGCCTCGACGGAGATGTCGTCGCCGGTGTGCTCCTTGGAGGCGTTTTCAACCTCGAGAGCCGGGGTTAGGCCGACGATGTCGAAGACCGGGCCGACGGAGCGACCCACGTGGGGTGCGGCGTAGTTGATGTCGCCGCCGGAGGTCAGCAGACCCATGACGGTCTCGTCCTTGTTGTAGGCCTTCTGGGCGCGCTCGATGGCGGCGTTGAAGTCCTTGACCAGCTTGTCGGCTTCCTTCTGCTTGTCCAGGGCCTCGCCGAGCATGACGGTCTGCTTACGCAGCTTCTCGTCCAGAGGCACATCGTCGCCGCCGAAGCCGCTGCGGATGTCGGTGTTCACGACCGCAGCGTTCGGAACCAGCTGCTTGATTTCATCCAGGTACTTGCCGAAGCGGTAGCCGGTGAGCACGAGGTCGGGATCCTCGGCAACGAAGACCTCCATGTTCGGCTCACGGTGGTTGCCGATGTTGTTGATGGAGGAATCAGTCTTGTAGGGGCTGGTGGAGGCGATGACGCCCTGCGGTGCAGCCACCAGCTTCACACCCCAGTCGTGGATGGTGCGGAAGACAGTGTTGTCGGTGGCAATCACGCGCTGCGGCTTGTTGGGAACCTCCACGGAGTTGCCGTCGGCATCGATGACGGTGTGGGTGCCCTTCTCGTCGGCGGCGGCCTCAGTGGCGGTGCCCTCGGCGCTAGCTGCGGCGGCGGTGCTCTCTGCGGTGGTGGAGTCGTCGTTGCTGCTGCAGGCGCTCAAAGCGAGGGCGGCGGTCAGGGCGGTGGCCAGGAGGCGCATACGGGTACGGCGCAAGGAAATGCTCCTTAGGTCGTGGTCATCATCAATCGATTGATGGATCCAAAAGTCGTTCGTGGGTTACGCATTCGGTATCGCAACGATGTGAACCCTATCTAAATGATGGGAGTTAGTAAACACTTCCTTGGTTTAACATTCCCCCTGCCGGGGGTAGTGAGTGTAGGGTGACCAACCCCAATTGAGACCTGGGTTCAGCTGGTCGATCGCGGCGAGGTGGGCAATCACTTCGATATATGAGCAAATAATGCTGGATAGGGGCCTGGGGGATGCCTGGCAGTACATATAGGCAGGGGTACCCTCAAATCGGATGAGTCGGGCGAAACAAAAACTCTATGAAACCCATCACTTTTTTCCGATGGCGTCCCGCACCTCACGCCCAGACCCCGTCAGCCTCTGTTGAGGTCTACTCTCGTGACTATGGATCAACAGATGCAAAGCTTCTACGACAGCGTCGGTGGGGAAGGAACCTTCCGCCAACTCGTCCACGGTTTTTACACCCGCGTCCGCGAAGATGACCTGATTGGGCCGATGTACCCCCACGACGACTGGGAGGGTGCCGAAGACCGCCTCCGCTGGTTCCTCGCCCAATACTGGGGAGGCCCCCAAACCTTTAACGAAAACCGCGGACACCCCCGGTTGCGGATGCGCCACAACCACTTCGTCATCGGGGAAAAAGAAAAAGACCGCTGGCTGGAAATGATGAAGGCCTCCCTCGATGAGATCCCCGCTGATCAGCTTGATGATGCCCACCGCGCAGCAGTGTGGGACCACATGGAGCGCGTCGCCAACATGCTCATCAACCACTCCGAAGCCTTCCCCCACCCCCACGCCTAAACGGCACCAAGCTGCCACCCGGCAATCTCATTGCTGCACGCCCCGACTTTCCCCACAGAAAGTCGGGGCGTTCCCGTATTACCCCCAAACTGAGTCGCCCGCTCTTAAGCGCCAGGCCCCGTGAACTGGAACAAGCGCACACCAGCAACGCACCCCATAAAACCCGACAGCCGATTTCAGCAACCCCGATAGGCTCGAACACACACCTCCCCACACCGTGAAAGGGCCTACCCACCATGTTCGGACGCAAAGCCGCAGCCGTCTTATCAGCCACAGACAATCCAGTGGGCCAAGGCAACAACCACGACCTGCTCAACCTCGGCAACTACGCGACAGGCCTGGCGGCGTTCATGCGCGGCTGCGAAACGCCCATGACCGTGGCCATTCAAGGCGACTGGGGATCCGGCAAGACCAGCCTGATGAACATGGTGCGAGAACTCCTCGACAGTGGCGAAACACAACCACCAAACCAGCGGCCCGAAACCCCAGCCGCGGTGAAGACCATGTTCTTCAACACCTGGCAATACTCCCAGTTCGACATGGGCGACAACCTCATCCTCGCGCTGATCTCACAGTTCATCGACCACATTTCCCCAGAAACCCCGGGTGCCCAGCAAGGGCAAAAACTCAAAAAGACCCTCGCGAAAATCGCGCGCACCCTCGGCGTTGGGGTGGCCACCGAAGCAGCCTCCGTGATCCCGCTGCTCCCATTACTGGTCAAAGCCGTAGACGGCGGCATCGACGCCTACGCCAACACCTTGAGCAGCGAGGAACTCAGCGAACAGGCCCGCTCGGAACTGCAAGGCAACACCAAGATTCTGAGCGAATTGCGCGAGGAACTTCGAGAACTCGTCGCAACCAGCCTGGCCGGCCGCTACGAACGATTAGTGGTCTTTATCGACGACCTCGACCGCCTAGAGCCTGCCCGGGCGGTGGAACTGATGGAGGCACTCAAACTGTTCCTCGACGTCGAAAATTGCGTCTTCGTGCTGGCCATCGATTTCGAAGTCGTCAAACAGGGAGTCAAAGCGAAATACGGCAGCGAATTCGACGACCGCAAAGCGCAAGCATTTTTCGACAAGATCATCCAGGTGCCTTTCCACGTCCCGGTCAACGCCTACGAAATCAGCTCCCTGCTCAAAGGGATGCTGGAAGGCATCCTGGTCGACAGCAGCCAAGACATCGACCCGCACCTCATCGACGCGATCCGCTATTCGATCGGCAACAACCCCCGTTCCCTCAAGCGCCTGGTTAACACCTTCGGCCTGTTGACCATCATCGATGACCAGCACACAGACACCAACCAGGCCACAACCCAGCGGAAAGAATGTCTCCTGGCCGCCCTGTGCATGCAAAGCGCCTACCCCCGCTACTATCAGCACTTCAACCGGCGCCTGATGAGCTTAGGTGACCCGCAGGATGCGCCAGAGTTCGCCAGCTTCATCCACGCCGACATCAACTTCGACGAGGACGACTCCGAAAAACATCTCGACAAGCTTTCCGAATGGGGCATCCGGGGCGAGGACGCCGAACAATTTGAACTGTTTTTGCAAAATTTCGCCGAAATCTTCACCGGTGAAGGGGAAAAATCCAACCAGGCGGCGGCTTTTGAACAATTGCGTGCCAGCATGCACATCTCGGCAATCACCGCGGTTGGAAACTCGCATTCCAAGCCCGACGTCACCTGGAACTATGGCCTGGATGCGGTCGCCGGCGTCTTGCGCGACAAGCACGCCATTTCGTCTGAGAGAATCGACTGGTTTGAACAGCTCTATGGGGCCGTCAATGAAGGAGAACAGCGGGTAGCGACCTCGATCGGCCGACAGGCAGAGGCCAAGTTTAAGGTGAGCCTGCCGGGTGGTGAAGAAGGCACCCTGGTCAGCCAGATCCGTTTCCAGGCCACCGCGACGCAGGTGTCGATGGTGAAAAACAACCTGGCCCTTCGTGATGAGTTGGAGCAGCTGCTGCGCGCAGCGGGCTTTACAGACTCCGAACTAACTATTGGTGAAGGAAAATCGGGCAACTTCATGATCGCGGTGCGGCAGATGACCCCCGAAAATACCCCACCAACCTCTACCCGTTTTGCCGCATTGGTGGAGTGCCTGCAAAAGGCCCACGAGGTGCTGGCCTAAGCAGCGAAAAAAGGTTTTGGCCCGACACTGTGTGTGCCGGGCCAAAACCTTTGTCGGACTGCTAGAAGCTGGTGGTGCTTTTAACGTGCGTCGATGGTGCGGTTGCGCAGGGCCCGCTTGACGCGGTCTGCGCCTTCAGCGATGACGCGCTTGAAACCTGCGGTGTGCTCGCCGGCGAGAAGCTCCTCAGCGCGGGCAATACCTTCTTCGGAGATGTCCCAGCTGGGGTAGATCTCGGTGAGGGTGCGCAGTGCGACCTCGGATTCGAAGGTGTCCCACACAGTCGGCGCGACGCTGAAGTAGCGGGCGGAAAGATCGGTGAGGTTTTTATCAGAACCTGCCCAGGTCAAACCGCGGCCCTTGTGGCGCAGCTCCAGGTTGGACATGTCCTTACCGTGGGCGGTGATGGCCTCGAAGATGGCTGCCTTGTTGTTGGCGGTGTTGATTGCGGCCTCGGCGGTCCAGGCCCAGTTGCGGCCGTTGGAGGACTTGTCGCGGGTTTTTTCCTCCTCGATTGCGGCCAGTGCTTCCTCGGGGGTGTAGTCGCCACGGGCGATCAGGGAGGTCAGGGCGCGCCAGCGCAGGTCGGCGTCGACGTGCAGGCCCTCCAGTTCGGGGGCATCGGCCAGGATGGAGCGCATGAGCTGGGCGGCATCGTCGCCGAAGACCAGGTTGGACAGCGCTTGGGTGAAGACCAGCTGGTAGTCGGAGCCTGCCGGTGCGGCTTTGGCTGCCTCGAGCACCATGGAGGCGTGCGCGATGGCGCCGGTGTTGTCGCGCCAGGTCGGGTCCGCGTAGGAGCCCAGGGCGAGGGCAGCTTTGTTCAGCACGGATTCCAGCACGAAGACCTCGGTCTCCTTCGGCGCGCCCAGCGCCACCAGGCGGAGGTAGTCGCGGGCCTTCAACTCGCCGTCGCGCACCATTTCCCAGGCGGTGGACCAGATCAGGGCGCGGGCCATCGGGTCGCTGATCTTGTCCATGTTTTCCAGCGCGAAGGACAAGGATACCTCGTCGAGTTTCATCAGCGCGTAGGTGAGGTCTTCGTCGTTGACGATGACCAAATCGGCGGCTTGTTGGCCGACAATTTCGGGCACCTCGGTGGATGCGCCCTCAATGTCGAGGGCGTGCGCGAAGGTACGTTTCACTTCCCCGTCGACCAGGTTGTACAGGCCGACCTGGATGCGGTGGGTGCGGGTTTCGCCCTGGCCCGGCTGGGCGCCGGACTGGGCGACCGCGAAGCGAGTGTATTTACCGTCGGTGACCTCAAAGTCGGGGGAGAGGGTGTTGACGCCGGTGGTGGTCAGCCACTGGTTGGCCCAGTCGCTCAGGTCGCGGCCGGAGGCTTCCGCCAAGGCGCCGAGCAGGTCCTCGAAGGTGGCGTTGGAGAAAGCGTGGTTGGCGAAGTGCTTGCGCACGCCAGCGAAGAAGGGTTCGCGGCCCACGTAGGCCTGCAGCTGCTTGAATACGGATGCGCCCTTGGCGTAGGTGATGCCGTCGAAGTTTTGCTCCACGGTTTCGATATCGCCGGCGTCCGCGACGATGGGGTGGGTGGAGGGCAGCTGATCCTGCTGGTATGCCCATGCCTTTTCGACGTTGGCGAAGGTGACCCAGGCGGTGTCGAATTCGGTGGCTTCTGCCTGGCTGATTGCGGCGGACCAGGTGGCGAAGGACTCGTTGAGCCACAGGTCACCCCACCAGCGCATGGTGACCAGGTCGCCGAACCACATGTGGGCCAGCTCGTGGAGGACGGTGTCGCAGCGGCGCTCGTAGAGGGTGCGGGCCACCTTGGAGATAAACACGTATTCGTCGCGGAAGGTCACGCAGCCGGCGTTTTCCATCGCACCCATGTTGTATTCGGGGCAGAAAACCTGGTCGTACTTGCCGAAGGGGTAGGCCATGCCAAAGTTGGCGTGGTAGAAATCGAAGCCCTGCTTGGTCTGTTCGAACAGGGTCTCGTGGTCGAGGGCGTGCGCGAGGGATTTACGGCAGTAGATGCCGAACGGCACGGTCAGCTCGGTCGGCTCGGTGGCCGGGGTTTCCGGGTGGTGGGTCAGGGCGCCGGTCCAGGAGTCGGTGACCTCGTGATAGGGGCCGGCGCAGAAGGCAACCAGGTAGGTGGACAGTTTGTAGTCCACGGCACCGGTGTGAATGTCGCCGTTTTCGGTGTGGTTGACCTCGAGTGCCGGGTTGGAGATGACCTTCCAGCCTTGCGGGGTGGTCACCTTCATGGTGTAGGTGGCTTTGATGTCGGGCTGGTCGAAGCAGGTGAACACCCGCTTGGCGTCGGCGGTTTCGAACTGGGTGTAGAGGTAGGTTTCGTTGTCCGCCGGGTCGATGAAGCGGTGCAGACCTTGACCGGTGCGGGAATAAACGCAATCGGCAATAACTTGAAGAGTGTGCTCGCCCGGTTCCATGTTGCTCAGCACGATGCCCTGCTGCGGATCCGGGTTGTCCAGGCGCTGGCCATCGAGGACGGCTTCACGGATTTTGTCTGCGCGCAGATCGATGAACGTGCTTCCTGCTTTGGTGGTGGTGAAACGCACCGTAGTGTCGGAGACAAACGTCTCGCCCTGTTCGGTGAGATCCAGGGCGATGTCGTAGTGGCAGTCAGAGACGAGGTCGGCGCGGGTTTGCGCTTCCTCACGGGTCAAATTCAAAGAGGTCATAGTGACCACTGTAACACTCCAGGCGGGTGTACCCGCCGGGTGAAAGTGGCAGGGCTGTGACCGCACATCTGCGGTTCAGGCGCTGTGTGACGTTTTGTATTGTGTCCTTCGAATAGCACCGTTTTACCTCCCAAGTGGAGTAAGGAGTCCCTTCATGAGTACCCAGAACAATGCCCAAGCAATCACTTTCTATTTCGATGTTTCTTGCCCGTTTTGTTGGGTGACCTCCCGTTGGATCAAAGAGGTTGAAAAGGTTCGTGACGTTGCGGTTACTTTCGCCCCGATGAGCTTGTTTGTGCTTAATGAGGGGCGCGAGGAGTTGCCGGCTGATTACCGGGAGAAGATGAAAGCTAACCTGGGGCCTGCCCGGGTGTTTAGCAAGGTGGCGGTGGAGGCCCCGGACAAGGTTGATGAGTTGTACACCGTGATGGGGCACATGGTGCATAACGAGGGCAATGGTGGCCGAAAGGATTTTGGCGGCTACAACGACATCATTGCCCGTGCGGTCGAAAAGGTGGGTTTGGACGCGGAGTTTGCCGCAGTGGCCGACAGTGATGAGTATGACGAGCAGCTGCGGAAGTTCCACGCTACGGCGATGGAGAAGGTCGGCAACGACGTCGGTACCCCGGTTATTCAGTTGGGGGAGCGGGCGTTTTTCGGACCTGTTTTGACCCGTATCCCGCGCGGAGAGACCGCTGGCGAGTTGTTTGATGCGGCCCTGACGTTGGGAACCTACCCGCACTTCTTTGAGCTCAAGCGCTCCCGCGACGAGATGCCCAGCTTCGACTAGCTCTGAGGCTTTGGTTGAACTGAACGGCGACTGCCCTGGTTGCGTGTTGGTGACGAGGGCAGTCGCCGTTTGTTTATGGGGTGGGGCAGGAGGAGAGCGCGGCGGAGAGGGCTTGTCTTTCCTTATCTGTGACGGCGAGGTCGTATTTCTTTTTCACTTCTACTTGGGTGCGGGCGTAGGTGCACCAGGTGTCGCGGTTGGGTGGCATCCATTGGGCGGCGTCTTTGGCCCCTTTGGACTTATTCATCTCTTTGGTGGTGACCAGTAGGTTCATTGGGTCGTTGGCGAAGTTGCGGCGGTGGTCGTCATCCCACTGGTGTGCTCCGGTGGCCCAGGCGTTGGCGAGCGCTACGACGTGGTCGATGTGTACTTCTGCGGCGTTTCCGTTGCGGCCGCGTTGGAAGTGCACTTGTTGGCCGGAGTAGGGGTCGACGAAGTCGCCGGCGTAGGCCACGCAGTCGTGGGTGCCTTTTTTGATTTCTAGGTTTTTCAGGTCGCGCCGGAGGACATCGTTGCGGGTGTCGCAGCCGTTGTGGCCGCCGTCGACTTCGACGTCGTCGCTCCAGCGTTGTCCGAAAGCATCGCGTTGGTATCCGGGCGCGGGATCATCGATGGTGCGTAGCGAGGCAAGCTCTTGCTGGGCGGGGGAAAGGTCGATCGCTGAGCCGGGTACTGACGGTGCGGCGCAGGCCATGAGCAGGGCCCCGAGGCCAAGCACCGTGGCGTGCAGGGCGCGGGAAAGAAAGCGGCTGCGTGGCGTAGATTCCTTCGGCGGGCACGGCGTGGCTGCGTGCATGGCGGTGGGGTTGGTTACACTAGGGGACATGCGCGTTTACTTGGGAGCGGACCATGCTGGGTTCGACATGAAGAACATTATTGCTGAGCACCTGTCCAAGGCTGGACACGAGGTCATTGACTGCGGTGCTCATGAGTACGATGCCCTGGACGATTACCCCGCATTCTGCATTGAAGCGGCACGTCGTACCGTCAACGATCCGGGTTCGCTCGGCATCGTGCTCGGCGGCAGTGGCAACGGCGAGCAGATCGCCGCGAACAAGGTTAAGGGTGCTCGTTGTGCCCTGGCCTGGTCGGTGGAGACCGCGAAGCTGGCCCGTGAGCACAACAACGCTCAGCTCATCGGTATCGGTGGCCGTATGCACTCCGAGGAGGAAGCACTGGCTATCGTGGATGCTTTCCTGGAGCAGCCCTGGTCGAACGAGGAGCGCCACCAGCGTCGTATCGACATCCTGGCTGAGTACGAGAAGACCGGTATTGCACCGGCACTGCCCGAAAAATAATCACAAAACCCCTCGCTCATAGGGAAAACTCCATAATTGTTCCTGCCCCTTGGGGTGGGGGATAAAAAGACGAAGACGAAAGCCGGCCACATTAAAGCCGACTTTCGTCTTCATCTTTTTTGTGGGGTCTTGGCGGTGTGTGTGGAGGTGCCGGGACGCCTGTTTTGTGAAAAGTGAAATCTTTTCGGAAAAGATGGAAAACGAGCCGTGTTGGCAATGGAGATATCCGGCGCCTGGGATGTGTTTTGGGGGGAACGTATCCTCCAGCGGTGCGAAAGCTGGGCTTATGAGAAAAGGCTAAAAGGCACCGTCCGAATAGTGGACGTAAAATGGGGACGTCGTTAAGCCGGTAAAAATATACCCCAGGGGGTAAAGGGGCGCCGTTGGGGGAATTATTTATTTGAGAAATAAAAAACAAAAATTGCGGGGCGAGGAATGTGTAAAAACATCCTCGCCCCGCAATTCAAGGTTGGGGAAAAATTATTCGGCGTTTTGTGCAGATTTCCGAGAATCAATCCATTCGCGAATGTCGCGGGAATCCCAGAGGGTCAAGCCGTGAAGCTTCGCAACAGGCTTAGGTGCGCGCCCACGGCCAGCGTAGCTGGTGAAAGTGCCGCGTGCGGTGCCGGAAACATCTGCACATTCACGAGCTGTCCACAGCTCGGTGCCGGTGTTGGCGTCAATGATCTTTGGTTGCATGCGCCCTAGGTTAGCGCAAAAAGAATGGATGTGCATTATCTGAGAAAAGGGTCGTAAATCATCCCAAGCCTCACATGGGCACACCCTGAATAAAGGGTGTGAAAAGCATTTGGAAAGGCCTCCGAAACGCCCTTTACTTAAGAATTTATTAAGGATGGGTGCGGTTTAAAAAGTGTGTTGCTTGGCTTTCGGATAGTTAGTTTTGTCGCATTATGTGAGCGAATCTGCTAGTAGAGGGGGCTGATGGCGCTCTTTGGCGTGAGTGGACGTGTCGTCGCCATGCTGTGAATAAGGTAAATGGCGCTGTTGGAGTGGGGTTCGGATGCTTAAAACCTCCCCCAATGAGAAAAACTTTTCGCCCGTGGGCGTTGGCCTGCGCGACCCCTGAGCAGGCGGAGTCCTGCCCTGGCACTTCATCACCGCCCGATAGTGGCGGGGCTGGGGCTGGGGGTGGGGTAAAACCCGGAACTTCACAGTGGGAAAACGCGGTGGGTTTCGGCGGCGCAGCTTAGTCGCTGAAGGGATGCGACAACCGGGCGATGCGCCTGAGTGTGAATCGAGACGGGAAGAAACCGCTCGCAAAGCGTGCGCATGTTTTCTCTTCCTTGGGTGTTCCGGTCGCGACTGTGCCTAAGGTCTGGGAAGGCACAGATGGGCGCTGGTCTTCCCGGTTGTGCTGGCGTTGCGGTTGGATCGGCGGGGTTGCATTCCGAATCCTCGGCCCGTGGGGGGAAAGCCGCGCCCTGCCGGTGGGGTGTAGTCCGCACGCAACGATGGCATGTGTAGGTCGCGGGTGGGGACGCTGATTGTGTTAAAAAGCTCACTGCACACAGTCAGCACACGCACCCCGGAATGTAGAAACCCCCGCGGGCCTAAAATAGGCCCCTAGCGGGGGTTATGCTTGGAGGGAACGACGGGAATCGAACCCGCGTCTTCAGCTTGGAAGGCTGAGGTATTAGCCACTATACGACGTTCCCAACGCGTCAAAAGCGACCTCACAAGGAAGTCTGCTTCAACGACGGTTGAGGTTACCACATCCGCCCCGGGTGGTTGCAAAAACTCCACATAGGGCATGAATCCAGGGGCCAAATGGTGATCCTCGGACACGACGATTGCGTGCCTTCCGTACCGTTGAGGGGTGGGCGGCGCGAAGGGGGGAAGGGGGAAAGGGGAGGTGTGGGGGAGCGGGGAAGATGCGGGGTGGGAGTACTCAGCGCGCGTGAAGACAGGACGGGGCTGTTGGGGCTTGGTTGGGGGTTAAAAGGTCAGTGGAGGTCAGTGGATTGCTGTGTGCAGGTTCGCCTGGCAGTTCTATTTCGACGATGGGTGGAAAAGGCTGCTGTGAACAGCGCGTTTGCAAGTTGTCCTGGGTAATGCCCACCCCAAGTACAACCTCATTTCCCGAGACTCGGTAAACTGCACCTCACGCCCGATGGGCCACGGACTTCCTAGTACGTTTTTAAGTGTGGACGTTGTTCGTGACAGGCCCGCTCATGACGGCGGTGTTGTGTGAAAACGCAGCCCCAATGTCGGCCGGCTAGAACTCATTGGGTAGCTTTGACAGCGTTGTTGTGTTGAGGATTTTCTTCGGCAACAACACGACGGGATATGGCGCAGTTTGGTAGCGCACCTGCTTTGGGAGCAGGGGGTCGCAGGTTCAAATCCTGTTATCCCGACGTCGCACCCGCGCCCCGGTATCACACAGTTGGTACCGGGGCGCGGGGCACAAGACAACTAGTAATTTGCATCTAATGCTTTTGCCCGCTGAGTTTGTTGCCCTCCCGGCCCCGATTAAGGGGTGGGGGATGGGGCGTCAGACGGTGGGTGAGTTCAACATCCAGGAGTGTGACTCGTGAAGAGTTCCGTCGAGAAGCTCAATGACACCCGCGTGAAGATCACCGTCGAGGTTCCCTTCGACGAGCTCTCCGCTGAGTTTGATCAGGCCTACGCCGCACTGGCTCGCCAGATCCAGGTGCCCGGTTTCCGTAAGGGCAAGGCCCCCCGCCAGCTCATCGAGGCCCGCATCGGCCGCGGCCCGGTCATCGAGCAGGTCATCAACGACATGCTGCCGTCCCGCTACGGCCAGGCTGTGGAAGAAAACGACCTGAACGTCATCTCCCAGCCCAACGTTGAGGTCACCAAGGTCGAAGACGGCAAGCTCGTCGAGTTCGTCGCCGAGGTTGACGTTCGCCCCGAGTTCGAGGTTCCGAAGTTCGAAGACATCAACGTCACCGTTGATGCGATCAAGACCGACGACGCCGAGGTCGACAAGGAACTCGACCGCCTGCGCGAGCGCTTCTCCACCCTGAAGACCTCCCGCGCCAAGGCCGCCAAGGACCTGGTTTTGACCATCGACCTGTCCGCCACCCACAACGGTGAAGAAATCAAGGAAGCTTCCGCTGAAGGCCTGACCTACATCGTTGGCTCCGGCGACTTCATCGAGGGCCTCGACGAGGCCGTCACCGGCCTGAAGACCGGCGAGTCCGCCACCTTCACCGCCACCCTGCCCAACGGCGACCACGCCGGCGAAGAGGGCGAAATCACCGTCACCGTCCAGGGCGTGAAGAAGCGCGTCCTGCCGGAAGCTAACGACGAGTTCGCTCAGGAAGCTTCCGAGTTCGACACCATCGAAGAGCTCCGCGCAGACCTCGCCGAGACCGTCGAGGAGCGCGCCAAGCAGGCCCAGGCCATGGCCATCCGCGACGAGGTTCTCAAGGCTGCCCTGGACAAGGTCTCCTTCGAGCTTCCCGAAAGCCTCGTTGAGGAGCAGACCCAGGCCCAGATGCAGCAGCTGCTCGCCCAGGTCGGCGGCAACGAAGAACTGCTCGACAACCTGCTGTCCGCACAGGATATGGACCGCGCCAAGTTCGAGGAGCAGACCCGCGAGTCCTCCCGCAACAACGTGCGCACCCAGATCTTCCTGGATGCCCTGTCCGACATCGAGCAGCCCGAGGTGACCAACGACGAGTTCACCCAGCACATCCTGTTCACCGCGCAGAACTACGGCATGGACCCCCGCGAGTTCATCCAGCGCATCAACGAAGCAGGCCAGATGGGCACCCTGATGGCCGACCTGCGCCGCGGCAAGGCACTCGCCTCCGCTATCTGCAAGGTCACCGTCACCGACTCCGAGGGCAACAACATCGACCCCAGCGAGTACTACGGTGAGGAAGACGCCGAGCAGGCCGACTCCGAGGAGAACTAAACCCCTCCCATGCCAGCACCGGCATGACCCTTGCCCGCCCCACCAACCACACGGTCGGGGCGGGCTTTTTCACACCCTGCTACGCTGTCAGCGAACATCCGGCCCTCAACCCACCGAAACGCCGCCGACAGCGGTAGGCTGAAGCCCACACCGCGCACCCCATGGTCGTGCGCTCAAACAAAAACTTTCCTATTAGCGATTGAGAGACAATGACTAACTCCCCCCTGATGTCATCCGCAGCAGCAGGCATGAACCTGTCCGACTCCGTCTACGAGCGACTCCTCCGGGAACGCATTATCTTCCTCGGCACCCAGGTCGACGACGAGATCGCTAACAAGCTGTGCGCCCAAATCCTGCTGCTCAGCGCCGAAGACCCCTCCCGCGACATCAACCTCTACATCAACAGCCCCGGCGGCTCCGTCACCGCCGGCATGGCCATTTACGACACCATGAAGTACGCGCCCTGCGACGTCGCCACCTACGGCATGGGCCTGGCCGCCTCCATGGGCCAGTTCCTGCTGTCCGCCGGCACCAAAGGCAAGCGCTACGCCCTGCCCCACGCCCGCATCATGATGCACCAGCCGTCCGCCGGCGTCGGCGGCACCGCAGCCGACATCGCCATCCAGGCCGAACAGTTCGCCCACACCAAGCGCGAAATGGCCGAACTCATCGCCGAACACACCGGCCAGACCGTCGAGCAGATCACCAAAGACTCCGACCGCGACCGCTGGTTCACCGCCCAGGAAGCAAAAGACTACGGCTTCGTCGATCACGTCATCACCCACGCCAAGTAACACCACCACGCGTACCCCCACCACTGATCAGACGAGCCAAGGAGCACCCCCACTCATGAACACCCCCTCCATGCCGACCTCCCGCTACATCCTTCCCAGCTTCGTTGAGCACTCCAGCTTCGGCGCCAAGGAATCCAACCCCTACAACAAGCTGTTCGAAGAGCGCATCATCTTCCTCGGCACCCAGGTCGACGACGCTTCCGCCAACGACATCATGGCGCAGCTGCTCGTCCTCGAGGGCCTCGACCCCGACCGCGACATCACCATGTACATCAACAGCCCCGGCGGTTCCTTCACCTCCCTGATGGCCATCTACGACACCATGCAATACGTCCGCTGCGACGTGCAGACCGTCTGCCTCGGCCAGGCCGCCTCCGCCGCCGCCGTACTGCTGGCAGCCGGCACCCCCGGCAAACGCGCCGCCCTGCCCAACGCCCGCGTGCTCATCCACCAGCCCGCCACCGGCGGCGTGCAAGGCCAAGTCTCCGACCTGGAAATCCAGGCCAAGGAAATCGAGCGCATGCGCACCCTGATGGAAACCACCCTCGCTCGCCACACCGGCCGCGACGCCGAAACCATCCGCCGCGATACCGACCGCGACAAGATCCTCACCGCCGAAGAAGCCAAGGAATACGGCATCATCGACCAAGTCTTCGAGTACCGCAAGCTCTCCGCCCAGAGCTAACCCCCACCGCAAGCCCCCAGTTTGGTATCGGGGGCCCGGTCAACCGACGCCTCCGCCGCGTCACCATCACCGCGGAGGCGTCGGTTTTTGCGCGCCCCCACCTTCCGCCCCGCGCGCCACCAAAGAAAACACCCCAACCCCGACTAGAGTAAGTCGGTACCATCGCGGCACGCGCCCACTGCTGTCGGGCATAGAACGCGCCCCTGCTGTGTTGAACAGCAGTGTGGCCGAAACCCGCGCCCACGCGGGACCAGCCCACCGCACCCCGTCTGGCCAACACACAAAGAAAAGGACCGGTAGAAGTAACGCATGTCTGAAGCTTCCGACCTCATCAAATGCTCTTTTTGTGGCAAGAGCCAGAAACTCGTCCGCAAACTGATCGCCGGCGGCGGCGTCTACATCTGCAACGAGTGCATCGAGCTGTGCAACGAAATCATCGAAGAAGAACTGTCCAAACAGGACGCTGAACAAGCCGCCGAGGCCGGCCCACGCCTGCCGAAACCCAAAGAGATCTCCGCCTTCCTCGACGCCTACGTCATCGGCCAAGACCAAGCCAAACGCACCCTCGCCGTGGCCGTCTACAACCACTACAAGCGCCTAAAGACCCAGGAAGATCAAGCCACCAAGCGCAGCGATGACGATGAGGCCGTCGAGCTGTCCAAGTCGAACATCCTGCTGCTCGGGCCCACCGGCTCCGGCAAAACCTACCTGGCGCAAACCCTGGCGAAAATGCTCGACGTGCCCTTCTGCATCGCAGACGCCACCTCCCTCACCGAGGCCGGCTACGTCGGCGAAGACGTCGAAAACATCCTCCTGCGCCTGCTGCAAGCCGCCGACATGGATGTTGAGCGCGCCCAACGCGGCATCGTCTACATCGACGAGGTCGACAAGATCGCCCGCCGCAGCGAAAACCCCTCCATCACCCGCGACGTCTCCGGCGAAGGCGTGCAGCAAGCCCTGCTGAAAATCCTGGAAGGCACCATTGCGGCCGTGCCGCCCGCAGGCGGGCGCAAGCACCCCAACCAGGAATACATCAACGTCGATACCTCCAACATCCTGTTCATCGTCGCTGGTGCGTTTTCCGGGCTGGAAAAAGTCATCGAGAAGCGCATGGGCTCCAACACGCTCGGCTTCGGCAACACCATGCGCTCCAAGGAAGAACTCGACGAAATCGACGTGTACTCCAAGGTGGAACCCGAGGACTTGGTCAAATTCGGGCTCATCCCCGAATTCATCGGCCGTCTGCCCATTACCGCAACGGTCACCAACCTCGACGCCGACTCCCTGGTGAAAGTGCTGACCGAGCCCCGCAACTCGCTGGTGCGCCAATACTGCGCCCTGTTCGCGATGGACGGGGTGGAGCTCGTCTTCGAAGACGAAGCGCTGACCGCGATCGCGAACAAGGCGCTGGAACGCAAAACCGGTGCCCGTGGCCTGCGCTCCATCCTGGAAGACCTCCTCATGCCGCTGATGTACGACCTTCCCGACCAGGAAATCGCCCGGGTCATCATCACCGCCGGCTACGTCGCCGGCGAAGAAGATGTCACCCTGGTGGAAAACCTCATCGAGCAGCCTGGCCGGCACGTCAAATCCGCCTAAAAGACCACCGAAGGTCTTTCCGGCTACACCACCCCAAAACACCACTGCCCGGCAGCTTCCTAACATCAGAGAAGCTGCCGGGCAGTGGCATGTGGTGTGCGCCCCGAAGAGGGCGCAGGAGGTGGTTCTACAGGCTGCTGTGGTCTTCGTAAATCGACTGCGCGCCACCATCGGTTTGGCCAAAAGTGCCCACCAGGTAGCTCATTCCGCCGGTGTTGCGCATATTCGAGGTCAAAAACGCCAGCACGGCGTCGCGCACCAGACGGCGCATCCCATCGAGGTTTTCCTCATCGGTCATGTCGGTGCCATAGAGGTTGGCGAAGGTTGCCCGGTTGGTGACGCGGAACATGCACAAAGACGCCACGATGGCGTACACGTCAACGGCTGCGATACCGGGGCGGAAAGCGCCGGCATCCTGGCCCATCATCAAGATCCGTTCCATCTGCAGCACCACCGAGGACTGATCCGCCAGCGGGGCGCCACGCAGCATGTCGGCCTGGCCGAAAAGGTTCTCCATCGTCACCAGGCGAACGGAGTTTTCTTCCTCCACCATGCAGTCGTAGATGGCGTTGACGATCTTGCCCATCGCCTCGACGGGGACTTCGGTCTCTAGGGCCATTTCGCTGGGGTCCGGGCGCAGGCGCGCAATCGCCAGCTGCAGTGCCTTGACGTACAAGCCGCGCTTGTCGCCAAAGTGGTAATGGATCATGCGCTTGGACATGCCACTGCGCTGGGCGATGGACTCGAGTCGAGTGTCATCGAAACCACCGGTGGCGAAGCAGTCCAGTGCGATAGCCACGACCTTTTCCACGGTTACCGTGCCCTGGTCGACATCGATTTCAGTGCTCGTCATTGCGGCTCGTCGTGTCCCTTCTTCACTCGTGCGGTTCTTCAGGCAAAGAAACTCATACGTTGATTAATTGGTGGAGCTCAACGCCCCCGCGCGATGAGGAAGCGATGGCATGATTCGCTGCGGTCGCAGCGAAAAAAATTGGGTATTTCTGTATGAAGTTAGCGGTGTAGTACTGCAAACATGGCGCGTACACGCCCGGCCGTTGCGGCGGGGCCGCAACGGTGTCTTGGTGCGCCGGCTAGCCCGTGCGCATCTCACCCCAAAGGGCGAAAGCACGAAACTAGAAAACTATCACTTTTTCTGTGCCGAAAGCCAAAGGTTCAAGCGTGCGCGAGTCTGTGTTCTTTTGTCTGCAGGTGGTAGTAGGTGTGGCCGGGGAATTGCCGACGAAAAGGATCACGGGGATGTGTAGCCCCACGGCATCCGCATCCGGATTCCTGCCGAAGTCATCCGCTAACACCGCTGGTCAATTGAAGGAAAAGTCCTCCAACTGCAGCCGGGTCATGGTGCCGCGGTGGTCGCCTTTCAGCGGCCTGTGCGGTGCTGTGATCCGGCAGGAGATCCAATTCGTGGTCTGCGTACTATGCAACACGAAAATGGGGACAAGTGCAGGGGCCTGGCCCTTTTCGGGGGTAGTTTTCTTTCCCATTAGTCGAGCATTCAGGCAAAAGCTGCTTTTAGGGAGATTTTCGCCACATTCTGCCCCTCGGTTTGATGAACATCTCTTGTGCATGTGTGCACCCTTTTGGGCACGGCGGGGGAGAAGTACGGGGGTAGATGGCGTGCTACCCCAGGTGGCGGCGTCTTAATCACACACTCTGGGTGTGGTGCATTGTTGATTCCTGGCGCGGATCGGCGCCGTGTGCGCTGGTGTGCATGGGTTGTGGGGCGCGGCGCGCTTGCCGGGTTCGCCGCTAGGCTTTAAGGCAGGAAAGCGCCCCGCGTCAGCGGGCTTCAGACAAAGTCCCATCGAATGTGAGTGTTCGACGGTGTTCGTGCGGGTCGCTTTTGTGACTTCCTGCAAACAAATACTCAACTCCCGTGGCCGATGGTTTTGGCCAGCACGGTGGCGATGATGAAGTTTCTCGCTCCTGCTGGGGTGTCCCAGATAATGGGGTGCTTAGAAGCCGGCCAGATAAGGACCAAGCTTTACCCATGACGCAACCTAAGAAGATTGCCGTAACCGGTGCTGCCGGCCAGATTTCCTACTCCCTGCTGTGGCGCATTGCCAATGGCGATGTCTACGGCCAGGACACCCCGGTCGAGCTGAACCTGCTGGAGATCACCCCGGCGCTGGGCGCTACTGAGGGTGTCGCGATGGAGCTGCTGGATTCTGCTTTTCCGCTGCTGCGCAACATCACCATCACCGACAAGGCCGAGGAGGCATTTGACGGTGCTAACGCTGCCTTCCTGGTTGGCGCGAAGCCCCGCGGTGCGGGCGAGGAGCGTTCCGCTCTGCTGGCAGCCAATGGCAAGATCTTTGGCCCGCAGGGCAAGGCCCTCAACGATCACGCCGCTGATGACATTCGCGTCCTGGTGGTCGGTAACCCGGCCAACACCAATGCTCTGATCACCAAGGCTCACGCTCAGGACATTCCGGCTGAGCGTTTCACCGCCATGATGCGCCTGGATCACAACCGCGCGATCTCTCAGCTGGGCACCAAGCTGGGCAAGCCTTCCTCCGACTTCGAGGACATGGTCGTGTGGGGTAACCACTCCGCCACCCAGTTCCCCGACATCACCTACGCCACCATCGACGGCCAGAAGGTGTCCGACCTGGTCGAGCGCGAGTGGTACCTCAACGAGTTCATCCCGCGTGTGGCTAAGCGCGGCGCTGAGATCATTGAGGTGCGTGGCAAGTCTTCGGCTGCCTCTGCCGCATCTTCCGCTGTCGACCACATGCGCGACTGGGTGCAGGGCACTGAGAAGTGGTGCTCCGCTGCCGTGTCTTCCGATGGTTCCTACGGTGTGCCGGAGGGCTTGATCTTCGGCCTGCCGACCGTCGCGCGCGATGGCAAGTGGGAGATCGTTCAGGGCCTGGAGCTCAACGACTTCCAGAAGGAGCGCATTGCCGCCAACGTCGCCGAGCTCGAGTCCGAGCGTGACGCCGTGAAGGCTGCTGGCCTGATCTAGGCTTGCTGTTTAGTGCAGCACAAGCAAAGTGAAAAGAACCTCACATCAGTGTGGGGTTCTTTTTCGTGTGTGGACTAGGTGCTGGGGGTGCGGGCTGCGCGCAGCTCGTTAAGTTCTTGACCGAGATCGGCGCAGATGCGCAGCAGCTCGGGGGCCAGGCGGGGGTGTGTTTCTGGGGGGATGTCGCTGAGCACCCCGGAGATGGTCAGTGAGAGTTCGGTGTTGGGCACGGGGGCGGCGAGACCTGCGACCTGGGGGATGAAGACCTCGGTGCCGCACCAGCCTTGCTCGAGGGTCTGATTCAGGCAGTCCCACAGCTTCCGTCGGGCTTGTGCGCCGTTGACCATCCAGCGGGTCGGGATGTGGGAGGCTACGTGTTCGATTTCGGCTTCCTGGCGGCGGCGGGGGAGCCGGGAAAGTAAGGCCACGCCGGCGTAGCTGGTGGCGAGGCGTTTGGATTCTCCGACGCGCACGCTGAACACGCGGATGGGGCTGGTGCCATCGGCGCGGGTGACATACAGGGCGCGCCCGGAGTCGAGCTGGGCCACATAGGCGGTCACCCCGGTGACGTGGGCGAGTTCGCGGGCGTACTTGTCGACGATGCCGAACTCGTCTTCCGCCAGGTGGGGTGAGAGTTGGTTACGGGCGTACCAGCGTCCGCTCTTATTGAGGGTGATGTTTTCTTCGGATAGTTGGTCGAGAAGGCGATAGGCGGTGGGGCGGGGCAGGCCGGTTTCGTCGGTGATCTGACCCATGGTGGCACCACATGGCCCCATGGCTTCCAGGACTCGGATTACGGAAGCAGCTTTAGAAATGACGCTCATTAGTTGGACAACTTTCTTGCTTAAATCCCTTGTCGACGCTCATTGTGTGAGGGAGAATACATGAAACTGTATCAAATATTGCACATTGTGGCGTCCAAAGCTACGTGCAAATCCACCTGCGAGTACAGGAGCCTTCGCTATGAACCGACCACTGGTCATGATCCACGGCACATCAGGAACTTTTGCCGGCCACTACGGCACCATCGCGCCGATGCTCGGCCGCTACCGGGATGTCAGCGGCATCGACTGGAGCCCCACCGGGGATACTTTCGAACTCGACGACATCATCGAACAGGTCATGAAAGCTGCGCCCGACGGTGAGTTCGACCTGGTGGGATTCTCCCTCGGGGCGGTCGCCGCCGCAGCGATTGCCGCCCGCGACCCCGAACGCGTTGGCGCCCTGGCGCTCATCGCCGGCTGGATCACCACCGACGCCCAACAAAAACTCCGCAACGGCATCTGGTCGAAGCTGTACGACGAAAACTCCGGCGCCATCCGCGAATACATGGCCTTCTGCGCGTTTTCCCCGGGCTTCATCCTGCACACCCCGCCGGCTGCCATCGCCCCGGCCATCGAGGCGTTGCCGATCAACGAATTCATCCGCGCCCAGATGGACCTCAACGCCCGCATCGACATCAGTGGGGAGGTCGGCCGCATCACCGCACCCACCCTAATTGTGTCCTGCACCAAAGACACCATGGTGCCACCGCACCACCAACAGCAACTGTTCGGCGCCATTGAAAACTCCCGACTGCGCCACATCGAGTCCGGACACATGGTGGTCATGGAACGCGCCCAAGAAATCACCGCGGTTCTCACGGACTTCTTCAACGACCCCGAACGGCACGCCCCGGGCACCACCATCGCCAACGAGTACAACTAGGCAGGCATCATGAACACCACCCCCATCACCACCCACGTCCTCGTCATCGGTGGCGGCTTCTCCGGTATCGCATTAGGCCGTGGGCTGCTCCAGCAGGGCATCACCGACTTCCTCATCATCGACCGCAACCACCAATTCGGCGGCTGCTGGTCCGATAACACCTACCCCGGCGTCGCCTGCGACGTGCCCAGCCACCTCTACTCCTTCTCCTGGCGCCCCAACCCAGACTTCTCCCGCGTCTACGGCACCGGCCCAGAAATTCGCCAATACCTCGAAGACACCGCGCTCGAACTCGGCCTTGACCAGCACTACCGGCCCGGCGAAAACCTCGAATCCGCCACCTACCGCGACGGCGGCTGGGACGTCAAAACCGACCAGGCCAGCTACCGCTGCACCGTGCTGATCACCGCCACCGGGCACCTCATCGACCCGAAAATCCCCGACACCGACTTCGCCGGGGAAGTGCTGCACTCCGCCGCCTGGGATCACAGCGTCGATCTCGCCGGTAAGCGCGTCGCCGTCGTCGGCACCGGCGCCTCCGCCATCCAGGTCGTGCCCGCCATCGCCGACACCGCAGCCGAAGTCACCGTCTTCCAACGCACCCCCGCCTGGATCATCCCCCGCGAAGACCGCGCCTACACCGAGGCCGAAAAACGCACCTTCGCCCGCGTGCCAGAGGCACTCGAAGCCGAACGCGCCTACCGCTTCTGGCACGGCGAAGCCCTCTACCCGGCCATGCGCGGACACGCCGGCACCCAAGCAATGCTGAAAAAACTCGCCGACGCCCACCGCGCCAACCTCATCGAAGACGAAGCCCTCCGTGAAAAACTCACCCCCACCTACGCGCCCGGCTGCAAACGCGTACTGGTTGCCAACGACTTCTATCACGCGCTCAACCGCGACAACGTCGAACTCGTAGCCTCGGCCCTGGATCACGCACAAGGCCACACCCTCGTCGCCGCCGACGGCACCACCATCGAAGCCGACGTGCTGATCTTCTGCACCGGATTCGACGTCGCCGAACCCGTCTACGCCGAAAAGGTCTTCAACGACCGCGGCGAAAGCCTGTCCCAAGCATGGGGTAGGGGAGATGTGCTCCTGCACACCCTGTTCGCCCCGGACTTCCCCAACCTGATCGCCGTCAACGCCCGCCACACCGGTCTTGGCCACAACTCCCTGGTGCACATCATCGAAACCCAGGTAGACGCCGCCATGCAGGCACTGAAATGGAACGCAGCCACCTTCCAAGCCCGCCGCGACGCCCACGACGCCTACGCACACAAACTCGCCGAGATGGCGCAAGGCACCGTGTGGACCGAAGGCGGCGGCTGTGGTGCCTGGTACGTCGACGGGCGCACCAACACACTCACCGCCGTATGGCCCGGCTTCGCCTTCGAACTGCGCCAACAGCTGCGAGAAATCCCCCAACAACACTTCCAGCTCAACTAACCCCCCGGCATCACGCCGACTAAAGGCACAAAAACAACCGCCCGCACACTCCCCACAATCGGGGAGCACGCGGGCGGTTTGTCCGCAACAGGCGCACGCGGCTGCTACAGCACGCCGCCGAAAGCCTTCTCAATCGGCTTACGGAACGCCATCAGCAACAGGCCCAGGCCAATCATGACCACCGTGGTCACGATGTAGAACATGCGCTCCTGGGAGGGCACATCCGGGTGGTAGAAACCGGCAAAAGTACCAGCCAAAGCCGTACCGATCGCCCACGACAAAAAGTGCAAACTCATCATGCGGGTCGGGAAAGCCTTCGGAGCAAGCTTGGTGGCCATCGACAAACCAATCGGGGAAATCAACAGCTCAGACATGGTGAACACAAACAAAATCGCCACGATCACCATGAACGGGGTGGAGTTCGGGCCGCCACCAGCAAACGGCAGGAACATCAGCGGAGCCAAACCAATGACAATCAGACCAATGGCGAACTTCGTCGGGGTGGTCGGCTGACGCTTACCCATGCGGGTCCACAGGGCCGCGAACACACCAGCGAACACGATGATGAACACCGGGTTGATCGAATTCATCCACGCCGGGGGAATCTCATAGCCGAAAATATCGCGGTTTAGGCGCTGATCGGTATAAATAGCCAGCACCGTGAACTGCTGCTGGAACAGCGCGGCAAAAGCACTGGTCGCCAAGAACATCGGAACATAGCCCACCAGCCGCTTGCGTTCGACCTCGGAGACCAAATCAGAACGGTACATCTGCAGCCACAAAACGATTGCCGACACGAAAGCCACCGCACTGACCGCATCCGAAAGGCGACCAGCAGTCAACAAGCCGGACGCGAAAGCGGCGAACACCACCAAGGCACCCACGATGAGAACACCCGCAATCTTCGGGTAGGCGCCCTTTTCCAGCGGGCTGGTCGGGCCGAAGCTATCGACATCGATAGTCTTGCGGCGCAGCGCAATGTACTGGATGACACCGACCAGCATGAAAAACGCCGCCGTCAAAAACGCCGGGTGGAAACCGAATTCCTTCCACACAAAACCAGTCAACAGCGGGCCAAACAAGGCGCCGATGTTGATACCCATGTAGAAGATGGAAAAACCGCCGTCGCGCCGGGCGTCGGCGCGGTCATAGAGGGAGCCGAGTACCGTGGAGGCGGTCGTTTTCACGCCACCGGAGCCAAAGGCGATTAGCGCCAGGCCGATGGATAGGCCCAACATGCCGGGCAGCGCCGACAGGGAAACGTGGCCGGCCATGATTGCGATGGCGGAATAGAGCAGGGTCTTTTCCGCGCCCAGGATGCGGTCGGCTACCCAGCCGCCGGCGATGCAGGCCAGGTACACCAGGCCGCCGTAGGCACCGATGACGGCAGTGGCGACCGCTTCGTCCTTGCCGAGGCCACCATCAGTGACGGAGTAGTACAGGTAGTACACCAACACGGCCTGCAGGCCGTAGAAAGAGAATCGCTCCCAGATTTCCACGCCGAACAGGTTTGCCAGTCCGAGGGGGTGGCCGAAAAACCGCGTGTCCATTTCCTTCGGGGCGCTTGTGTGCCCCTGTAAATCATCTGAAGTTTGTGACATGTTTAGGCAGTCTACGACCTATCACAGCAAGAAATGAACATTGTTCAATTTCTCGGCGACGTGCTTTGTTGTCAAAAACTGTCGCTGTATTGGTGGGGTTAGGCTACGTTTTGCCTGTACATACCCTAAATATGTGGGCTGCTAGGCGGGCTAAATGTGTGTAGGTGAAAATATTTTGCACCCGGAACGGGTATCGCTCATTGAATCCTTCCCGCAAGAAAATGTGTCCAACGACACATAAATTGTGGCTTGTGTGCCCCGCCCACGATGTCGGCATCTACCATCCGCCCCAGCCACAGGCGCGGGCAAGCAACCCCCAAAATGATCTCCCCAGCCTCCAGGAGTCCCCGCCACCCCAAGCCACACCCACGCCGGCGCAGGCACCACCAAAAACCCGGCCCATCACAAAAGATCGCCCATAGACCGGCTAAGATGGGCCGCATGTCTAATGCCGATGATCGAGCCAACAACCTGCCCGCGTCCTGGGACCCGAAGGCGGTCGAATCAGACCTCTACAACTCCTGGGTCGACGCCGGCTACTTCACCGCTGACCCCGCCAGCGACAAGCCCGGCTTTTCCATTGTGCTGCCCCCGCCGAACGTCACCGGCCAGCTGCACATGGGTCACGCACTCGATCACACCCTGATGGACGCCATCGCCCGCCGCAAGCGCATGCAAGGCTATGAAGTGCTGTGGCTGCCCGGCATGGACCACGCCGGCATCGCCACCCAAACCAAAGTCGAAGCAATGCTCAAAGAAACCGAGGGCAAAAACCGCTTCGACTACGAACGCGAAGACTTCGTGGAGAAGGTGTGGGAATGGAAGCGCGACTTCGGCGGCCGCATTGGCAACCAGATGCGCGCCATCGGCGACTCCGTGGACTGGTCGCGCGAGCGCTTCACCATGGACGAGGGCCTGTCCCGCGCGGTGCAGACCATCTTTAAAGAACTATTCGACCAGGGCATGATCTACCGGGCCAACCGCCTGGTGAACTGGTCGCCCGTGCTCGAAACCGCCGTCAGCGACATCGAGGTCGTCTACAAAGACGTCGAAGGCGAGCTGGTGTCCATCCGCTACGGCTCCCTCAACGACAACGAACCCCACGTCATCGTGGCCACCACCCGCGTGGAAACCATGCTCGGCGACGTCGCGGTGGCAGTCCACCCCGACGACGAGCGCTACCAGGACCTCATCGGCACCACCCTGGACCACCCCTTCCTGCCGGACCGCAAGATGATCATCATCGCCGACGACTACGTCGACCCCGAGTTCGGCACCGGTGCCGTCAAGATCACCCCGGCCCACGACCCCAACGACTACGCCATGGGGCAACGCCACAACCTGGACATGCCCACCATCATGGATGCCACCGGCCACATCGCCGGCACCGGCACCCAATTCGACGGCATGGACCGCTTCGAAGCGCGCGTGAAAATCCGCGAAGCGCTGGCCGAACAAGGACGCATCGTCGCTGAAAAGCGCCCCTACGTCCACTCCGTCGGCCACTCCGAGCGCTCCGGCGAACCCATCGAACCCCGCCTGTCCCTGCAATGGTTCGTCAAGGTCGACAAGCTCGCCGCCATGGCCGGCGAGGCTATCCGCGCCAAAGACACCGTCATCTACCCGGCCAGCCAAGAACCCCGCTACTTCGACTGGGTCGACGACATGCACGACTGGTGCATCTCCCGCCAACTGTGGTGGGGCCACCGCATCCCGATCTTCTACGGCCCCAACGGCGAAGTCCTCTGCGTGGGACCCGACGAGCAGCCGCCCGCGGGCTACACCCAGGACGAAGACGTGCTGGACACCTGGTTCAGCTCCGCACTGTGGCCGTTTTCCACCATGGGCTGGCCCGACGCCACCGCCGAGCTGGCCAAGTTCTATCCCACCAGCGTACTGGTCACCGGCTACGACATCCTGTTCTTCTGGGTGGCGCGCATGATGATGTTCTCCACCTTCGCGGCCACACTGCCCAACAGTCCCTTAGGCCAGGCCGCCGACGGCCGACCCCAAATCCCATTCAACGACCTCTACCTGCACGGCCTGGTCCGCGACGAACACGGCCGCAAAATGAGCAAGTCGCTCGGTAACGGTATCGACCCCATGGACTGGGTCGAACGCTACGGCGCCGACGCCCTGCGCTTCACCCTGGCCCGCGGCGCCAACCCCGGCGTCGACCTGCCGGTCGGTGAAGACTCCGCACAGTCCTCCCGCAACTTCGCCACCAAGCTCTTCAACGCCACCAAGTTCGCCCTGATGAACGGCGCCCGCGTCGACGCACTCCCGGCCCGTGAGGAACTCACCGACGCAGACCGGTGGATCCTGGATCGCCTGGAAGAAGTCCGCGCCCAGGTCGACACCTACCTGGATGGCTACCAGTTCGCCAAGGCCAACGAGGCCCTCTACCAGTTCGCCTGGGGCGAGCTGTGCGACTGGTACCTGGAGATCTCCAAATCTCAAATCCCCCGCGACGGCGAAACCCCCACCGGCGAAAACACCAAAATCGTGCTGGGCCGCGCCCTCGATGTGGTGCTGCGCCTCCTGCACCCGACCATGCCCTTCGTCACCGAAGTGCTGTGGACCGCGCTGACCGGCAACACCTCCCTGTGCGAAGCCACCTGGCCCACCGCCGAGGACACCAACGGTGGAGTGGAAACCGACGACGTCGCACGCCGCCGCATGGCCGACCAAGAAAAGCTCATCACCGAGCTGCGCCGCTTCCGCTCCGACCAGGGCGTTAAGCCCTCCCAGCGCGTGCCCGCCCGCATCGACTTCGCCGCCGCCGACCTCACCGGCCAAGAAGACGCCGTGCGCTCCCTGGCCCGCGTGGACGTTCCCGCCGAAGACTTCAACGCCTCCGCCGAACTCGAAGTGCGCCTCAGCCAGGCCACCATCACCATCGCCGTCGACACCAGCGGCACCGTCGACAAGGCAGCCGAACGCAAGCGCCTAGAAAAGGACCTCGCGGCCGCCACCAAGGAACTCGACACCACCGGCAAGAAACTCGGCAACGAAGCCTTCCTCGCGAAAGCCCCCGAAGCGGTGGTGGACAAGATCCGCGCCCGCCGCCAAGTCGCCGAGGAAGAAGTCGCCCGCATCACCGCCCGCCTGGCAGAGCTCTAAGCCCCGCCCCACACCAGCAGCGCCATGACCTGCCCCACGCCCAAGTAGGCAACGCGGGGCAGGCTTCGCTGTTTTCTCGCCCCCACCGTATTCGCCGACCTTCCCCCCAATTCTGTGAGGAAACTCCATGCACGACACCCCCACCCCTGAACCCGACGACCGCGAGCACCCCACAGAAGACACCACCGGTGTTGTGGACGAACAACAGGCAGCAGCACTTGCCCAACTCGCCGCAGCCGCCGGCATCCCCGAACACCAAATCCCCACCGACGGCGACGCCGTAGAAGCCGCACTAGCAGCCGCTGGACTAGGCCTCGGCGCAGACTTCGACGAGGAAGAAGACACCGATGCCGACAGCGCCCCCATCACCGGCACCGTCATGGTCGACGACCAAGGCTTAACCCTGCCCATTGGGGCAGCACCAGCCGACAGTGAGGAACCCGCCTACACCCCGCAAGACCTCGAGGACCTCGCACAGGTGGAACGGGAACTCGATCAGCGCTGGTCGGAGGTCAAAATCGACCCCACCATGGAACGCATCGAGGAACTCATGGACATCCTCGGCTCCCCGCACCAGGCATACCCCACCATCCACGTGGCCGGCACCAACGGCAAAACCTCCACAGTGCGCATGATCGAGGCCCTCGTGCGCGCCTTTGCCCGCCGCACCGGACGCACCACCAGCCCCCACCTCCAACTGGTCACCGAGCGCATCGCCATCGACGGCGCCCCGATTAGCCCCGCCGACTACGTGCGCACCTGGCGCGAAATCCAGCCCTACGTAGAAATGGTCGACGCCCGCAGCGAAGCCAAAGGCGGGCCCAAAATGAGCAAATTTGAAGTGCTCACCGCCATGGCTTTTGCCGCCTTCGCCGACGCACCCGTCGACGTCGGCGTCGTCGAAGTCGGCCTCGGCGGCCGCTGGGACGCCACCAACGTGATCTCCTCCGACGTCGCCGTCATCATGCCCGTCGGCCTCGACCACCAGGACTACCTGGGAGAAACCATCGAGGAAATCGCCGCCGAAAAAGCCGGCATCATCAAACCCCGCTGGGACGCCAGCGACCTACTCACCCCACCAGACAACGTCGCCATCGTCGGCGCCCAAGAACCAGCCGCCCTGCGCGTCATCCTCGAACGCGCCGTCGAAGCCGACGCCGCAGTCGCCCGCTTCGGCCAAGAATTCGGCGTCATCGAATCCTCCCTCGCCGTCGGCGGACAACGCATCAGCCTCAAAGGGCTCGGCGGCGAATACGACGACATCTTCCTGCCCCTATCCGGCGAACACCAAGCACACAACGCAGCCTGCGCCCTCGCAGCCGTCGAAGCATTCTTCGGCGCCGGCCCCGGCCGCCCCCTCGACATCGAACGCGTCCGCGCCGGCTTCGCCGCCGTGCAATCCCCCGGACGCCTCGAACGCGTCCGCGCCACCCCCACCGTCTTCGTCGACGCCACCCACAACCCCCACGGCGCCACAGCCCTAGCCGCAGCACTCAACCGCGACTTCGACTTCCGCCGCTTGATCGGCGTGCTCGCCGTCCTCGGCGACAAAGACGCCCGAGGCATCCTCACCGCACTCGAACCCGTCCTCACCGAAGTCGTCATCACCGAAAACCTCAGCCCCCGGGCCCTGCCAACCGAGGAACTCGCAGACATGGCCCGCGAAATCTTCGGCGAGGAACGCGTCCACACCGCCGAGTCACTATCAGGCGCCGTGGCCTTGGCCGTAGAGTTGGCGGAAGAATCCGACGAACCAGGCGGACAAGTGTCCGGCTCCGGTGTCGTCATCACCGGCTCGGTAGTCACCGCGGGCGAGGCCCGCACCCTGTTTGGAAAGGACCCCGCATGAGCACCGCAGGCCAGGACATCGAATACGGCCCCCTCGGCCCCGGCCACGCCCCCGCCAAAGACCCCCTCAAAGGCCTCAACGGAGTCATGGCCGGCACCCTCGTCATGGAAGCCATCTCCCTGCTGCTCGTCCTCACTGTCATCGGACGACTCGACAACGGCGCCTACTGGACCACCGCAAACTGGCTCTTTGTCACCTTCATTGGTGTCGCAATGTTCGTCTGGGCCTTCTTCCAACGACTACCCATCAACCTCATCGTCAACATCGCCCTACAAGTCATCGCCCTGGTAGGCGCTTTCTTCGTGCACTACTCCATGATCATCATGGTGCTGTTTTTCATCGGCGTGTGGGCCTTCATCCTGTACCTCCGCGCCAACCTCATAGAACGCATGAAGCGTGGCCTGTTGACCACCCAACACACCTAGCCGCACACCCCGCAGCCCACACCACACCGCCACCAGCAAACCCCATTGCCGGTGGCGGTTTCGCTATCCACCCCCCTAAGACAACTACGCAAAGCACGCCCGGGGGTACACCAGGCGCAGCCACCACAACCGATAGCCCTGTAGGATGGTGCGCATGTCTGAACGTACACTCATCCTGATCAAGCCGGACGGCGTCTCCCGCGGTCTCGTCGGCGAAGTTATCTCCCGCATCGAGCGCAAAGGCCTGAAGCTGGCCGCCCTCGACCTGCGCGTTGCCGACGAAGCAACCGCCAAGGCTCACTACGCAGAGCACGAGGACAAGCCCTTCTTCGGCGAACTGGTCGAGTTCATCACCTCCGCACCGCTGATCGCCGGCGTCGTCGAAGGCCCCCGCGCCATCGAAGCATGGCGCCAGCTGGCCGGCGGCACCGATCCGGTCGCCAAGGCCACCCCGGGCACCATCCGCGGCGACTTCGCCCTCGAGGTCGCCAACAACGTCGTTCACGGCTCCGACTCCCCGGAGTCCGCAGAACGCGAAATCTCCATCTGGTTCCCGAACCTCTAAAAACCTCGTTTTCCCTACCCCCACGCCGCCACAGCGCGCGCCGGGGATAGCCGAAACCGCACAATCCGCTCCTGGGCTTGGCTCCGGGGCGGATTTTTCATGCCTAAAACCCACATCCCACAACGTCATGAGACGTGTTGCGGTGGGTGCGACCAACGCCGGGGTGGGGGAGAAGACCTGCACCGCTGCTGCTGCAGAAGCTGCCGGCCGCCCCCATCCGCCCAAACCCAACTGACCCCGCTAACGAAGTGCCTGCCTGAGAAACGATCCAGTGGCATGTTCAATTGATACCAACATGCATTAGCTAAAGCTGGTGGGTAAACTCACCGGGGAAGAAAAGAACAACATCACCTGTGTCAAGGGAATCTCCGGTGTGAATCCGGAAGCGGTACTCGCCACTGTATGACGCGACACCACACGAACCGCCTCGCCCCGCGCGAGGCCACTAGGGGCAAACACGCCCCCGGGAAGGCCTGAAAACCTCGCCACCAACGAGGTGTCGGCGGCCGTGTGACGGCGTTGAAGCCAGGAGACCTACAGGAGATGACCGGTTTTACGGCGCACACTTACTTGGGTGCGCCCGCGAGCTGCCACTGCGGTCACGAGTATTTGACCCCACGTGGCGAATGTGAGGATCGTTTGCGATGGGACAGCTGTCTCCACCGCCGGCGGTGTCGATGAAGCACGTCCGCGTGCGCTACGACAACGCCCACCACGACGTCGGCATCGACATCGACGAACTCGTCATCCCCGCCGGGGCACGAGTCGCACTGACCGGGCCATCAGGCTCCGGAAAATCCACCCTGGCGGCCACCATCGGCGGATTCCTCCCCACCACCGCCACCGTGAGCGCCGAATCCCTGCAGGTCTCCGGGCGCGTCGGATACGTCGCCCAAGACTCCTTCGGGGCGCTCAACCCCCTTATGCGGGTCGAGAACCAAATCCGGCTGCTCGGCGACACCAGCATCCTCGAACAGGTGGGGCTTAGCCGCGACAACGCCCACAAGTACCCCCTAGAACTTTCCGGCGGGCAACGCCAACGCGCAGCCATCGCCTTCGCACTAGCCTCCCAACCCGACATCATCATCGCCGACGAAATCACCTCCGCACTCGACCCGGTTGCCATCGTCGACGTGCTGCGTGCCCTCGACCACGCCGCCGGCAACACCACAGTCATCTTCATCAGCCACCACCACGGTGCAGCAAGATTCCTGTGCGACACGGCCATCACCTTAAAGAAGCAGCCAGATAGCGCCATTTTCACCGCCCACTACGGGCCCATCGCCGCCGCCGGAGCACCCCATGACGACCACTAGCCCAAGCCCCCTGGCCCGACTCGACCACGCCACCGTCACCGGGCGCGTCAGCGAAATCACCCTCGATGTCCATCCCGGGCACCGCCTGGCGCTCATCGGACGCAGCGGCGCCGGAAAGACCACCATCATGCGGCTGCTGATGGGCACCATCACCCCAGACGGCGGTACCGCCACCACCCCGCGCACCTTCTCGTATATCCCCCAAGACGTCGACGCCAGCCTCAACCCCCACATGAGCATCCTCGACATCATCACCGAGCCCATCGCCATTGCCCGCGGCACCCGCGCCGGCCGCCAGGCCCACCCCGCCGCCAGCGAACTTCTTACAAGCCTCGGCCTTGACCCGCACCTCGGTCACCGTCGTGCTGCACAACTATCCGGCGGGCAACGCCAACGCGTCGCCATCGCCCGGGCACTGATCAACCAGCCCGACATTATCTTCGCCGACGAAGCGATCAGCGCCCTCGACCACACCACCGCACAACTGTGCCTGGACAGCATCGAACGCAGTGGCGCAGCACTGGTGCTCATCACCCACGACCTCTACGCCGCAGCCAGCATCTGCGACAGCTACCTGCTCCTCGACGGCGGCACCATTGCCGAACAAGGCCCAGCCAGCAGGCTGCTCACCAACGACGACAACGCCAGCGATGCCCGAAAAGAACTACTTGCCGCCGAGGAGGTCCTAGCCCAATGAGTGAGAACACCCCACCGGACAACCTCAACCTGCAACCCAACCGTGCCGGCGCCACCCGGCCCAGCCCGCACCACCAAGAACACCCCGGCAACGCCTGCACCCGCACCGAAAAAACCAGCGCAACACCCAGCAAACTGCTCGCCACCGTCGCTGCCGGAGATGGCTCATCTAGCCCACAGTCAGCCCCGGACGAGCACCCCACCGAGCCCCAAAGCTCCTCTTCTCGCCGGCGCTACCGCCTCGGCAGCCATCTTGGCAGCGAAGTCCGCGCTTTTGTTTCACTGCCGCTGGAACTACAGCTGCTGCTGGTCACTCAAATGCTGTTCAACGTCGGCTTCTACCTCGTCGTGCCGTTCCTGGCGAACTACATGACCGACTCCCTGGCAGCCAGCGGCGTCATGGTCGGCTTCGTCCTGGGTTTGCGCACCTTCAGCCAACAGGGACTCTTTTTCGTCGGCGGCGGGCTCGCCGACCGCTTCGGCATCAAACCCGTCCTGCTCACCGGCGTTGCCATCCGCGTTGCCGGATTCGTGCTCGCCGGGCTGTCCAACAGCATCGAAACCCTCATCCTGGCGGTTATCCTCATTGGTTTCGCGGCCGCGCTATTCTCCCCAGCCGCCGAAGCAGCATTTGCGGTGCGGGGCGCCCAACTCGAAAAAGCCGGCGGCATCCCCCGCAGCCAGCTATTCGCCATGGATGTTTTCTTCTCCCGCGTCGGCGCACTGACCGGGCCACTGTTGGGTGCCGCCCTGATCGAGCAGGGCTTCCACATCACCTGCTTCGTTGCTGCTGGAATATTCGCGTTCCTGTTCTTCTCCCACCTACTGGTCGTGCCCCACGTCGACACCACCACCCAGCAACAATCTGTGCTCGCGGGTTTCGCCCGCGTGCTCAAGCACAAGGAATTCGTCCTGTTTGCCCTGGCGTATTCCACCGGCCTGGTCGCTTACAACCAGCAGTACCTCTCCCTTCCCACGGAGCTGCAACGGGCAACCGGGAGCAAAACCGCACTTGGGTGGATGTTCGTCTACTCATCCATCCTGATTCTCGTGTTGCAGCTGCCGATCGCCCGGCTAGCCCGCCGAATCGGCACCATGCCCAGCATTGCCATCGGTTTTGCCCTGCAAGCACTAGGATTCGCCGTCGTCGCCATCTCCGCCACCTTTTACCATCCAGCGGGGTTTGGCGCTTTGGCACCGGCGCTTTTCATGCTGACGCTGTTGCACACCGGGCAAATGTTGGCCGTGCCGACCTCCCGCGATGTTGTGGGCATCGTTGCCGGTGAAAAAAATCTCGGCTCCTACTACGGATTCCTCAATTCCTTCGGCGGGCTGGCGGTGCTGTTGTCCTCCCTGGTGGTCGGCGAACTTCTCGATTACGCCGAGATCACCGGAATTCCCGCCGCAGCCCCCTGGGTGGTGCTCACCGCACTCATGGCGGCCTCCGCTGTCGCCATGCCCCGCATCATCGCTACTTCTCGGACAGCATCGGCCAAAGTCCAAAAAGTTTCCCACTAAAATGTACCGAGGGAAACCTCCGGTCTATAACTGCATATTCACCATCCCTTCCCCCTTTTTTTTAAGGACACAAACGTGAAAAAATCCACCACATTGCGTGCTCTCGCCGGCATCACCCTCGTACCCGCGCTGGTCTTCGGGCTGAGCGCCTGCGGCAGTGAGGACACCACCGCCGCCGACAAGGCCCCGGCCGATAACGCCACCGCCATCGCGCTGCCCTTCGCACCTGTCGCGCACCTTTCCCCGTTCTCTGATGATGCGCTGCTCAATACCCGCATGGGCGTGGGCGAAACCCTCGTACAACTCGACAAAGACGGTGTCGCCCAGCCCTGGCTTGCCGACAGCGTCAACCGCATCGACGATCGCACCGTCGAATTCACCCTGAAGAAGGGCGTGAAATTCCACGATGGCACCGAGATGAACAGCGCCGCTGTGGTCCGTTCCCTGCAGGCAGCCTTCGATGCCACCAGCCGGCCGAAGGGCCTGGGCAAAAAGCCCTTGACTTTCACCGCCGACGGCGAAGACAAGGTGCGCGTCCAGGCGGAAGCTGCCGACCCGATCCTCGTGCAGCGCTTCGCTGACGCAGGCACCATCATCCTTGCCGAGTCCGCGTACACCGACCCCGCCAGCCCCAGCGTTGTCGGCACCGCCACCGGCCCCTACACCATCACTGAGCTGTCCGACGGTAAGGCGCACGCCGAGGCCTTTGGTGACTACTGGGGTGGCGCCCCGAAGCTTGAGGCGATGGACGTTGAATTCCTCACCGATGGCGGCGCACGTTCCAACGCCATTCGCTCTGGTGAAGTCAACCTCGCCCAGGCGGTGCCGATCGCTCAGCTCAACAGCCTGAAAGACATCGACGTCAACCAGACCCCGCTGCCGCGCGGCGTGTACCTGCACCTCAACTCCGCCAAGGGCGCATTCCAGGATGCGGGCTTGCGTGCTGCTGCCGCTAAGGCTGTGCACCCCAAGGACATCATCGAGGCCATCTACGAAGGCCACGCCGGTGATGCGAAGGGCTCAATCTTCGTTCCCACCGTCGATTGGGCCAGCGCGGCTGATTCCCACAACACCACCGAGGGCGCAACGGATCCGGCCGGGAAGAAGATCACCCTCGCCACCTGGTCCGAGCGGCCTGAGCTTGGCGAAGTTGCCTCGGTGATTGCGGATCAGCTTCGCGCAGCCGGCTTTGAGGTCGATGTGAAGGTTTCCGACTACAACTCCATGGAAGCCGCACTGCTTGATGGCGAATTCGATGCGGTGATCGGTTCCCGCAACTACCAGCTAGGTGCCGCGGACCCCGTCAGCTTCCTCGCCAGTGACTACACCTGCGATGGCTCCTACAACCTGTCCCGTTACTGCAACCAGGACATCGATCAGGAGATCACCAAAGCTGCCGACATTGAAGATATGGATGCACGTTTCAAGAAGGCTGCCGAAATCGGTGCCCAGATTGTTGGCGATAACGCGGTGATCCCGCTCGCGCACGAGTACTCCATGATTGCGACCAAGGATCTGAAGGACGTCACCTATGACCCCTTCGAGCGTCGCCTGATCACTGTCGATACCAGCAAGTAATCACTAGGACAGGACTCCCGCATGACAACGGACACCGCCTCCACCACACGCCGGCCTCTGGTGCGCTGGGCGCGTCAGGTGGTGCCTAGCGTTGTCACCTCGGTGCTGCTGCTGGCGGCCGCCCTGCTGGTGGCGGCCCTGCTGCCGTGGATTGGGCATCGTGACCCGGCGATGGCGGTGTTTCGCGCGCGGGAAGCTGAACGCGCCCCAGATCCGCAGATCCTGCAGGATCTGCGGGTAGAGCTGAACCTGCCGACAAGCCCGTGGGAGTCGATAACGCAGGCATTTTCTGGCCATTTCGGTACTTCCTGGGTGTCGACCTCCCGTAGCGCCACCGAGATGGCCTGGGCAGGTCTTGCGACTTCTGCGACTTTGGCCGCGGTATCGACTGCGGTGGGATGCGTTTTGGCGTTTGTTTTGGCTGTGCCCCGATTGGTGACTGTGGTGCGGGGCAAAAACGCCCGCGCCACGGATATCACCGCGATGGCGGTGTTGGGTTCTATCCCGGAATTCGTTCTCGCGGTGGTGTTGCTGGTGGTGGTTGGTTTGCGGCTGGCCTGGCAGCCGGTGACGGGCATGAGTGCGTTGCCGGTGTTAGCGCTGGCGATCCCTTCGGCCGGTTTATTGGGCCGTGTTCTACTGATCACGATCGACACCATTGGCCAGGAAGCCTGGGTTGCTTCCTGGAGGATTAACGGGGTAAACGCCACCCGGATTGCGCGCGCTATTACGGTGCGCAGTATTGCGACGATGGCGCCGTTGGTCGTGTTGTTTTTTGCCGGCACGTTGGCGTCTACGGTGCTGGTGGAAAACACCTTCGGAATCAGCGGATTTGGGCGTACTGCATTAACGGCGGCCACCAATCAGGACATTCCGGTGCTGCAGGTCGTGCTGGTCACGGTGGTGGCTATCGGAATTGTTGCCGGTGCTGCGGCCACTATCTTCCGGAATGTGTTGTTGGCCCCACTGGTGGGCAGCGATAACGATGCGGCGGCCCGATCGGCAGTGGTGAAGCCTTTTGGGTTGGTGCCGTTTGTGTTGAGTATTGCGCCGCTGGTGTTGGTGTTGGTGGGGCTTTTGCGTCCGCTGGAAATCACTACCTCTTTGCGGTTGTTGCCGCCGAGTGTGAGCCATCCGCTGGGAACTGATCAGTTGGGGCGCGACATGCTGGCTCGCTTGGCGCACGGTGCGGTGTACACCATCGGGGCGGCGGTCGCGGTGACGGCGGTGTGTGCGCTGGTGGGGTTGGTGTTGGGTTTGTCGGGTCGCTGGGCGTCCCGGGTTGGTGACGCGCTGAATGCGTTGCCGGCGGTGCTGATCGGGTTGGTGTTGGCCGGTATTTTTGGTGGTTCTTTGTTGACGGCGGCCTGCGCGGTCGTGTTGGTCGGCTGGATTCCTTTGGCTGCGCATGCGGCGACGGTGGCACAGGAAACCCGCGCGACCGGTTATGTGCGTTGGGCTGAAACGATGGGGGCCTCCCGCGCCCGGGTGGTGGTGTTTCACCTGTTGCCGACGGTGGTGCCGGCAACGGTTCGTCACGCGGCAAGCCGGGTGGCGCATAATGCGTTGGCGTTGGCTGGTTTGGGTTTTTTGGGTTTGGGCGCGCCGCATGATTCGCCGGAGTGGGGGGTGGTGTTGTCGGAGTCGATTCGCTACGCCGAGCGCGCCCCCTGGGTGATGGCGGCGCCGACGGTGTTGCTGATTGCTTTGGGTGTGGCGGCCGCGCTGGCGACGGACACCACTTTGCTGCCGCGGCGTCGCCGGCGGGTAGTGAAAGAGCAATCCGCTGGATCGTAGTTTTTCTTGGGCGGGTGTTGTGCGAAACCACCCCATCGCGATGTGAGCTGTATTACCGTCGAGGTATGAAGATTGCGATCCTTGGTGCCGGCGCGGTCGGCGGAACATTTGGTGCACGACTTCACGAGGCTGGCGAAGATGTCACGCTGGTTGCTCGTGGGCAGACGTATGAGCGGTTGCGTTCCCGTGGTCTGGTTTTTGATGATCTGGGCACGAAGAAGACGCTTGATATTCCGACGGTGGGTAGTGTCGCCGAATTGGAAAATCCTGATTGCATCGTGATTGCCACGAAAGCGCTGGATCCGGCGCACACTTTCGACAATCTGCCCCCGAACGTTCCGATTGTGTTGACTCAGAATTCGGTGGAGTCGCCCTATATTGCCGCTGATGCGGTGGGGGAGCAGTGGGTGGTTCCGGGGGTGGTGCGTGGGTTTATGCACTACCTTGGTCCGGCCACTATTGCTTTTACGCCGGGTCCGTTGAGTTTGAATGTGGGCGCGTTGGAGGGGACGAATGAGCAGTCCCGGCAGGCGGCCCGCGATCTGGTTGCCGCTTTGAATCGTTCAGGCGTTGGTGGTGACTTCCTGGATGACATCTTGGTTGATGTGTGGATGAAGGCGATGTTTGTGGCGACGTTTGGGGCTTTGGGGTCGGCGGCCAACGCGCCGTTGGATGTGCTTCATGGTCGTTTGCGTCCTACTTTTGAGGCCATGATGGATGACGTGTATCGCACTGGTGTGGCGATGGGGGTGCCGCTTGCTGAGGACGCGGTGGCGCAAACCTTGGCTTTTTCCGACAAGATGCCTTCGGGGTCGACGACGTCGATGCAGCGGGATTTTTTGCGGGGGGATACCTGTGAGCTCAGCGCCCAGTTGCCGGCGGTGATTCGACTCGCTGACAGTAAGGGGGTGCGCGTGGATGCGTCCCGGGCGATTTGTGCGCTGTTGGAATTGGAGCTTGATCGCAGGGACGGGGTGGAGCCCCGCTTTTCGGTGCCCGCACGAGATGGTGAATAGCTAAGAAAAACGGACGCGCTGCGGGTGACGTGTGGTGTGTCATCTGCAGCGCGTGTGCTGTGGCGTTATTCGGTGGGAATGTCTCCGGCGAGTTCTCTGAGTGCTTCGACGTGGCTTTCATAGGCGGCCAGGCCTTGCCGGGTTAAAGAGACCCATACTTGGTCTTTGTCCCTGGTGGTGCCCCATTCGCGGATGCGGTTGATGTAGTTTTTTGCCTCCAGGGTGGAGAGGTTTTTCGACAGCGCTGAAGGGGAGAGGTCGGTGACTTTCGCTAGGTTGGAAAAGCGCATTTCGCGGTGGTCGACGTCGGCGCGCGCTGCGGCGAGGGCGGCGCAGATTTTTAGCCTGGCGATGGGGTGGATGGTTGGATCGATTTCTCCCATGACTACTTCTCCTGCCCGGGTGCGTGCTTGGTTGCGGTGCCGCGAGGGTAGAAGGTGTCGTCACTGATGAGAAGGGTGGTGGCGACGAAGTAGACCAGTCCCACGGTGGCGCCGACGATGGTCCTGGTGGTGCCGGATAGTCCCTGGTGGATGTCGTTGACAAACAACGTCGGCGCGATGGTCATCGCGTAGAGCACGATAAGGGACACGGTGGTGCGGGTGCTTGGCTTGGGAGCTGCGGTGCCGAATTCGGTGCGGCTGGATGCGCGGACGCCGATTTTTCTGCTGCGCAGGTAGAAAAAGGCCACTCCCAGCAACAAAATCAGGAGGAAAGCGACGGCGAACCAGTTGGCGCCGAAGATGATGGCGGTTGCGATGTAGAGGCCGAAAAATGCGCCGAAGAAGATCCGGATGGGCCAGGACAGTTCTGTGACGGCTTTGACTTCGTGGTTGATGGCATCGACGGCGGCGAGTTGGGTGAGAGCTTGCTGTTTTGTGGGTGGAAGTGTGCTGTCTTCGCTCATGGTTTTTACTCCTGTGCTCTTTGACTGCGCTTTGTTTTCCAAAGGGGCAAACCTGGGGTTATCGTAGAAATTTTCTACACGCTTTGAAGGTGGCATGGCTGCGGTTTGGGTGCAGGTTATACACCGAAGCTTGCGGAATATTTCCCCGAAGCCTTACTTTCTTATGTGGAAAGTGTAGGGCTGGCGGGTGGTTCATGGCAAGTCTTTTTCGGCACCCACCGTCCGCGCCAGCACAACGCGCAGCTGACAGGCGCGAGAGAAGGCGGGACGACTTTGGGTGCTGCTTCCCAACACCGAGGCTTCAGGATGTGGAACAATGAGATGCGGTGCCGCGCTCTAAGCGTTGGTGCTCATCATGACCTCGCCTTCGCGAGCCGCAACCTTGTGGCGCCACACGCGGAGGAGACGCCCACAACTTCATAACTTTTCCCACACATCTTTTGATGGGGACCTGCGGATCGATCGATCCCTTGCCAAGAAACCAGCTGCCAGCGGTTTTCCTGACCCGACGAGTCGACGTTTTACTCCAGCACGCCCCACCTGTTTCGCCCCGGCGCCCTTGACTGTTTTTCTCGCGTTTATCTCAAAGACTTCTTCTTTTGTCTTCACAACGCATTCCAGCAGCGCCGGCCAAACACAAAAAAGATGTCCCAACACTTTGAGTGAGGGTTTCACTTCCCGAGAAAGTGACAAGAACACCACCTGCCAAGGACGCTGCGCGCCATCGCGCAGCGCCGGCAGGTAGTGAACGGACAAACTGCGCTTCCCGCGCGGCTGCGATCGCGAGTGGCGTGCCAAAAGCACGTCGACGCGTTCAGCGCCCGGGTGTTTAGCGCAGGTGAGTGAATCCCTGGTAATCATGCCTGCGCCGTCTGGCGTGTGGCCCCAGGGGGTTCGCCAATTTTCTTGGGCGGGTTGCCCTCGCGAAAACCTCTAAGGAGTTTTCGTGGCTGACACCACCGATACAACTGAGACAACTGCAAACCAGTCGCGCACCCGTACCCGCAAGCGCGCCGCGACCACAGCCACCAAGGCTACAAAGGCCACTAAAGCCACCAAGGCCACTAAGGCCACTAAAGCCACTAAGGCTACGAAAAAAGCCACCAAAAAGGCAGCCAAGAAGGCCACCAAGAAGGCCGACACTAAAGCCACAGCAACGGAAGTGGCGGTAGCTGAAGGCGCTGAAGGCGAGGTAGCCGAGCCGAAAAAGACCCGCAAGCGCACCACCAAGGCCCCCACCACGCGCAGCAGCCGCTCCCGCAAGACCGCCGAGCAGGCAAACAGCGCTGAGACCACCGCCACCACCACGGCTGCAGCCCCGGCAGAAGAAACCAAACCGGCACGCACCACCACCCGTCGTCGCGGCAAAGCCACCGACACAGCCGCCCACAAGGCCCCCGTCACTGACGCTGCCGAGCCCACCCCCCTGCAAAAAGCAGCCGCCGAATACGACCGCGATGTCCTCGGCCAAAAAATCCGCGTACATGCCCTGGCCAAGCAGCTCAAAGCGTCCTCCAAGGACCTCATTGCCGCCCTAGACGGGCTGGGCCTAGTCAAGGTTGCCCAATCCACCCTGTCCCGGGAGGAAGCGCTGCGCCTGATCGACTCCCTGGCCACGCCTAAGCCCACCACCGCCAACCCCGACGAGGAAAAAATCCGCGCCCGCGTGGAAAAGAACGTCGCCAACGAGATCAAACAGATCGAAGAAAAGGTTGAGCGCGACCTCGCCGAAACAGCCGGGGGCTCCGAAGAATTCGCCCACGCGGTCGTCGCCGAACAAGACGCCGAACCCCTCGAAGACGTCGTCCCTGAGATCGCACCCGCACCAGCACCCGCACCAGCACCCGCGGCCACCATGATCACCCCCATCTTCCAGCCGCCGACGACCGCGCCGCTATTCGTTCCCCCAACCACCGCCGACGACGCGGACGACGCGGATGATGACACTCGTCGCACCCGCCGCCGTGGCCGTCGCGGCGCCAGCCGCGGCAAGGGCGACAAAGACACTAAGGCAGCCGAAGCCACCACTGAGGCCACCACCACCGACGTCGAAGAAATCGACGAGCCCAAAGCCATCAAAGGCTCCACCCGCCTGGAAGCACAACGCCGGCGCCGCCACGACCGCCGCGAAGAAGGCCGCAAAAAGCGCGTGCTCAGCGAGGAAGAATTCCTCGCTCGCCGCGAATCCGTCCACCGCACCATGGTCGTCCGCGACCGCCGCCGCACCGACCACCCGGGACTCGTCACCCAGGTAGGAGTCCTCGAAGACGGCCTCCTCGTCGAACACTTCGTCACCAGCGAAACCCAATCCACCCTGGTCGGCAACATCTACCTCGGCCGCGTCCAAAACGTGCTGCCCAGCATGGAAGCCGCCTTCATCGACATCGGCAAAGGCCGCAACGGTGTGCTCTACGCCGGCGAAGTTGACTGGCGCTCCACCGGACTCGGCGGCCGCTCCCGCCGCATCGAACAAGCCCTCAAAGCCGGCGACTACGTGCTCGTCCAGGTCTCCAAAGACCCCGTCGGCCACAAAGGCGCCCGCCTGACCACCCAAATCTCCCTAGCCGGACGCTTCCTGGTGTACGTCCCCGGCGGCAAAAACGCCGGTATCTCCCGCAAACTGCCCGACACCGAACGCAAACGCCTCAAAGAAATCCTGCGCACCGTGGTGCCGAAATCCGGCGGCGCGATCATTCGCACCGCCGCCGAAGGCGTGTCCGAAAAAGACATCGAAGCCGACGTCTTGCGCCTGCATGGCCTGTGGGAAGACATCAAAGTTCGCGTCGCCGAACTCAAAAAAGACAAAACCTCCGGCCCCGTCGCCCTCTACGAAGAACCCGACATGCTGGTCAAGGTCGTCCGCGACCTGTTCAACGAAGACTTCGAAGAACTCGTCGTCGAAGGCCGCCGCGCCTGGAACACCGTCAGCGCATACGTGAAATCGGTAGCCCCCGACCTCTACGACCGACTCACCAAATTCGAACCCAAAGACCACGACGGCCAAGACGTCTTCGCCCACTACCGACTGGACGAACAGCTCCACAAGGCGCTCTCGCGCAAGGTGTGGCTGCCCTCCGGCGGCACCCTGGTCATCGACCGCACCGAAGCCATGACCGTCATCGACGTCAACACCGGCAAATTCACCGGCTCGGGCGGCAACCTTGAAGAAACCGTCACCCGCAACAACCTCGAAGCGGCCGAAGAAATCGTCCGCCAAATGCGCCTGCGCGACATGGGCGGCATGATCGTCGTCGACTTCATCGACATGGTGCTGCCCGAAAACCAAGAACTCGTGCTGCGCCGGCTTACCGAAGCCCTCGGCCGCGACCGCACCCGCCACCAGGTCAGCGAAGTGACCTCCCTGGGCTTGGTGCAAATGACCCGCAAGCGCCTGGGAACCGGACTCATCGAAACCTTCGCCACCGAATGCGAGGAATGCGAAGGCCGAGGCCTGATCATCCACGACGACCCGGTCGAACACCACGACCCGGAACGTCACGTCAAAAAGCGCGGCGGCCACCACGACCGCAAAGACCACGACCGTGACGAGCACCGCGACCGCGACCACGATCGCGACTCCCGTGACTCGCGTGACCGTGGGCGCGAGGACACCAAAGACCGCGACAACGACCGCGGGCGCTCAAAGCGCACAACCCGCCGCCCCATCGACGAAGACCTCGAGTCGCTGGTCGCTGCCATCGTCCCCGATGACGACGCCGAAAGCGACCGCGAACAGACCTCCGAGGAAGACTCCCGCGGTGGTCGCAACCGTCGTCGCGGACGTCGTCGCGACGAGGAGCGAGGCAACCGCAAACAATCCGCGCGTTCCCACGAGCACGACGATCACGATGACGACGACGCCTCCGATATCGCAGCTATTGCAGCCGCCGCGGTCGCAGTCGCCGACAACGAAGACCCCGACGAGCCCAGCGGTGCGGACTACCTGCCGGAGCACACCACCTCCCGCACTCGCCGCCGCAGTGGCGCCTCGCGACGTGGAAAAAACACCCGCGACCGCGCCGAGAAGGACTCCGATCGTCAGGTGCGGGAACTAGCCAACGCCGACAGCGACGTCGACGTGGTTGTCTCCGCCACCGCTGCAGCCACCCCGCAACAAGACGTCGCCGCAGCCGGCCTGGAATTCTCCACCTACGAAGAAGCCCTAGCCGCCTACGAGGCATCCCCACGACGCAAGCGCGCCACCCGCGGCAACAGCCGCTCCGACGTGCCACCGCGACCGGAGGACTACCCCGAAAACGCCAGCGGCGACAACGCCGCAGCGCTGCGCGACAGCCAGCAGCGTCTCGACGCTGCCGCCCACGACGCCCAAGACGCACAAGTAGCCCGAGGCGCAGCCCAAAAAGCCCGCGCCCAGGCAGCAGAGGCTGCCGAAGACGCCGACACCGTCGCCCCGGTTTCCCGCACCCGCCGCCGCAAGGCAGGCGCCGGCGAGACCACCAGGCGACGCCGCGTCAAGGTCGAACAGGTCGCCCTCGGTGACGACGGTATCGAAGAAGAAATCATCGACGACACCACCGCCATCCCCGCGGATAACCCCGCCGACACTGACAACAACACCGGTGAAACCCCCAGCCAGCGTCGCACCCGTCGCCGCAAAGCCGCTGCCGCCAGCGCGGCAACCCGCCGCCGCGCCGTCAAGGTGCTGGAGGTACCTGCCGACCTGTCAGAACTGGCCGCGGATACCGCCGAGGAACCGGAAGCTGCCACGGAGGAATCCGCGCCCGCGACCCCGCAGCGCACCCGCCGCCGCAAAGCCGCAGCCGGTACTGCTAAGAAAGCCGCACCCGCCGCACAGGACGCCGACGAGGCCCCTGCAAAGCCGCGTCGCCGTGCCGCCGCGAAAAAAGCAGCGCCGCAGGAAACCACCAACGATGGCGGGGATACTGCAGCCGACAGCGGTGCAGCCTCCCGACGCCGTCGCCGCGCCACCACATCGGCCGATAGCCAAGACGCCGACGGTGGAGCAAAGACTCCGGCTAAAAAGCCGCGCAAGCGCGCGTCTGCACCCGCAGACGAGCCCGCCGCGGAAGAAAAGAAGGAGTCGGGTGCAACCACCCGACGTCGCCGTCGAGTGGCCGCCGACAAGGCCGAAGGTACCCCCGTTGAAAAAGACTCCGCACAGCGAGGATCGACACGCCGTCGAAGCTCCAAGAATGCGGATAAACAGGAAGAATCCGCGGGAAGCACTACCCGCACTCGGCGCCGTGGGTCACGTACGACACGCGGTAACTAACCAACACTGAACCTTTTCGGTTTGGTGTTCCGGTGTGGTAGCGGGTACCCTTGGACAGTCGCTGCCACATCGGCTTTTTGGGGCACGGTACATCTCAACCGCGCAAATTTTGCGCGAAGCTGTGCCCGTGGCAAAGAAAAGCTGCTAAAGATAACGGGCAGCTAAGAAACATTCGTCCAACTCGCTGCGGTGCACACCCGCGCCGCGCGAACCGACTTCCTAGATAAGGGGTAGCCCTCCTATGTACGCGATCGTCAAGACCGGCGGCAAGCAGTACAAGGTTGCCGAAGGTGACCTCGTCAAGGTCGAGAAGATCGAGGGTGAGCCGGGTTCGTCCGTGGCTCTCACCCCGGTTCTGCTCGTCGATGGCGCAACTGTTACTACCGCCGCAGATAAGCTCGCCAAGGTGAACGTCACCGCCGAGATCGTCGAGCACACCAAGGGCCCGAAGATCCGCATCCTGAAGTACAAGAACAAGACTGGTTACAAGAAGCGTCAGGGCCACCGTCAGCCGCTGACCGTCATCAAGGTGACCGGCATCAAGTAAGCCGCTCAAGGCTTCACAATTTCTCTTAAAGGAGGGAAACCAACATGGCACACAAGAAGGGTGCATCTAGCTCCAACAACGGCCGTGACTCCGAGTCCAAGCGCCTCGGCGTGAAGCGCTTCGGCGGCCAGCAGGTCAAGGCCGGCGAGATCCTCATCCGCCAGCGCGGCACCTCGTTCCACCCCGGTGAGAACGTCGGCCGTGGCGGTGACGACACTCTGTTCGCACTGACCGCAGGTCACGTCCAGTTCTCCACCAAGCGTAACCGTCGCATGATCAACATCGTGCCGGCTGAGGCTGCTGCCTAAACACGCTTCAGGCTGGAAACTGCGCCCCGGCTCCCCATGCAGGTGAGCCACGGGCGTGGCAAAAAGCTTCAAACCGCCACATCATCTCCTCGAGGTGATGTGGCGGTTTTGCGTTGTCTCCCAAATTAGACGGCCGCTAGGAAGAATCCCCACCCGAGTGCGAGGCGAGATAAAACACCACCACGGCAGCGCAGATCACAATGCCCGTGAGCCAAAAAGGATAATCAAACAACACGCTGCCGATCGCTTGGATAAAAATGATCGCCACAATGGCTACAGCCAGGGCTTTTTCTTTGTTCGACTTCATGACTTTCTCCACCAACCGATACTAGACAGGTCTTTTGGCAACCCATCTGTAATCCCACAAACGCAAGGAGCGGCAGATACAGAAAGCTAGCGCTGGTGAGCTCGAGGGGCAGGCGGGCTTGGGGTAGAGGACTCAAGGGGGCAGCCATGCGAAAGCGCCCCACAAATGGCTCTCAGAGAGCCTGTGAGGCGCTTTACCGGGATGGATGCGGGGAGGCGCTTTTCTAGTCCTTATGCCGCGTCGGCGGACACGACGTCTCCGCGGGCGGCGATACGCTCAGATTCCTTACGCACCACCACCGGGGACAGAGCGGCAGAGGCAAAACCAATAATCGCCAGGATGCAGACGTAGATGGCGATGGGGTGCCAGGAACCGTCGAAGGCATCCAGCATCCAGGTCGCGATCAGCGGGGCGGTACCACCAGCCAGCGCGGCGCCGATCTGGTAACCAAGGGTGACACCGGTGTAGCGGACGCGCACCGAAAAGGTCTCGGACATCAAAGTGCCCAAGGTGGCGGTGACCGGGGGCCACACCACAGCCAGACCAATGCCGATGGCCAAGAAGGCTGCGCCAGTGGACTGCTGGCCCAAGATCATGAAGAAGGGGGCAGCGAAGACGAACGTCGCGGCAGAACCCGCCAGGAATACTGCTTTACGGCCAATGCTGTCCGAGATTCGACCCATCACCATAATCATGATGGAGGACAAGAATGCACCCAGCGAGACGGCGTTGAGCATGGTCAGGCGTTCGTAGCCCAGAGCGGTGACCGCGTAGGACACCGAGAAAGTTGCGAAGATGTAGAAGGGGGCGGTTTCCACGACCTTGGTGCCTACCGCAATCAGCACGCTGCCCCAGTGATCGCGCAGGGTATCCACCAGAGGAATGTTAGCTACATCGCCGGACTCTTGTGCCTGCTCGAAGTCGGGGGTCTCGCCCAGTCCCTTACGGATGGCCAAGCCGATCAGCACCAAAACAATGGAGGCGATAAACGGCAGGCGCCAACCCCAGGAGGTGAACTGTTCCTCCGGCAGGCGGGAAACCAGGGCGAAGCTGAACGAGGCCAGCAACATACCGACGGTCACGCCGGTCTGAGGAACGGAGCCGAAAAAGCCACGCCGGTTTTTCGGCGCATACTCATAGGCCAACAGCAGTGCGCCACCCCATTCGCCACCAATTGCCAGGCCCTGGAGGATGCGGCACACGATCAACAAGATCGGGGCCCACACGCCAACCTGATCGTGGGTGGGCAACAAACCGATGGCTACGGTCGCCGCACCCATCATGGTGAGCGTGATCACCAGGGTCTTTTTGCGGCCGACCTTGTCGCCGATGTGGCTAAAGACAATGCCGCCGAAGGGGCGGATGAAGAAGGTCAAGGCCAGCGTCAAATAGGACAGCATCTGGCTAACCAGCGGGTCATCGGTGGGGAAGAACTGCTTATCGAAGATGATGGCAGCGGCCATGGCGTAGAGGAAGAAATCGAACCATTCGATGGTGCTTCCGGCCAGGCTGCCCGTGAGGACGCGCAGGTTAGTGGGGCTCGTCGTCGCTTGGGACTTTGGTGATGGTGTGCTCATGGGGTCTCCTCGTGAGCGCTCGTATACGAAAAACGGCGGCGGGTGGGTGTCGCGCAGGAATCACCACAGGTGGCACGACGCGGGTAGTGCACGCCACCCAAAACGGTGATGGCCGACACATATACCTACCACATTGTGAGCTAAGCGACATAATGTGTTGGGGGTGGTTTTCCCAGGTGCCCATACCGGCGGGCACCTAACTTCCAGCGTGTGTCAGGTATCCTTGGGCGAATGAGCCGCTTTGTAGACCGCGTAGTACTCCACCTGATCGCAGGAGATGGAGGCAATGGCTGTGCCTCCATCCACCGCGAAAAGTTCAAGCCGCTGGGCGGACCAGACGGCGGCAACGGTGGACACGGTGGCGACATCATCCTCGAAGTCTCACCCCAGGTGCACACCCTGCTGGACTTCCACTTCCGCCCCCACATCAAAGCCAAGCGCGGCGGCAATGGCGCCGGCGATCACCGCAACGGCGCACGCGGTGAGGATCTCGTGCTGCAGGTTCCCGCCGGAACCGTCGTTTTTGACGACAAGGGCAACCAGGTTGCCGATCTGACCACCAACGGGATGCGCTATATCGCAGCCCAAGGCGGTCACGGTGGCCTAGGTAATGCCGCGCTAGCCAGCCGCGCCCGCAAAGCCCCCGGCTTCGCATTGAAGGGCGAGCCGGGCGAACAACACGACATCACCCTGGAGTTGAAGTCCATGGCCGATGTCGGACTCGTGGGTTTCCCCTCTGCTGGTAAATCTTCCCTGGTTAGCGTGCTGAGCAAGGCGAAGCCAAAAATTGGCGACTACCCCTTCACCACGCTGCAGCCCAACCTTGGCGTGGTCAACGTCGGGCACAGCACCTTCACCATCGCGGACGTGCCCGGGCTGATCCCCGGTGCCAGCGAAGGCAAGGGGCTGGGTCTGGACTTTTTGCGCCACATCGAGCGCACCGCCGTGCTTGCACACGTGGTCGATGTTGCCACCCTGGAACCCGGCCGCGACCCCATCAGCGATATTGAGGCCCTGGAAGCAGAGCTAGCGGCATATGAATCCGCGCTCAGCAACGATTCCGGGCTGGGGGATCTGGCAAAGCGCCCCCGCATCATCATCCTGAACAAGGCGGATGTCCCGGAGGCCAAGGAGCTGGCCGAGTTCTTGCTGGATGACATCAAGGAAAAGTTCGGCTGGCCGGTGTTTATCATCTCCACCGTCGCGCACCAGGGCCTAGAGCCGCTGAAGTACGCCCTGATGGACATGGTCAACGAGCACCGCAAAAACCAGCCGAAGCAAAAAGCCACTTCCAAGATCATCCTGCGTCCGCAGGCAGTCGATGGGAAGAAGGACTTCGTCATTGAGGCCGATCCCGAGGTTGAGGACGGCTACATCGTGCGTGGCGAAAAGCCCGAACGCTGGATCCGCCAGACCGACTTCGAAAACGATGAGGCGGTCGGCTTCCTCGGCGACCGTTTGGCCAAGCTCGGAGTGGAGGAAGCCCTGTTTAAAGCCGGCGCGGTTGAGGGCTGCACCGTCACCATTGGTGAGGTGTCCTTCGAATGGGAGCCGATGACCGCCGCTGGCGTGGACACCACGCTGACCGGTCGCGGCACTGACATCCGACTCGAACAATCCGGCCGTGTCTCCGCCGCTGAGCGTAAGCGCGCCTCCCAGGTGCGCCGTGGCCTCATCGACGAATTCGATTTCGGCGACGGCCAGGAAGCCGATCGCGACCGCTGGCAGGGCTAGCCGATGGCAGGGGAGAACTCCGTGGCCCTGGAGGGAGCCGAGGTGCGTGCGCGCATCGCGCGGGCAAAAAAGATCGTGGTCAAGATTGGCTCATCCAGCCTGACCGGTGATGACTTTTGGATCCAGCCGGATCGTATTGACGCCTTCGTCGACGCCCTCCAGGCGCGCATGGGGCGCGGCAGTGACGTGCTGGTGGTCTCCTCCGGTGCTGTCGCCGCGGGCATGGCCCCCTTGGGTATGAAAGCACGCCCCCAGGATCTGGCCAACAAGCAGGCCACCGCCGCAGTGGGGCAGGTGTTTTTGGCCAACGAGTGGGGGCGCAGCTTCGCGCGCTATGACAAAGTCATCGGCCAGGTGTTGCTCACCGCCGCCGATGCCGGTAATCGCACCCGCGCCCGCAACGCACAACGCACCATCGACCGCCTGCGCCAGATGGGTGTGGTGCCCATCATTAACGAAAACGACACGGTGGTCACCGGCGAAATCAACTTCGGCGACAACGACCGACTAGCGGCCATCGTTGCCCACCTCACCAGCGCCGACGCGCTGATCCTGCTATCGGATGTTGACGGTTTATACGACAAAAACCCCACCGATCCGACTGCCCGCTTTATCGCCGAAGTCAAAGACGGCAATGATCTGGCCGATGTGGTCGCCGGTGATGGTGGCAGGGTTGGTACTGGCGGGATGGCCAGTAAGGTCTCTGCTGCACGGCTGGCCAGCCGCTCCGGCATTCCCGTGCTATTGACCTCGGCGGCGAATATCGCCGAAGCCGTCGGCGAGGCCCGCGTCGGCACCGTATTCCACCCGAAAAGCAGCCGACTGACCGCCTGGAAGTTCTGGGCGTTGTATGCGGCCGACGTCTCCGGCACCATTCGCGTGGATGAGGGCGCGATGAAGGCCGTGACTGCCGGCGGCAACAGCCTTCTGGCAGTAGGTATCACCGACTTCTCCGGTGAATTCCACCCGGGCGACATCGTTGAGATCCACGGTCCCAAAGGCCAAATGATTGGCCGTGGCGAGGTCAACTACGACTCCCACACCCTGGCCGGAATGCTTGGCCGCCACTCCGGGGACCTACCAGCAGACCAACAACGCCCGGTAGTCCACGCCGACTATTTGTCGAATTACGCCAGCCGCGCCTAAACCCCAAAAACACCTGCCCGGCCTCACCTTCGCAAGATAGGTGGGGCCGGGCAGCTGTTGGTCGCGCTATTTTGTGCGCTTGAAAGCCACGCTTACACGCTCAGTGTCTGAATCTGCACGTGCTGCTCCCGCAAGAACAGCAATTCCAGGCGCTTGACGGGCTCGCCTAGCGTACGGCTGATCAGATCCGCATAGGTTTTGAGCTGGTGGAAGTACTCCAGCCGAGTGCGGTCAGATACCCCGGCGTCGGTCTTGTAGTCAGCGATGACCCACCCGTCGCTTTCTCGATACAACAGGTCGATCACACCATCGACCACGGTGCCGTCGGCCAGGGTGCCCAACACCGGCAATTCTCGATGATTCGGGGCCTTAAGCGCTGCCCGCACGTGTGGATCCATCAGCAGCATGCGGACGTCTTGTGTCAACGCTTCGTGTTGCTTCGGGTTCAGCGCCACCGCGGTATCGGCGATGGCGGCGGCGATGCTGGCCTGAAGATCCTTATCGACTTCAGCCACAGAAATGCGTTCCATCGCCAGGTGGAGGGCCGTGCCGTAGTCGGTGCCGTGCTCGGGGCGATTGGCGCCGGGCAGCGAGGGTAGCTCGGCGAAACCGGCCAGTGGCTCCAGCGTGGTGTCCTCGCCGTGCACCAAGGAGGTCACCCCGCGTCGGCGCGGGGCCGCAGCAGTCACGGTGGCGATGGTGCTGTTGGCGGCGTCGATGCGCTCATAGACGTCCTCCGGGAACGGCTGGCGCGCAGCCTCGTCGAGATCCAACGGTTCGGGCAGGGAAATATCGCAGGCGCACCGCGCCAGGGAGTCGTGTTCTTGCAGGTAGCGGAAAAGCGTGGCGCCTTTGGAGTTGCTGTAGGCCACCCGGATTTCCTCCCCGGTCAGCTCACTGGTCACGGCCTTGGTGGTCAGCCGCGGAATGATCGGTACGAACAGCATCTTTTTGGCGCGGGTGGCACCCACATAGAACAGGCGCGCCAGCTCTGCGGTGCGGGCCTGTTTTTCGCTGTCGAGCCAGTCGGCGTAGCCGGAGGTTTCGCACCCACCAACCTTGAAATCGATGCGGGTGCGATCTGGGGAAAACCCTGCGGTGTGTTGCGGGTTGGAGTTTTCCTGGTCGCTGAGCCCGTCCAGGATGACGACGGGGAATTCCCGCCCCTTGGCGGCGTGGATGGTCATGATGGTCACGCACCCGGTGCGCGCCGACTCGGTGGTTTCGACCGGCACTGAGACATCCGGGTTGTGAATAGAGTCCACCCACTGCAGGTAGCTACGGAGGGAGCCTTGGGTGTTGTCGGCAAAAGCCCGGGCCTGGGCGAGCACAAAATCGATGCGGCGTAGCGCGTCGTCGGCGTAGTTTTCCATGGCGCAGGCCACGGCACGCACCTGAAGTTCGCGGGTTACGAAACTGACGATTTCTCCGGTATCCATCCCGCGGGTGTCCTGACGCAGCCGCGTCAGGGTGCGCAGCGCATCAGCCACCAGGCTGTGATCTTCATCCGGGGGTGGGGTGGTGAAGGGGAAATCGGGGTGGGCGTAGGAGTACTCGGCGAGTTGGGTATCGCTGATGCCGAATAGTGGGCTGCGCAGGCTGGCGGCGATGCCGAAGGCGTTGTCGGGGTGGGCGATGGCGTAGAGGACACAGTGCAAGGCCTCGACTTCAGCGCCGGCGTAGGCCAGGGTGGAGCCTTCGGACTGGTAGGGGATGTTGAGCGAACCCAGCAGGCGCATCAGGTCGCGCGCTTTTTGGTGGGCCGCGACGAGTACCACGATGTCGTCGAGGGGGCAGGGTTCAACTTCCGGTAGGCCGGCAAACGCGGAGACGTCCCCGGTGGCCAGCGCCCGGATGGTGTGGGCGATGGTCAGGTGGGCGGCCCCGGAGCCCCCGGATGGGGCCACGTCGGGGCACCCGACAATGGTGCCGCGGCTGTTGGTCTGGGCGGCCGTGCCGGGGGTTTTCGCCACGATGGCCCAGGCGCCGTAGCCGTCGTTGCTGGCTCCGGGCCGGGGGTTTAAGGGCTGGAATTCGACCTGTGGGGCCGGGGAGTCGGGGTTTGTGGTGGAGGTGTTGATGGTGTGCAGCCAGTGGTCGAAGAATTCATTGACCCAGTCCAGTACCGCCGGGGCGGAACGGAAGTTGGTGCTTAAGGTTTTGGTGTTGGCGCCGAGTTCGGTCCGCGCCGCCAGGTAGGTGTCGATGTCGGCGTCACGGAAACGGTAGATGGCCTGTTTGGGGTCGCCGACGGTAAACAGGCTTCCCGCCACGGGCTGCTGGGAGTGCGGGTCTTTGGTGATGGCTGTGGCGATGCGCAGCTGCACCGGGTCGGTGTCTTGAAATTCGTCGATGAGGATGCGTTGGTATTGCTGGTGGAGTGCGGCGGCCACGCTTGCATCGCGCTGCAGCATGTCATCGACGAGGAACAGCAGGTCGTGGTACTGCAGGTCGCCGCGGGTGATTCGGTCGCGGGCGGCCTGGGGGACCTGGGTGATCAGTTCGTCGCGCAGCACTGCGAGGGCTTGGCGTTGAAAACCGGCTGCCCGTTGCGAGATGAGGTCAATTTGTTCGCTGATGCCCTGGCGGACTTTGGTGATGCCGTTCCATTGGGCTGCGGTGCCGAGCTTTTTTAGGCCGCTGGGTTTCGGCCAGGCGAGCGTGGCGCGGGAGGCCACATTGAGCGACAGGGCGTGGTTGAGGAATTCTGTCAGGGAGACGATGACGTCGTTGAGTGGGTCAGTGACGGTGGGATCCTTTTTCGCCTCCGCTAGCACCCGCAGCGCACCAATGCGCTGTTGGAGGAACTCGTCTGTAAATGGGGTGGGTTCGGGTTCGCGGCTGGGGGTGAGGTGGGCGAGTTCGCTCCAGCGTTCGGCGAGAAAGTTTTCGAATTTTTTCAGCGCCCGCGGGCTGACCCCTTGGCCCAGCAGGAAACGTAAGGCGGTGTCGATGTTCTCATTGTGGGCGTAGCACACCTCGCCGGAGTCGTCGTAGATGGTGGAGCCGTGCTCGTCGGTGCGTGCTTCGGTGGCGTGGTGAATCAGGGTGTCGATGACGCTGAGCCCTGGGCGGGGCTGGAATCCGTCGGCGACGGTAAACGTCGGCGGGATATGGGCTTCCAGCGGGTACCGGGTCAGGATGCGCTGGCAGAAGGCGTGCAGGGTTTCGATGGCGGCGCCGGGCAGGTTTTCTACCGCGCGGCGGGCCCGAGCGCGGGCTTGCTGCGGATCTGAAAAGGTTCGGGGCTGGTCGGCGTGCGGGGAGACCAGTTGGCCGTCGGCGGCAATGGAGCTGAGCGCGCGGTGCAGCCGGTCGGTTAGCTCGTCGGCTGCTTTGTTGGTGAAGGTGATTGCCGCGATGGCTTCGATGGGGACGCCGTCGTCGACGATGAGGGTGATGAGTCGCTCGACGAGGTGGTGGGTTTTGCCCGAGCCGGCACCCGCTTCGACGAACAAGGTGGTGTCGGTTTCGTGGGTGATGCTGTCGCGGGCGCTGTGGTCGCTCAGGGTCGGCGCGGAAGTCGTCATGGTGTCGTCCTGGGGGTTGTGCTGAGCTTTCAGCGGTCGGCGGGGTCGGTGCTGTCGGTGGTGAAAGTGGGATTATCCGTGGCGAAGGCGTCTACGGGGCTGTCGGCCGCCAGAGCGTGGGCTTGCTGGTCGTAGCTGGCATAGCCGAGGCGGACTTCCAGGTCGTCGAGGAAACGCATGAAGTTGGATCCGTCGCTGTGCGGGCGTGGGGGAGCGTATCCGGCGGCCATCCCGTTGAGCAGCGCGTTAACAGTGCGGTGGAATTCGGCGCGGGTGGCGGTGGAAAGATCCGCATCGACGCAGGGATCTTCGGATAGTGAACGCAGGTACAGGTAGCGGCCTTTTAGGTCGGGGTGGTTTTTGACCCCGGTGAGATCGCAGGACAGTCTCCAGGCGGTTTTCAGCCCGGGGGCGGGGGCGGTGAGCTGGCCGGTGAGGCGGAAAGCTTCGCCGTAGAAAGGCAGCTGGAGGCGGATGGTGTTGTCTGTGCGTGATGGGGCGCGCCCGGATTTGTAGTCGACGAGCCGGATGGAGCGGTCGTGGGTGTTGAATTCGATGCGGTCGATGGATCCGCGGATGCGGATGTCGTGCTGGTCGGTGGTGATGCGGGCGTTTTCAAAGCCGGTGTGGGCGCGCCCGTCGCTGTAGGTGCCGAAGTTCAGCTCGCTGGCTAGGGGCACCCACCCTTCGGCGTAGTTGGAAAATTCGTGGTCGAACCAGGCGGCGGCGGTGGTGCGGAGGAAGTCTTCGATGTGGCTGCGGGCCGCGGGCTGAAGCGCGTCGAGCATGTCGGCGTGCTGCTGCAGTTCGGCTTGCACGGTGGCGGAAAGGAGCTCCCGGGCGCGCTGCCGGTCGGGTGGGATGGTTTCCAGCGTCCAGGATCCCAGCGCGTCCTGGCCGAGGTGTTGTTCGAGTTCGGCGAATTCCTGCACGTTCAGGATGCGGGCCCCCGCCTGGGCTGGGGTGTTTAATCCGAGGTCGAGCATGCCGTCTGCGGGGGTGGTGTTGGGCTGTGCGCGGTAGGGGGCGGCGGGTTGGACGAGGATGCGGCGGGTGGCGGGGTCGAAGGCGAAGGGGGCGGTGGACTCCGGGTGGATCTCCCACAGCTGGTTGGTGAAGTTTTGCACGATGGCGTGCATCCAGGTGCCGCGGTCGCGGGGGTTGATGCCTTCCGGGTCGAAGGGGGAGTCCGGCATAAAGGCCCGGCATTCGTGGGTGAGGAAGAATTCGTAGGGGAAGTTGGCGTAGTTTTCCAGCGCTGAGGCGCTGAATTGGGCCTGCTCGCTGAGCATGCGTTGCAGGGGGCCGACGAAGCCGTTGTATTCGCGGCCGTCCCCGGTGTGTTCGCCGGTGGTGCGGGCGTGGTGGAGGGCGCGGGCGCGCCGGGCTTGGGCGTCGATGTCGCTGTCGATGCTGTCTGTGGGGGCGAGGTTTTGGGAGATGACGCGGGTGGAGTAGATGGCGTGGGCGTCTTCGCGCAGGTTGTAGTCGGCCCCGGTGTGGTGGCGCCAGCGGTAGGCGGCTCCCCGGTGGGTGGTGGCGGTGGCGGGTTGTGGGTCGGGCAGCCAGCGGGAGGGCCGGTAGGTGCCGCCGGTGATGCTGGTGCGGCGGGTGGTGGCCAGGACGCGGCTGGCGGTTTGTAGTGCTGTTTCTAGGAGGTCTTTTTGGTGTTGGACTTCCTTGGCGGTGTCGGTGTCGAGTTGGGCGAAGGTGATGGCGGAGTGTTCTTTGACGGCTTGGGGCAGGGTGGTCGAGGAGGTGCCTGCGATGACGAGCAGGTCGAGGTCGCGGCCGAGCACGTGGGGTAGTGGGCCCAGGGTGGGTCCTTGGGTGGTGGGTTCGCGGGGGATGGAGAGGGATTGGGTGACCAGTTCGAGGGCGCCGGCTACTCCCTGTGGGCCCAGGGCACCGGGCAGGGTGCGCAGTTGCGCGATGACGTTGTTGATGAGGGCGTAGGAGGCGTGGGTGGGGTCGGTGTTGGTGGGCGCGTGGGTGGGGGTGAGGTGGGTGCGGACCAGATGGGTCAGGGCGTCGGCGAGGCTAGTGAAGGTCTCTGCGGCGTGAATGCGGCGGATGTCGTCGATGACGGCTGTCGCCCAGCGCAGGGCTGTGGCGGTGGTGTCGTCGGTGTCTGTGCTCACCGGTGGCAGGCTGCGGGGGTGGGTGCGGGCGATGCGTTCGAGGGTGGCTGGGTTGGGGCTGCCGCCGCGGGTGGTGATGGTGTTGGTGTTGAGCGCTTCGACGAGCAGGTTGGTGTCGATGTGGGTGGGGTCGAGGCTGGTTAGCGCGTGGAAGGCGCGGATGAGGGGTTCGCTGAGCCGGCTGCCGAGGGTGGGGCCGGCAAGGGGGGTGTCGGCGGCTTCCATGCGCAGGTAGGCCAGGAGGGCATCGTCGGTGTAGGCCAGCGCGATGCGGTGCGGTGGGATGCCTGCCAGCAGGGCGCGGCGGACGGCGTCGACGGCTGCTGCTGCTTCGTCGCGTTCTTCGGCGGTGGACACCACGGTGATATCAGAGGTGGCAGGCCCAAGGGTGTCTAGGTGGGTGAGGTCGGTGGCGCGGCGAAGGAAGTCACGTTCGGTGATGGTTTGGGGGAGGATGTCCACGGCGAAGCGGTGCGCGTTAGCCGGGTTCTGGGCGGCGGCTTCCCAGGCTTCGGCGCCGGTGATAAGCCCGTGGGTGTGGGCGGCTGTGGCGACGAGGGTGGCGAGCTGGTCGACGTGGTGGGGCAGCCGTTGGCCGTTGGTGCGGTGGCGGTATTCGGTGGGGATCAGCAGGACGCGTTCGACGATGTCGACGAGGGAGAGCCAGGTGGCGGGGCTGTCGGCGATGCCTGCCTGGAAAAATGCGTGGCTGGCGTCGTTGTCGGTGGCCAAGAGGCGGGCGATGTGGTGGGCGATGAACATGCGGGAGGCGATGGGCCGCCGGCTGCGCTCGTTGACGTAGGTTGATAGCGCGGAGACGCTGACGCCTGCCATGGGGGTGTGCGCGGCGAGGGCGGTGATGATGTCGTCGCGCGCGCCGGGCATGCACAGTACGTGGATTGCCTGCAGGGGGTTGTTTTTCTTGGCGGCGGTGATGGCGTCGATGAGTGGCTGAAAACGTCCCATGGTTTTCCACAATAGATTCCGGTGCGCAAACGCGGGGCGAATCTGTGTTTTTTGGCTGGGGTGTGCGTGGGTGTGGGTGTGGTGTGGGTGTGGGGGTGTGTGGTGGTGTGGGTTTTGGGGGATGTGGGGTGTTTTTTCGTGCTTAACTATGGGGCATGATTGCTCAAGGTTTAACCGGTGATGATGATGTGCGTGCCCGCCAGCGCGAGGAAGTGTTAGCGAAGGCGCGTGCCGCGCGTTGTGTGCGGGGCCGGGTGGCGCAGGCGACGACGACGCAGAAAAATGCGTTGCTGCGGGCGGCTGCGGTGGCGCTTGAAGCGCGGGCGGAGGAGATTTTGTCCGCTAATGAGCAGGATCTGCGCCGCGGTGCTGCCGCGGGGATGAGTGAGTCTTTGCAGGATCGTTTGCGGTTGACGCCGGAGCGGATTGCGGGGATTGCGAGCGGGTTGAATCAGGTTGCGGATTTGCCTGACCCGGTGGGGGAGGTGTTGGGTGGTCGCCGCCTGGCTAATGGTTTGCGATTGACGCAGGTGCGGGTGCCGTTGGGGGTGATGGGCATGGTGTATGAGGCGCGCCCCAATGTCACCGTTGATGCTTTTGGGTTGGCGTTGAAGTCGGGCAACGTGGCGCTGCTGCGCGGATCGAAGTCTGCAGAGTCTTCCAACCAGGCGTTGGTGGCAATTCTGCAGGATGTTGCGGTTGAGCACGGTTTTCCCGCAGAGATTGTGCAGCTGCTGCCGTGCCAGACCCACGATTCTGTTCAGGACTTGATCACGGCCCGGGGGCTGGTGGATGTGGTGATTCCGCGTGGTGGCGCGGGGTTGATTGAGGCGGTGGTCACCGGTGCGACGGTTCCCGCGATCGAAACCGGCACCGGAAACTGCCACTTCTATATTGATGCGTCCTGTGCCACCGAGGCACAGCTTGAGCAAGCAATTGAGATGCTGGTCAACGGCAAGGCCCGCCGGCCGAGCGTGTGTAACGCGACCGAAACTGCTTTGCTCGACGCGTCGCTGCCGGTGGCAAGCCAGCAGCGGGTCGTTGACGCCTTGGTTGGTGCAGGTGTGCGCCTTCACGGGGACGTGGACAACCTCAGTCACCTGGTCATCGATGGGTTGATTCCTGCGGAATCGACCGACTGGGAAGAGGAGTACTTGTCCATGGACATTGCCATCAAGATTGTCGATGGTGTTGAAGCGGCCTGCGAGCACATCGCCCGCTACTCATCCGGGCATACCGACGCAATTGCCGCACACGATACTGACACGTGTGATTACTTCGTCGACCAGGTGGATTCGGCGGCCGTCAATGTCAATGCCTCCACCGCGTTTACCGATGGTGAGCAGTACGGCATGGGTGCGGAGATCGGCATTTCTACGCAGAAGCTGCATGCCCGCGGGCCTATGGGGTTGCCGGAGCTGACCACGTCGAAGTGGATTGTGCGGGGGCAGGGGCATACTCGCCCCTAGTGGTGCCGGTGGTGCCCCGTGGTGGTGTGAAAGCTGCTGCGGGGCGCGTTTTTTGCTCACAGTTTTGCCGCCGGCGCGGGGGTGGTGTGAGCTGTGGTGGTGGGGGTGTGCTGCTGGGGTGGCGCGTGTGGTGGGGGCGGGGTGACCTGGGCTAAGGGGCGTTTATCGGTGGTGGGGTGGTGGATGCCGGGGGATAAGGTGTGATGATTTCGGGGGTGAGGTCATATGTTTGTTTGGGCATATTTGCAGGTGGCGGGGCTATTTGGCGGGGCTATTCACGCGAAAAACCGCATGATTCATGTTAGGAATGTGGGTAATGCGAATCCTCGAAATCACCCAGCCCCAGCCCCACCAACCCACCAGCGAAGTCGTGACCGCCCTGGCCGTGCACTCCAGCGCCATCCGCCAGCAAATCACCGGCAGCAACGACCTGTCTTTCTCCACGCAACAGCTCACCGAAGACATGCTGGGCGCCCACGGGCGGGTTCGCCTCTTTGCCTGCGTCAACGACGACGCCCAAGAACTCGAGGGCACCCAACGCTTAGGCGACATCTTGCCGGGCAGCATCCCCGCCGGCCAGGAGGACCCCACCGTCGCCCTCGACGTGCTGGGATGGGCCGAATTGCACCTACCCGCCAGCCAAGACGCCGACCAGCCCGCCTGGATCGACATCACCATCAGCGCAAACATTTACCCCATGCCGGGAGACCCAACCTCCACCCACGTCCGCGACGTCGTCGAAACCCTCCTCGACACCGTCGGCGCCTACTGGGAAGGCCCCCTTGTGGCCAACACCTTCGCCACCCCGGGGCTCGCACCCAAACGAAGCGTCATCGGGCGCATCCTCTACGACTACGGATTCGAACTCGAACGCCTCGATACCGTCGCCTACCTGCCCCTGAACACAGCCCCGCGCCAAAAACCACTGCCCGCAGGATTCGCCGCCACCCACAGCCACGCCACTGGTGACAACCGCATCGACGTCACCGTATCCGGACACTCCAGCTGGGCCCGCTGCACCATCATCCGGCCCGCCAACGCCCCCGGCACCAGCGCCCTAGCCCACATCGACACCTTCGAAGCCAGCCCCTGCGTCATCATCGCAGCGATCCGTGAAAGCCTCCACCTCGCCCACACAACCTGGCCCGAACTCACCCGCATCTACAGCGACGACGCCAACGTCATCACCGCCATGCGCCAAACCGACCCCAGCTTGAGCATCGCCCCCATCGCCTCCCGGGGACTCTGGCGCCGCCCCGGCCACCTCACCCACCCAACACGCACCACCATCGCCATCACCCCCACCGCCGCGCGCCGGGAAAAACAACCCCTCATCGCCCGCTAACCCCAAAAGGCCTTCCAAGCTCCACAAAAGCCCACAGAGTCCACAAGCCTCGAGACCCCCAAGACCCCCAAGACCCCCAAAGACCCCAGCACCGCCCACAAACAGGGGCAATGCTGGGGTCTTTGGGGCGCTCGTGGAGTTCATGGGATCCAGTGGGAACTTCTCCCGAAGTGGCCTTAAGGTCTTTCGACCCGCCGGCAAAGACCACACGCCCCACTGCCCCCCACGGGCAGCGGCAACCTAGAAAACCCTAGGAGGAACCAAACAGGCCACCGACGCCCTCAATGACGTCAGAAGACCCACCCAAAAACTGGGAAGAACCGCTAGCCAAATCGGCCTTGACAATCTTGCACTCCACGTAGCGATTCGCATAGGTCTTCGCCAACTCATGCACCTTCGCCTTCGGCAAAGACGTCTGCTTACCCTGCGCCACAATGCTGTTGTAGGCATCCGAGTAAGAAACAAACTTGTGATCCAGCTCGTTGCCGGCCTTCAACGCCACACACGGCAAGCTCACAGCGCCATTGACGCGGGTCTGCAACAGGCTGTCGTCAATCGGCGCAGCCTGCGCAGACGAAGCGCCAGTAAAAACAAGAGCAACAGCTGCTGCACCAGCAACTGCAAAACGACGGATATTCATCACGACACGTCCTTTCAGGTAGATGCGTGAAACAGCAAGCATAACGAAAAAACCGCGCACGTGCCCCAGTTCACAAACCGCCGGGCCTGTCTATGTTTGAATAAACCCCATGCGCATCATCCCGCTCGAGCTGCCCACCAACGGCCAACACCCCACCGCACTACTCCACAGCCTCGTCATGTGCGAGGGACTCGCCATCCAGCAATACACCGGTGTGGACGACCTCTCCCGATCACTCGAGCAAACCTTCGGCGGCCTAGCCAACGCCGTCGGCTGCCACATCGCCATCTACGCCGCCTTCGACGACGAATCCTGCCCCACCAACACCACCAGCCTCCCCCTGGGCATCACCAACCCCGCCGAAGACCCCACCGAAAACACCTATCCGCTGGGCTGGATCGAACTATGGACTAGTACCGAAGAAGGCGCCCAAACCACCGACATCACCCTCACCCTCAACGACACCCTGCTGCCGCTGCCCGGGCAACCCTTAAACGACACCGCCGAAAAAGTCTGCGATGCCCTGCTCAAAACCGCAGAAACCCACGGCAAGCCGGTCCTCCAAACCACTCTGTACTACCCGGCCGACGGCGACCCCCGCGACAACGTCATCGCCGACTACCTTGCCCAACACGGATTTAGCATCGGCATCACCGAACATATCTCCTATCTGCCGGTGCCAAGCCAACCACTGCCCGTCAACCTCCCCGACGGCTACGCCCTGCGCACCTTCCCCAACATCATCGGCGACGACCCCACCCTCATCGACAGTCAACTGCGCCTGTTCAACCTAGTCGAAAAGGAAGTCCCCTCCGGGGAGATGACCGTCGACGAAGAACACTGGACCTTCGAGACCCTGCAACAACTCCACCAAGCAAACATCGACGCCGACAGGAACAACCACTGCGTGCTGGTCACCGACGCAAGTGGCGCGGTCGCCTTTAGCGTGTTCGGGCAAAGCTCCGGCGCCCGCCCCCACGTCGGCGCCCAAGGCGTAACCCTCGTCGACCCCGCCTACCGCCACAAAGGCATCGGCACCGCCCTCAAAAATGCGGTGATGAACCACTGCCGCGAAGTACTACCCAACGTCACCCGGCTCTACACCAGCAACGCCATCATCAACGACGGCATGCTGCTCATCAATCAACGCCTAGGCATGACCACGGTTGCATCCTCCGCCGGATGGACCCGCCGGGCATAATGACCCCCACAACCTCACAGCGGCAACACCCCACCAGGTAAGCCACACTCCGAAAAGGACTCCCACTATGGCATTGCGCATCGGAATCATGGGCGGCACCTTCGACCCCATCCACAACGGCCACCTGGTCGCCGGAAGCGAAGTCGCCGACCGCTTCGGCCTGAACATGGTCATCTACGCCCCCACCGGGCAGCCCTGGCAAAAAGCAGACCGATCCGTCAGCGACGCCGAAGACCGCTACCTGATGACCGTCATCGCCACCGCCTCCAACCCGCGCTTTGCGGTCAGCCGCGTCGACATCGACCGTGGCGGGCCAACCTACACCCTCGACACCCTCACCGACCTGCAAAAACAATATCCCGGGGCGGAGCTATTCTTCATCACCGGTGCTGACGCCCTCGCGAAAATCATGACCTGGCGCGACTGGGAGAAAATGTTCGACGTCGCCCAATTCATCGGAGTCACCCGCCCCGGCTACGTCCTCGAAGAAGACTTCCTGCCACAAAGCGCCCAAGAACGCGTCCACCTCATCGAAATTCCCGCCATGGCGATCTCCTCCACCGACTGTCGAGCCCGCGCCAAAGCTGGCCGACCCGTCTGGTACCTCGTGCCCGACGGCGTCGTGCAATACATCGCGAAAACCGGGCTATATCGCAAACACAGCTAAACCCGCCCGGGTACGGTGAAAACACACACCACAAAAGCTTGGCCCAAACCGTGGAGGAGCCATGATCCCCGCAGACCACACCCCACACCCCCCAGCGTCGATCACCAATCCCGCGCTCGACCTGCGCCACACCCCCGGCTCCTCCAGCGTGTCCGCGCCAGCAACCCTGCCAACCAAAGCACTAGCGGTGTTTTTCCTGGTGTCTTTTTCCATGGCCTGGGTAGTGTGCCTGCCACTGTGGCTTACAGATCTCAAACACAACATGCTTGCCGTCGGGGCGCTGGCGGGCGTCATGATGTTTACCCCGGCGCTCGGGGTGGTGGCCGCCATGCTCATCACCCACACCCCGGCCGCAGGTGAGCGCCTGGCTTATCTCGGCATGGGAGTGCCCAAACGCTGGGGCGCATTCCTGGGCTATGTAGCGCTAGCCATCTTCGGCCCCTTCGCCATCATCGTTGCCATCGTCGCCGAATCCATCCTGTTCGGCTTCATCACCCCCGACATCGTTCACCTTTCCGGCTACATGCAACAGTCCGGACTCGAAGCCTCCTCACTTCATCCGTGGCTTCTGGTCGGGATCCAGCTGCTGTTTTTCCCCGTGGGAGCGCTGTTGAACTCGCTGCTAGCCTTCGGTGAGGAAATCGGATGGCGGGGATGGCTCATCACAGCCTTGCGGCCCCTCGGGGTGGTTCCCTCGGTGCTGCTGGTCGGCGCAGCTTGGGGCCTGTGGCACACCCCCCTGATCCTGCTGGGCTACAACTACCAACGCAGCGATATCATCGGGCCAGCCATGATGACGGTGGCCTGCATGGCCTGGGGCATGATCCTGGGGTGGATGCGCTACGCCAGCGGCTCGGTCTACATTCCCGCCGTCGCACACGGAGCCATCAATGGGGCGGCCGGGCTGACCCTGATGTTTCACGCCGCCGGCACCACCCAAGAACAACTCCTATCCGGCCCCCTCGGGCTGGTCGCTGTCCTGGTGTGCCTCGAAGTCGTCGCCGTGGGATATGCGATTCGTGCCCTGCGCTCGACGAAAAGCCGTGCCTGAAAGCACCCAGAAGTAGCTTCGGTGCTGGGAAATGCCCGCCACCGGGCTATACTTGCGGTGCAACCCATGTGGCCGGGTCTCAAAGACCTTTCCCCGGTTCATCGCACCGGTTTAATGCCTTCGCGGTTGTTGCCGTCGTGGTGCCACCGAACAAAAGTTTGCGCACCACGGGCTGATTGCATGGTTGATAAAGCCTGATGCCAATCAGCGCTTCACACACCAGACAAAGAAAGCATCGCGTTACTACAGTGCCTGCACAACAAACTTCCATTGACCTTGCCTCCGTAGCTGCCCACGCGGCCAGCGAGAAGCTGGCCGAAAACATCGCAGTCATCGACGTGGCTGATCAGCTGATCATCACCGACTGCTTCGTCATCGTCTCCGCTGACACCGAACGCCAGGTCAACGCCATCGTCGACGAGGTGGAGGACAAGTTGCGCGAGGCCGGTGCTAAACCCCTGCGCCGCGAAGGTGTGCGCGAATCCCGCTGGGCGCTCCTCGACTACGGCGAGATCGTCGTCCACGCAATGCGCACCGACGAGCGCGAATTCTACGGCCTGGACCGTTTGTGGGCGGACTGCCCGCTGATCGACATCGATGGCGTCGACGGCTACACCCGACCTGCCGAGTGGGAAGGTCTGGCGACCGCCCGCGAAGCGCAAACCCAAGACGAGCTGCCTCTCGCGGAGCCGACCCCGGACGCTGACGAGCTATGAGCCGCCGTCTGATCGCCCTGCGCCACGGCGAAACGGACTACAACGCCACCGGCCGCATGCAGGGTCAACTGGACACCCAGTTGTCGGATAAGGGCATGCGCCAGGCGCGCGATGCTGCCCGCTACCTGTCCACCTTGAACATCACCCGCATCGTGTCCTCCGACCTGGATCGGGCGCATGCTACTGCCCGCGCCGTCGGCGAACTACTTGGCGTCGAGGTCACTGTGGACCACCGCCTGCGGGAAACCGATCTGGGGCAGTGGCAGGCCATGAGCCACCAGGAAGTCGACACCCAATTCCCCGGTCAGCGCGCCCTGTGGCGCCACGACGCGAATTGGGCGCCACCGGGTGGGGAAACCCGACTCGAGGTCGCTGCGCGCGCCCGCGCAGTTGTCGACGAGCTGATGCGTGACTACGACGACTGGGATGACTCCACCGTGCTGCTCGTCGCGCACGGCGGCACGATCAGCGCGTTGACCTGCAACCTATTGGGCTTTGCAGAGTCCCAGTACCCCATGCTTTCGGGGCTGAAAAATACCTGTTGGGCCCAGCTTTTGGCGCGCCCACGGTTCACCCCGCGCACCACCGATGACGCTGAAGACTTCTCGCGCGAAATCCGCTTCACCCCAGACACCATTGACAATGCCCAGTGGTACCTCGACGGCTGGAACATGGGAGTCGCAGCCGGGATGTCCATCGACCAGCCCAGCGCCGACGCCACCATCCTGTAGGCATAAACACGAAAGTTCGCAGCAATTCTTCGGCAACTGGTGCGACAATAGTCTTCGAGCCCGCCACCCCGTTTGCTCACCCGCCCGGGGCGCGCACCACGACCACCTTTTTGACGATTGGGAGATACACGACATGCCAGTTCGCATCGTCACAGACTCATCCTCCAATCTGCCGGAAGACATCGTCGAGGAACTCGATATCGTCGTCATCGACTTGCACATGATGCGCTCCGGGGACGACGCATCCACCGCAGGACTGTCGGCGCTGGAATTGGTCGCCACCTACGCTAGACAGCTAGAACGTGGCCAAGATGACGGCATCGTGGCGTTGCACCTGTCCAAAGAACTGTCCTCCACCTGGTCGGCTGCGGTGACTGCAGCAGGCGTGTTTGAGGAAGGGCTAGTCAGGGTCGTCGATACAGAGTGCATCGGCATGGGGGTGGGTGCGGCCGCCATGGCTGCCGCCCGCCTAGCGCAACAGGGCGCATCCCTCGAGGAATGCTACGAAGTGGCAGCATCCACGGTGCGGCGCAGTGATATGTGGCTCTACATCAACAAGATGGACGCTCTGCGGCGATCGGGCCGGCTTTCTGCCGCCGATGCGCTGGTATCCACGGCGCTAGCGACCCGACCCATCATGCACCTCAACGATGGACGCCTAGAGATCGCGGCGAAAACCCGCACCCAAACCAAAGCTTTCGCAAAGCTCGTCGACATCATCGCCCAGCGGGCCGCAACCCGCCCCCTATTCGTTGCAATCCAACAGTTTGAGGCGCGCGAAGCCGCCCGGCTGCTATCAGATCAGCTCACCGCTGCGCTGTCGCCTGAATCATCCCTGATGATCGTCGACATGGACGCAGTGCTGTCGGTTCACGCCGGCCCCGGGGCGCTCGCCGTCAGCGTGGTGTTTCCCGACGACGACACCACCGCCACCCCCACCGGCGAACTAGCTGTCGAATAAACGCATCCCCCGCAATTTCTTATCGATCGAGGTGATCGCCGGGAGCCTGTGGGGCATACCAGTTACGTGGTCCGAGCTTGAACACGAACAGCGCGATGGCGACGGCGGGGATGATCAGCAACGGCCACATCACCTTCGTGGCAATAGCCGCAGCCACGATGATCAAAGACAGCAGGCCCATGAAGAATCCAGGGGCAAACGATGTAGGACGTGGGGGATTGGACATCTCTTCTCCTCCGTTTAGGTGAATTTTCCCCAATGGCAGTGGCTTGGATCACTTTTAGCGGTGTTTTGGGGCAACGATGTTCAGTGACCGAATGCGCTGGGCAACGTTTCACCCTAAAGGCTGATTCACGAAACTACCCGGGGTGGGGCGCTGCGGATGTGGATAAAGCCGTGGGGCAGGAGGAAGCCACTGGCGACACCCACAGCAGCCGCGGCGAGCCCCGACATGACAGCAGGCTGGCTTTGTAGCCTCAGCCCATGATTACCGAACGAGTCAAGGAACTGACACGTCCGTTGGGGGAGGAAGAACTTCTGGCGGTCAACTACCCCGAACCCCGGGTGCGAATCGACGCCAAGGCAGCCGTCGTGGCAACTGTGCTGGTGCTCAGCCTGGCACTCGCGGTGGTTCTTCTCACCTCCGGCGACAATCCCGAAAAAACGACGCTTGCGCCCGAACCTCTAGCCCCGCCAGCACCAACATCTCAGCACCTGGTTCTGGTGCACGGCACTCCTTCTGAAACCCGTCCCGAACCAAGTGCGGCACCCCAGCACATTGTCGTGAGTGTCGCGGGGGCGGTGGATAACCCCGGGGTGTTCACCCTGCCCGTCGGCGCGCGGGTCGCTGACGCATTGGCCCTGGCACGTCCTCGGGGCGACGCGGATATTGAGTCGATCCACCAGGCCCAAAAATTAAGTGATGAGATGCATGTGGTGGTGGGGGTTGTCGGCACCACGCCCGGCGGAGCGGGGGTGTTCCCCGCTGGCGGCGCGGCACACGCAGGGCAAGCCCCACCCCCGGCTGGTGCCCCAGTAGGAGGCACCACGGGGGTCAATATCAACACCGCCGATGCGGTCGAACTGGCACAACTGCCCGGAGTGGGAGAGAAGACCGCCGCCGCAATCGTTGAGCACCGGCAAGCATCCGGACCTTTTGCCAGCGTGGATGATTTGGCCAAGGTGAAAGGCATCGGCCCCGCAAAACTGGAGAAGCTGAAAGACAAGGCCACGGTGTGAGCCATGTGCGGCTGGTGCCACCGGCGATGATCACATGGTGTGCCACATGGGCGCTGCTGACGACCCACACCTGGTGGCTGCCGGTAGCAATCGTTGTGGTGATGGTGCTTCTGGCGCTGAGCCTGAAGCAGCCTGGTCAGGCGGTGGTGGGGGTGAGTGCTTCAAGCGCGGCGCTTGGCGTCGCGGCTCTGCGCATGCGGCAGGCGCGGGCGTCGCGGATCCAACCCGGGTTTCGTGGTGAGCTGTCCGGGCGTTTGCTGACGGCGCCGAAAACAGTGGCGGAAGACCTCAGCTTTGTGCAACTGGAAACGCCAGGTCACCCGGTTGCCGTTCCATTGCTGATTCGTGACGTGTTTGCCCAACCAGTTCCGCGGGGCAGCATGGTGCAGTGCCAGGCGACGGTGTCTGGTAGCCAACGTCCTGGGGTGGCGCAGGTCATCGCCAGTTGCGATTCCTTGCATGTCACTAGTCCGCCGAAGGGGGTGGCTGCGGTGGCGGAGGGGGTGCGTGCGAGTTTTGCTCGGGTGGCGCAGCATACGGCCGGCTCGACGACGGGCAGCCTGTTGCAGGCGATGGTGCTAGGCGATACCAGCGGCCAGAGTCCGCAGATGCGCCAGGTGTATCAACACACGGGGCTGAGTCATCTATCGGCGGTCAGTGGCGCCAACGTTGCCATCGTGGTGGGGGCAGTGTTTTTTCTTGCCGGGTTGTGGAGAGTGTCGATGCGCTGGCGGGTGGTGTGGGCTGCTGTGGCCTTGGTTGGGTTTGTATTGATCGTGGGGTTCGAACCGAGTGTTTTGCGAGCCACGATAAGTGGAGTGTTGGCCTTGGTGGGGGTGGTGGCGGCCACGCGCCAGGAGGCGATCCATGGGCTGGCGGTGGCGGTCATCGTGCTGGTGATCGTGGATTCCGAGATGGCTGTGTCTTATGGATTCGCGCTGTCTGTGGCGGCCACGGTGGGCATTGTGGCATTGCACCCGCTGTTGCTTAAGCCGGTGGCTCGGGCAGGAGTGCCAGGCCCTATTGCGCGGGCGGTGGCGGTGGCTGTGGGAGCGGATGTGGCTACCGCCCCATTGGTGGCGAGCATGGCGGGGCAGATTCCTGTGGTGTCGGTGGTGGCGAACTTGGTGGTGGCGGTGGCGGTTGCACCGATCACCGTGGTGGGAATGGCTGCCGCCGTGTGTGCGCCGGTGCCGGTGGTCGGAGATGTGGTGGCGGGCTTGTTGCTCACCGTGATAGCGCCGTGTGCGTGGTGGATTCAGCGTACTGCTACTGCGTTGGCGGGACTTGCACACCCGACTCTGCCAGTTGGGGATGACTTGGGTGGGATTCTTATTGCTGCGCTGATGGGGGCGTGGTTGGTGGCGCTTATCAGTGTGGGCGCCTGGCGGCGGTTGGGCGTGCTGGTGAGCGTCGGTGTGCTGTACGCCACGGGTGTGTTTGGTGTAGTGGGTTTGGGTGTTGATGTCCAACCGGTGCTGGAAAACCCCCGGGTTGTGGTGGTGGATACGGTGGCAGAGGCCGAGGCGATTGAGCTGAATGAAGGCGCCGGATTGGGCGGGCATGTCGATGCTGTGGTGGTGCGCCACTGTCGGCAGGTGTCGAAGCCTCGGCCGTTGCAGCGGGTAGATGGGGTGCCGGTGGTGTGTCCAGGCTGGCGGGTGCATGTCGATGGCACCCAAAGCTTCACGGGCGGGCAATAGCTGGCACACTATGACGTGTGACGAACCCAGTACAGCTCATTGTGGGGGATGATGAATTCCTCACCGAACGTGCCCGCCGTGAAATTATCGACCAGCTGCGGCAGCAGTCTCCTGGCCTTGAGGTGGTGGTGATGGCTCCTAGCGAGGTCACCGTCAACGAACTCAATTTGCAGTTGTCGCCGAGTTTGTTCGGCGATGATAAGGCGGTGGTGATTACGCGGGCCCAGGATGCTGGTAAGGATGCCGCGGATGCGGTGTTGGCGGCGGCGATGGACATGAGCCCCGGGATGACGTTGATTGTGCAGCACAGTGGGGGCGGCCGGCAGAAGCAGTTGGCGACGAAGCTGGAGAAGATTGCTCAGGTGCATCGGACGCCGAGCCTGAAGCCGAAGGATTTGCCGGGGTTTGTGCGCGAGGAGTTTGCGCGCCATCGGGTGTCGGTGACCCCGGATGTGCATTTGGCGCTGTTGGAGTCGGTGGGTAGTGATTTACGCGAGTTGGCTAGTGCTGTCGGCCAGCTGGTGGCGGATACGGGCGGGGATATTTCGGTGGCGTCGGTGCACGCCTACTACACCGGTGTGGCGGAAGTCAGTGGCTTTGAGATCGCAGATTTGGCGGTGCAGGGCAAGACTGCCAAGGCGGTGGCGTCGACCCGTCGGGCTTTGCAGCTGGGAATGAGCCCGGTGCAGTTGGCCAGCGCACTGGCCAACAAGGTTGATGCTATTGCGCGAATGTATTCGACACGTGGCAAGCCGGATGCTGGTGCGTTGGGCATGCATCCCTATGCGGTGCAGCTGACGCATCAGATTGCGCGCCGGTGGTCGGGAGAGTCGGTCAGCGATGCGGTGATTGTGGTCGCTGAGTTGGATGCGGCGGTCAAGGGGCAGGCCGCAGATCCGGAGTTCGCTATTGAGGATGCGGTGCGCCGGATTTCGGAGTTAGCGAAGTAGGGGACGCAAAAAATCCCCTTGTGCATGAAGCGCAAGGGGATCTTGTGGTGAGGTCTTGATTTGGGTGAGTCAAGACTTTCATGGTGGCTATGAGCACATCATCGGTGCCCAGGCCGGCTTTCGCCGTGTGGGAAAGCGCTTAGGCCATCTTGTTGACAGCAGAAGCCATGCGGGACTTCTTGTTGGCTGCGTTGTTGCGGTGGATGACACCCTTGGAGACAGCCTTGTCGAGCTTGCGGGAAGCAACACGCAGCTGGGTCTCAGCGGCAGCCTTGTCGCCGGCCTCAACGAGAGCGCGGAACTTGCGGATCTCGGTGCGGACTGCGGAGCGAACAGCCTTGTTGCGCTCGCGGGCTTCTTCGTTGGTGCGGTTGCGCTTGATCTGGGACTTGATGTTAGCCATGGGATAAACCTCTTGACGTTGGGGGACTGCTCGTGGTGCGAGTCCCGGTACGGAAATGCGCTTCGACAGTGCACGAACCCAAGGTCCTGTCCGCGGCTACTGTCAGCTGTTGCTGGCAGTGTGCCGAAGCGAAAGAAAACGTGGTGTTTTGGCTGCGTGCGGCTTCAGTGATGAGGTGCATCGATGGAGCGCGCAGGCGGCTGAAAAAGACACCGAGCGAAAACTTTACTCTTTTGGGGGGATTTCCTGCAAGTTTGGTGTGCTGGTGGGGTGTTAGGTCCAGCTGAATTCGTTGCGGAGGCGATGCGCGATGCGGTCGAAGCGGCGGCGGGGCATGATGGCGCCTTGGCGCCGGATGGCGTCTTCGGCGACGCGGACGACTTTGTCGAGTCGTACCCAACAGTTTTTCCCTGAGGTGTCCCAGGCGCCGGAGCCGATGTCGAGCCAGGTGCTTTCGGTGGCGTGTTGACTGTTGGGGGAGATGAGTAGTCCCAGGATGTGTTGCCGGGTGCGTCCAACGACGACGAGTGCGCGTTCTTGGGCGCTGCCGGTGGTTTCATCGGGCACCCATACCCACACGACTTCTCCGGGGTCGGCTTGGCCGTCCATGTCGGGGGCGTAGTAGATGGAGCGAGAGACGTCGCGACTGCGGATGACGTCTACCTCCGCCCGGTGGGAGTTGCGCTCAAAGTTTTCTGCGGGTTGTCCCTCGAGGCCGAGCCGGTGGGCGATGCGGTCGAGCCCCTGGTCGAGGTCACACACGCCGATTCCGCTGGGGGAGCTCAACAGGTGTCGCAGGCGGGCGAAAAGCCCGGTTTTGGTGGCGCGCTGCATGACCGCAATCATAATCACCGTCACGCTTCGGTATCTAGTAGTGGCGAGCAAGTACCTTGTGTTTCGGTGTCGTCGGGTACTGTTAAGCCCTGATCAACGAAAGGGTGAAGCTCGCAGATGGCCAGCAATTTTGCGGAGACAACGTTCACGGACCCGGCGCAGATCCGAAACTTCTGCATCATCGCGCACATTGACCATGGTAAGTCGACTCTGGCAGACCGTATTTTGGGTTTGACCGGTGTTGTTGAGGCGCGTGATATGCGCGATCAGTATCTCGACAACATGGATATTGAGCGCGAGCGTGGCATCACTATTAAGGCGCAGAACGTGCGTCTGCCGTGGGTGCCGCGCAGCGGTAAGCATGCGGGGGAGGAGATCGTCATGCACTTGATCGATACTCCCGGTCACGTGGACTTCACTTATGAGGTGTCCCGCGCTTTGGAGGCGTGTGAGGGCGCTATTTTGCTGGTGGATGCGGCGCAGGGCATTGAGGCGCAGACGCTGGCGAACTTGTATTTGGCGATGGAAAACGATCTGGAGATCATTCCGGTGCTGAACAAGATTGACCTGCCGGCCGCGGATCCGGATAAGTATGCCGAGGAGATCGCGCACATTATTGGGTGTGAGCCCGATGAGGTTTTGCGGGTGTCGGGTAAGACCGGCGAGGGGGTGCCGGAGCTGTTGGATAAGGTGTGCGATTTGGTGCCCGCCCCGACCAGTGAGTTCGGTAAGGAAGCGCCGGCGCGTGCGATGATTTTCGACTCGGTGTATGACACTTACCGGGGTGTGGTGACCTATATCCGTATGGTCGATGGCACCTTGGAGCCGCGCCAGAAGATCAAGATGATGTCTACTGGTGCCACCCACGAGTTGTTGGAGATCGGCATTGTGAGCCCGACTCCGAAGAAGTGCCGTGGGCTGGGGCCTGGCGAGGTCGGTTATCTGATTACTGGCGTGAAGGATGTGCGCCAGTCGAAGGTGGGCGATACCGTCACGTGGGCTCAGAAGGGTGCTGAGGAGGCGTTGAAGGGCTACGAGGAGCCCAAGCCGATGGTGTATTCGGGATTGTTCCCGATTTCGCAGGCCGACTATCCGGATTTGCGTGATGCGTTGGAGAAGCTGCAGCTTAACGATGCTGCTTTGACGTTTGAGCCGGAAACGTCTGTGGCTTTGGGCTTCGGTTTCCGCTGTGGCTTTTTGGGTTTGCTGCACATGGAGATCACCCGCGATCGTTTGCAGCGCGAGTTTGACCTGGATCTGATTTCGACGGCGCCGAGCGTGTCCTACCGGGTGGTAGCTGAGGATGGCACTGAGTCGATGGTGCACAATCCGAGCGACTGGCCGGGCGGGAAGCTGCGCGAGGTGTGGGAACCCATCGTGAAGACCACGATCATTGTGCCCGCGGAGTTTGTGGGTACCACCATGGAGCTGTGCCAGTCCAAGCGCGGTGAGATGAAGGGCATGGATTATTTGTCCGAGGATCGTGTGGAGCTGCGCTATGTGATGCCGTTGGGTGAGATCATTTTCGACTTCTTTGACATGTTGAAGTCCCGTACCCGCGGCTATGCCTCGTTGAACTATGAGGAGGCCGGTGAGCAGCAGGCCAACTTGGTGAAGGTCGATATTTTGCTGCAGGGCGATCCGGTGGATGCGTTTAGTGCGATTGTGCACCGCGATAATGCGCAATGGTACGGCAACAAGATGACTGTGAAGTTGAAGGAATTGATCCCTCGCCAGCAGTTTGAGGTGCCGGTGCAGGCTGCGATCGGTTCGAAGATCATTGCCCGTGAGAACATTCGTGCGTTGCGTAAGGACGTTCTTGCGAAATGCTACGGTGGCGATATTTCGCGTAAGCGCAAGCTGCTGGAGAAGCAGAAGGAAGGCAAAAAGCGCATGAAGTCCATCGGTTCGGTGGCTGTGCCGCAGGAAGCTTTCGTTGCTGCTTTGTCGACGGATGAGAACTAGGGTTTTTCCTTCGTAGTTTTCTCGCGCCCCCTGTTGTCCTTGGTGGACGGCAGGGGGCGGTTGCGTTGTTGGGGGCGGGCGCCGGGGTGGTTTGCGCTGCGGGGATGGGGTGTTGTGTGGGGGTGTGCAGCGGTGGGTGGGTGGAAGGTGGGATACTAAACCGCATGACTGATAAGGACGCTCGACTGGTACGCGGCGAGGTGTTTGGGCCTCGTTTGAAGCAGCAGACGATCAAGAAGATCACGCTGACCAACGCTGAGTGCGATGTGCGCCGGGTGGCGTTGGTGGATATTTCGCGGTCGGCGTGCGACATCATGGATGAGTTTGTGGTGTCTTTGGGTTTGCCGCCCCATCCGCGCACGGTGTTGACGTTGACGGGGCCGCGGAATACCTATGTGGGTCGGGCGGGCTATCACTATTTGCACGACAACTTGATTGATGCCACTGATTTGCAGTTGGCGGAGTTGATTGTGCCGGGCCGGGATGTGTTTTTGGAGGCCAGCCCGATGCATGGGTGGCGTTTCCGGTTGGAGTTGTCGGATCCGGAGCCGCAGGACATGGAGTTCGTTGCGGAGCAGCAGGGTTTGATTTGTTTGGTGGAGTATTCCGGCACGGTGGTCGATACCATCAGCCCGGCGACGTATGCGATGGTGCGTGCGGCGTTGTGTGGCCAGGATATTCCGCCGCATATTGAGTGGGTGGTTGATGATGCGGCGTTGGTGGATCGGATCCATGATCGTTTGCCGGATCCTTTGTATGACGTGTTGAAGTTTGGGGCGTGCCGTAACGCGGGGGTCAATATGGGTGCGTATCCGTTGTTTGATCTGTTGTTGGGGGAGGATGCGCGGTATACGGCGTTGGTGGCGTTGGTGGATTACATCAACAATCAGGGGCCGATTGCGTTGACGGATGAGGGGTTGTCGGATCCTGCGGTGGTCACTGAGCTGGTGGAGGGGGAGAGCTTTTTGACCTACCACATCTCTAAGCATCAGATTCGGCGTGCTCAGTATGAGCCGGCGTTGGCGGCGGCGTTGCGTATTGGTCAGGATGTGGGGCTGCTGGAGGCGATTGAGCAGTCGGTGTATTTGACGGATTACGCCAAGAAGTTGGTGGATTTGCCGACGTTGAATTTGGTGTTGCAGGTGGCGGCGTGGACGTTGTCGTGGTTGATTGACCATGATGCGTTGGACACTATTGAGCTGGAGGATGGGGTGCGTCCGCGGCTGGTGACGTTTGCGCCGCGGAAGGTGCGGACGACGTTTTCGGCGGTGTTGGATGATGTGACGATCCCGGAGCGGGTGTTGCCGAAGTTTGTGGCGACCGCGAAGGATGCGCAGGCGCATCCTTTGCAGGCGTCGACGGCGTATTTGCCGGGTGAGCCGTTGGATGTGCCGGCGGCGGCGTTGCATCAGCCGCATGTGGTGGCGCGGGTGACGCTTAATGGGGTGGAGCCGGCGATTACGCGAGTGGTGGCGGTGCCGTGGGGGGATGTGGTTTCCCAGGGCATGCAGGCTATTTTGTGCTTGTTTGGGTGGGAGAATAATCACCCGTGGTATGTGCAGTTTGATGCGCCGAAGGCGATTTCTTTGGCGGCGGTGCCGAGTGGTCAGCCGGGGGATTTGGGGGAGTTGTCGCAGGAGGAGCAGACGTGGCCGGTCCGTGTGGTCAATAGTCGCGATCAGGTCTATGGGCCGTTGTGTTATCGCGCGGATGCGGTGCAGTTGAGTCAGATTTTGATTCCGGCTGGCAGCCCGGTGACGTTGTGTTATGACCCGGGGGATAAGTGGCGGATGACGATTCATCCGATGCGGGTGGAGGATCGTGCCCGTGGTTATTACGTGGATGAGGCTGATCGGGCGTGCCCGCCGGAGGATTGTGGCGGCGTGGCTGGTTTTGAGCGTTTGCGGCAGATCACTGACGATGTGGAGGGTTATATTCTGTCGCACTGCCAGGAGGATGTGTCCAAGATTGAGCAGACCTTGGCGGAGTTTAAGGATCACGATTTTGTGCATCCGCAGTTTCCGCCCGGCTGTTATGAGGCGCAGTCTGAGTAGGTAGTTTTCGTTACTGCCTGGTGTGCTTGGGCCCGTGGGGGACCTCGGTGGGGCGCGGGGGTTTATGCACAAAGGGTGGTGGGTCGGTGCCGGTTGTGGCAGCGACCCACCACCCTTTGTGGTGTGTGGGTTGGGTGCGGGGTTATTTCGCGAAGATTACCGGCACCTGTTCGACGTCTTTGAAGCCTTCGGTGTGGTCGCCGAAGACTTTGAGAACGCAGTCTTGTTCGTGGCAGTTCACGCCGTCGCCGACGGGGCTGACGGCGATGGTGGCGGTGGCGGAGCCGTCGTTGTTGAGGGTTGCGGTGCCGCCTTCGGCTTTGATCCAGGCTTGGGCGGTGGCGTCACCGCGGCCGCCGGTGCACAGCGGGACAGGGGAGCCTGCGGGGCGTTCGGGCGCGCAGATGGCGGCGTAGTAGCCGAGCTTGGGGTCGAGTCCGGTGATGGTGACCGTGATTTCGTCGCCGTCGTGCAGGTTGGTGGCGGGGCTGGCTTCGAGGGTGACTCCGCCGGCGGTTTCGACCTTTGCGCTACCACCGGTGGCGGGGGCCTCTGAGGGGGCGGCGGCCAGGCTGGTGACGTTGGATGCGGTGGGGTTGACGCTGACGGTGGTGTCGGTGCTGTGGGATGCGTCGGTGGAGCATCCGGCGGCGGCCAGGGCTAGTGCGGCGCCACTAATCGCGAGGGCTCGGCGGGCGAAGGGCAGTTCAGTGGTCATGGTTGCTCACCTTACCTGGCTGCAGTCTGTGAGTGCTTTTCGTGGTGGCTGAGGCGGCGGTGGTGGAAGTGAGCGTTGGCGCTGGGGTGGGAAAAGTGGGGTGTTCGGTGGACAATGGTGGCAGCAAGGTGTGCTGTGGGTATGCCGTGTTGTCTCAGCGCTGTGTTTTCACGGCGGAGGTCTCGTGTGTGGCTTGTGCCGTTCGTGGCTGGTGGCGCTGAAGTGTTGTCGATAGCTGTTGGCGGCTCTAGTTAGCTCTTGTTAGCTGCTGGTGGCTGCTGGTTGCTGTTGGTGGCTGTTGGTAGTTGTTGGTGTTTTGTGTGGTTTTTCAGTTTGTTGGGCCCGCGGAAAATGGCCGGTGAACTGCGAACTTTTTATCTTTGCTCCAGCGTGTACGATTATCGGAGCCTGAGAATCACCTGAGAGGAAGGTGTCTTGTGACCAACGCCGCGCCCAAGGCGACGAAGAAGCCACAACCCAAGAAAAAGAAGCAGAAGCAGAGCACCTTCTTCGGTACTGTGCTGCCGCTGGTCTTGGTGTTGCTGGGTGTTCTGGTCGTCAGCTACCCCGTGGTGGCGATGCAGTGGAACAACTATCGCCAGGGCAAGATCGCTGAGGCGTATGCGGATTTGATCCAGACCCAGCCCGAGGCGACCGTCAATGAGAATCTGGTGCGCGCTGAGGAATACAACGCCAGCCACACTTCGGGTCCGACCTATGACCCGTGGACTGGTGGGGTGGATCCCAACAGCCCGGAGTATCAGGAATACCTCGGCCAGCTCAATGTGGTCGACACCATGTCGCAGCTGGTGATCCCCGATATCGGGGTGAATCTTCCCGTGTATCACGGGACCAGCGATGAGGTGTTGGAAAAGGGCGTCGGTCACTTGTTTGGTTCTTCGCTTCCGGTGGGCGGACCCAGCACCCACGCGGTGTTGACCGGCCACACTGGACTGACGAACTCGACGCTGTTTGACAATCTCACGGCGGTGAAAAAGGGCGACGCGTTCTATTTGAATACCTACGGCCGGCGTATGAAGTACCAGGTCGAGGACATTCAGGTGGTGTTGCCCGATAAGACTGATTCCTTGCGCATCGAAGAAGGCAAGGATCAGGTCACGCTGATCACCTGTACTCCGTACGGCATCAACTCTCACAGGCTTCTGGTCACCGGTACTCGTGTGCCGATGGATCCGGAGGAAGAAACCAAGGCTTTCGAGAATCACAACAAGATTGTGTGGACTTGGTGGATGATTCTGTCGGTTGCTGCAGTCGTGCTGATCCTGCTTGTGCTGCTAGTCTTAAGTGCACGTGCGATTTATCGCAAACTGAAGAAGAATTAAAAAACCCGTCGGTGGGAAATGAAAGGATGAGTTCAGGAATGACTCATGGAAAGAAATGGCGTTCGGCAGTTTTGGCTGCCGCGACCGCCGCTGCGATGTTGTCTGTCTCGCCGAGCGCGATGGCAGATACTGAAAAGGTCGTTAGTGGTGTCAGCGTCGATGCCTCGAAGCTGAACGTTGCAGCCATCGACATGAACCGCACCATTAATCTGAAGATTATTAAGAAGGTTAGTGGCGATCGTCCGGTTGCTGGCGTGCAGTTCCGTCTGCAGCGCCTGGAGGGTTTCGACCTGTCCACCACTGAGAACTGGCAGAAGGCTTTCGATCTGAAGGTTGCTGACGCCGCTCGTGGCCCGTTCGTGGGTTCTCCCATTGACATCACCACCAACGCTGATGGTGAGGCTACTGCCACCAACCTGGCGCGTGGCGTGTACTACGTCGTGGAGCTGGAGCCGACCACCGTTGATGGTGAGTACGTGAACTCCGCCCCCTTCGTGATCACCCTTCCCACCGGTAACCCGGAGGGCACTGCCTGGAACTATGACGTCTCCGTGAAGGCGAAGAACCAGCCGCGTCCGACCTACCCGGATCACACTCCGCCGCCGCCGGTGCCGGGTCCTGGCCCGGAGCCGACCCCGTCGAAGACCACCACTCCGACCAAGCCGACCTCCACCAAGCCCACCCCGTCGAAGACCACCGTGACGACCACTCCGTCCACCAAGACGAAGACCACCACGCCGCGTCTGCCCGACGAGGAAACCGTCACCCGCACGACCACCACCAAGACGACCACCACGGATCGTCCGGGCACCCCGGGTGAGGAAAACGTGCAGCGTAAGACCCCGAACACCCCGGAAGCTGAAAAGAGCGTTCCGCGTCGTGTGCGTGAGTCCCTCGCCTCCACCGGTGCCTCCGTCATCGGTGTCGTGATTGCTGGCTCCCTGCTGGTGATCGGCGGTATCTTCCTGGCTAGCCGTCGCCGTAAGACCGACGAGGCCTAAAACTAGCCTCTCGCACCCTTGAAAGACACCCCGGTTGAATCGGCGGTGTCAGGGGCGCCGGTCCGTGACACAACGGGCGTATTTCTTCTTCAGAAAAAGGCGCCATAAAAGCCGCAAGGCAAAATGCATAAATAAATGGCGCCTTTAAAGACCCCTTGGGAAAAGAATTAAAACTTTTTTCCAAGGGGTCTTTTTGTCGTATTTTGCCCCCTTTTTTTAGGGCTTTTTATCCCTTCAGCGCGGTGCCAGGAAAACGCTATTTCTTAGACTAATATGAGAGAAGTTTAAGTGTTCGGCAAGTGCTTGCTGTGAATGACAGTGGTGTCATTTGCGCGCGGGCCATTCGCCTCCGATGATGCGAAAAACCCCTCAAAGGGGGGTAAAAATGCAAAATGTGGCCAAGCTCATACTCGCAAAGGTGTGGCGCTGCCATCACCCACACGCCGGCCCGCCCGGCCAGCTTCCCTCCCGGGCACACCACCTCCACCCACCCCACTCACTACAGTGGAACCTATGCCACTGACAACCACCACCACCCGCATGCTCGGGCACACCATCTCCTCCCACACCCTCGACGGGATCTTCGCCCGCGAAATCTTCGCCGACGGCAACGACAACGCCCCACTAGTCATCTTCCTCCAAGGCGGGCCCGGACACCCCAGCCCCCGGCCCACCGCCATCGGCGGCTGGCTGAAAAAACTCCTCGAACGCCACCGCGTGCTCTTGCTCGACCAACGCGGCACCGGCAACTCCGGCCGCATCGACGCCATCAACCCCGCCACCGCCACCGAGCTGGAAAACTACCGCGCCGACGCCATCGTCGAAGACTGCGAAAAATTCCGCCAAGCCCTAGGCCTCGACACCGTCAGCCTGTTCGGGCAATCCTACGGCGGCTTCTGCATCACCACTTACCTAAGCAAACACCCCAACAGCGTCGACAAGGCACTACTGACCGGGGGACTGCCCGCCGTCGGCGTCCACATCGACGACATCTACCGGGCGACCTACACCAAACTGAAAAAACGCCACGACACCTTCAACCACCAAGTGCCCTGGGCCGCCGACCGCATCGCCGAAATCATCGACCACCTCGACAACAGCGACGAACGCCTCAGCACCGGCGAAAGGCTCAGCAGCCGGCGCTTTCGCACCATCGGCATCGAACTCGGTCGCGGCGCCGGATTCGCCACCCTTGCGCACCTGCTTGAAGAACCCTTCGTCACCGTCAAAGGCGAAAAGAAACTCCGCGGCGACTTCCTCCACAACGTCGGACAACGCGTCAGCTTCGCCCACGCACCCCTCTACGCCGTCATGCACGAATCCATCTACGCCGAAGGCTACGCCACCAACTGGTCAGCCCACCGCATCCGCGAAGAATTCGACTGCTTCGCCGAAAACGGCGGCACCTACCTCACCGGCGAACACATCTACCCCTGGATGTTCGACGAAGACCCCGCCCTGATCCCCTTCAAAGACCAAGCCGAAACGCTGGCCGCCAAAGCCGACTGGCCCGCCCTGTACCACCCGGACGCACTCGCCAACACCCCAGCGACAGCGGCCGCCGCCGTCTACCTCGACGACATCTTCGTGCCCTACGAGCACTCCATGAACACCGCCGCGATGTTCCGCGACCTACGCCCCCACGTCACCAACCAATACCAACACAACGGTATCGCCGAAAACGGCGCCGGAATCCTCACCCGGCTACTCGAACTCATCGCCGACCACTAAATCCAGCCCACACCCCGGCCACAAACACCGTGCCCCAGCGCCCTAGGGTCAACCCGCAGGCGCTGGGGCACTGCCATACCCACACCGAGCAGACCTACACAGCTCACCACCGCCGAGCACCCCGAGCCCCCAGCCCAATTAGCCGGGCAGCCGGTGTTTGATACCCAAGTCAAGAAAAACTAGGACTTGTCCTCGTGGGCGATCTTCCAGCCACCCACAATCAACGGCAACTGCAAGGGCAAACGCGCCCACGACAACACCCGCAAAGGCAGCGACTTATCCCGCCAATTCGCCACCATCTGGAAATTGCCCGGCCACACCCCCAACATCAACACCACCGTCATCCAGCCGCCCAACCGACGAGTCTTCGGCACCACCAACGCCGCAGCAGTGGCCAACTCCGCCACCCCAGAACCATAAGTCCACGCCCGCGCCGAACCCGGCAACTTCGCAGGCACCAACGTGTCAAAAGGCTCGGGCTTGCGAAAATGCTGCACCCCAGCGAAACCAAAAAGCGCCGCCAACAAATGATGACGCGCAAACACGCGACGAGAAACCGGTGGGAGATTCACAAACAATCAACCTTTCACAACAATCAACGCCTACAGCCCGCCACGCAGCACATACCAGCGCGCAGGGACCACAAGCTGGCCTTAAGACCCCAAGGCTACTCCTGCACCACGCCCTCGCGCCCAGCAGCCGGCACAGCGCTAACCAAAGCAACCGTGTCGTGCATGTCCTGCAAACTGCGGGCAGCCACCGTAGTCACCACAGCCACCAACAACACCAGCGCCGCCAACAAGCCCACCGCAACCGACTGCTGCACAAAAGCCTCCACCGCGGCCACCGCAACGCCCACCCACGAAGCAGCCGCAGCCATCCGCCACGACTCCTTCCGCCGCCGCACATCCTGGCGGATCAAGAAAAACTCGAACTCGGAAATATCGGCAGCCTTCCTACCGGCCACATAGCTAGCCAACGCGCGACTCTTTTCCACCCGCACCTCGGCAGCACACGGCACATCCTCCACATCGCCACGCAGCGCCCCCGGAGCAAGACCAAGCTCTTGAGCCCGCACCCGGGCCCGCCCGCGGGCCACACCCCACGCACCCCACACCTGAATCGTGCGGCCCAAAATTGCCGCCCACACCACCAAAGCCAACAACACGTACACCATCAGCAAGCCCCCTTCGCAGGACGTAGTGTGACCTCGGCCAAACAGGCCACCACCAGCGCAGTCGCCGCAGCGACCCCGCCAATACGAACCCACTGCTGCACATCTTCAACAACCCCAGCCACCATCAGCACCACCCCGATCGTCGCCAACACCGTGGCGACCAGCAGCGCCACGAACCACCGACGCATTTGTCGCAGCCGGCTAGGACGCAGCAACGCGTTTTCCTCACCGGTGGGCACCGCCCACAGCGCGAAAAAGGAATCCGCATACCCCGAACAAGGGTGGCGATTGCCAGCCCGCCGCCGGTGGCTACCGGAAGAATCCGAATGAATGCGGGGAGTGGTACGCGGAGCCACCGGGGGCACCAAGGGCGCAACAGCAGCCGCAGTCGCACCATCCTCGGCATGTCGCGAAGTCGCGTCTGCTGGCGCATCCGCGCCGCTTTGCTTACGCGCAGCAAAAGGCTTAGCTACCTCAGCGCCAGACACACTAGCCAGCACACAATCATCCAGCACCACGGTGCGCGGGGACGTGCTGGTGCAATCGTCCACGCTGCGCCGGGCAGCGGCCGCGACCGCGGCAGTAGAAAACAGTGGGCCAGACACCGCGCGCGGCTGCGGATAGTCGGTTGGAGCGGAATCAGCGGGCAGATCCGGCGCACTCGGTTCTGCCTTGTCCTCGGAGGCGACGGCGCGGGGCTCTGGGCGAGCAGCCGGACCGAAATCCGCCGCCAGGGCCTGGGCCTGGGTGGCTGGCTCTGGGGGATTTCCCGCAGCGTCCGGGGAGACTACCTCCAGTTTGGCGTGCCGCCCGGTCTGGAAACTTCTGCGCTGAGCCTCGGCTTCTGCTTCCGAGGCGCGCCACGGAAAGGACTGGGCCCGCCAGGTTCCCGTGGTACTCGTACCACCCGTTAAAGAAATAAACTCCGCGCCATAGGCTGCACGAAAAGTACCGGAATCAAGCGTTCCGGTTTCTGCAGCATCATCTCTAGGCGTGGAAGTCACGGGGAAGGATTCTAGGGCGATTGCGCCCCGCACCCCCGGCACGGCACGCACGACAACCCAAGCCGTGGCCAAACTGTGACCCTTTTACCGGCTTGGCATGTCGCGCAAAGAAAGACACGCACGCTACAACCCAACAACCCCGCCCACCGAGCACGGTGGACGGGGCTGTCAGAACAAAGCAGTCGCAGTTACAGCACAATCCTGGGAACTGCAGCGAGAAGCCGCTGGGTGTACTCCGTTGCGGGCGCATCGAAAACGTCCTTGACCAGTCCGTGCTCGACGACTTCGCCGTTGTCCATCACCAGGACGTCCTCGCACAGCTGGCGCACCACCGCCAAGTCGTGGGAGACAAACAGCAAGGAGAACTCGTACTCGCCGGCCAGATCCGCCAGCAGGTTCATCACCTGGGCGCGCACTGACACATCCAGGGCGCTGACCGGCTCATCTGCCAGAAGCACCTTCGGGGTGACCGTCAGTGCGCGGGCGAGCGAGATGCGCTGGCGCTGGCCGCCGGAAAACTCGTGCGGGTAGCGTGCGACCGCATCCGAGGCAATACCGACCTCGTCGAGAACCTCGCGGACGCGACGGGCACGATCCGCAGCCGAGGTCGCCAACAGCGGTTCGCCCACCGAGTCGCCGATCGTGCGGCGCGGATCCAGCGAGTCGAAAGGATCCTGGAACACGACCTGTACATCGGCGTGGCGTTCGATGGTGCCGGTGGTGGGTTCGACCAGTCCAGCCAGCAGCTTCAACAAGGTGGTTTTGCCCGAGCCGGATCCGCCGACCACACCGAGACGCTGCCCGGCCGTCAAGGTCACATCCAGCGGGGCCAGCGCATTGACCGAGGACTTCGTCAACAGGCCCTTGGTGTAGGTTTTCGAAATACCCGTGGCTTTGAGCAGGACCTGCTGCCCTTTGGGGATAAATGCGGGCCGGGCGTGGGCGACGCCGGGGGAGTAGGTGCCATCCGCGGCGGTGGTCACCGTGTACAGGTGGCCGTCGTGATCGCGGGCGTGCAGATCGCTGGCTGCCAACAGACCCTTGGTGTACAGGGCGGAAGGGTTGCGCAGCACCTTGTCGGTTGGCCCTTTTTCCACCATGCGGCCGTGCTGAATCACGATGAGTTCTTCGGCGACCTCGCTGACCAATCCCAGATCGTGGGTGATAAACAGCAGGCCCAGCTGTCGCTTGGCCACCACGTCCAGGATGAGATCGACGATTTCTTTTTGGACGGTCACGTCCAACGCGGTGGTCGGCTCGTCACAGATCAGCACGTCGGGTTCGTTCGCCAAGGCCATGGCGATTAGAACGCGTTGGCGTTGGCCGCCGGACAACTCGTGCGGGTAGGCGTCGATGTGGCGTTCCTCTAAGGAGACGTCGCGGAAAAGCTGGGCGACCCGGGCATTGCGGTCGCCACTAAAGCCGTGCAGCTTCAGCGCGCCGGCAACCTGGGCGCCCGCCTTCATCAGCGGGTCTAGTGCGGTCATCGGCTCCTGGAACACCATGGCGATCCGCTTGCCGCGGATCTTGCACAGTTGCTTGTCACTTGCGCCGACCAGTTCTTCCCCGTCGAGGGTGATAGACCCCGATACCGGCAGGTTGTCCGGTACCAGCCCCATCAACGCCAGGGCGGTCAGCGATTTACCGGAGCCGGATTCGCCGATCAGGCCGACGCGGGCGCCGGGGGCGATGCTGAAGCTTAAGGAGTGGACGAGATCGGCGATGGTGAGATTTTTGACGTCAATCACGAGCGCTCCTTATTTTTCGGGTCGAAGAAGTCGCGCAGGCCGTCGCCGAGCAGGTTGAAGCCGAGCACGGTCAGCGCGATGGTCAGTCCTGGCCACAGTGCCAGGGTGGGGTGGGAGCCGAGGGAGGACTGTGCCGATTGCAGCATGCGTCCCCAGCTGGGATCCGGCGGTGGGGTGCCCAGACCCAAAAAGGACAGGGCGGCTTCGGCGAGGATGGCCAGCGCGAAGGATACGGAGGCTTGTACGATGACCAGCCCGACGATGTTGGGCAGGATGTGGCGCCAGGCCAGGGAGAAGCCGGTGACTTTGGCGACGCGAGCTGCGGCGACGAAGTCGCGGTTGAGCAGCTGCAGGGTGCCGGCGCGGGCTACACGGGCGAACCCGGGGATGGTGGCCACACCGATGGCGACCATGGCCGACCAGGTGGAGGCGCCGAAGACGGCGCCGGTGACGATCGCCATGAGCAGCGCCGGGAAGGCGAGCAGCACATCGGAGATGCGCATGACGATTTGTTCGGCCCAGCCGCGGCGCATCGCGGCAATGACCCCGAGCGGGGTACCAATCCCCATGCCGATGCCGACGCTGACCAGGCCGACAAAGAGGGAGATACGGGCGCCGACCATGAGCTGGCTGGCAACATCGCGGCCATAGCGGTCGGTGCCGAGAAGGTGGTGCAGGCTGGAGCCTTGCAGGCGGTCGGCAGCGATAGCGTGCAGCGGATCGTAGGGGGTCCAGATGAAGCTGACCAGGGCGATAAGGATGACGCACGCCACGATGATGGCGCCGATGATGCCGGATAGTGGCATGCGTCGCGTACTGCTGCGAGCCGTGGTGTCGGTGCTGGTGGTTTCAGCTGGGGTGGGGGTGTTGTGGCTCATCGGGCACGCATCCTTGGGTCGAGCACTACATAGGCCAGGTCAACGATGAGGTTGACGATCAGGGTGAATAGGACCAGCACCATCACGATGGTTTGGACGGTGGGCAGGTCGCGGTTGGTGACGGCGTCGAGCAGCATGGTGCCCAGGCCGGGCAGCACGAAGACGCGCTCGATGACGACGGCGCCGACGATGACGGTGGCCAGTTGGACACCGACGACGGTCACCACGGGCAGTGCCGCGTTGCGCAGGCCGTGCACGCGGAGTGCTTGGGCTACGGACATGCCTTTGGCGCGCGCGGTGCGCATGAAGTTTTCGCTCAGGATGTCCAGCACGGCGGAGCGCACGTAGCGGGTCATGATGGCGCCTTGCACCGCCGACAGTGCCAGTACGGGCAGGATCAGGCGGGCGATAAATTCGCTGGGGGAGTGGCTGAAGGGGACCCAGCCGTTGGCGGGCAGCCAGCCCAGTTTCACCGCGAACACGGTGACCAGCAAAATACCTGCCAGGAAGCTGGGGATTGCGATGCCGACCTGGCTGGCGGCGGTGATGAGGTGGCCGTCGGTCTTCTTGGCGCGGTAGGCGGCCCAGGTACCCAGGGGGATCGCGATCGCCAGGGAGAGCAGCATGCCGCATCCCACCAGGATCAGCGAGACTTGCATGCGGTCGATAACCAGCGGGGAAATGTCGGCCCCGCTGGTCAGGGAGATACCGAAGTCACCGGTGAATAGGCCTTTGATCCAGTCGGCGTATTGGGCCAGCAGGGGCCGGTCGGTGCCGAGCTCTGCGCGTTTGGCAGCCAGGGTTTCTTCGGTCGCGTTCACCCCGAGGGCGATTTCTGCGGGATCACCGGGGACGATGCGCAGCATGAAGAAGATGGCCACGCTGGCCAGGAAAATGGTGATGGCGTAGCGCAGGATGTGGCGAAGGATTCGTGCAGCCATTTACTTGTCCTTCTTTTCCATGGTGGCCAGTTTGAGTTCCTGCACCACGCTGTTGGCGTCGACGCCGGTGATGCCGGGATCGGTGACCACGATGTTGGGCAGGTTGAACAGGGTGTCGGCGGCGGCGTCTTCCATGATCTGGTCGACGGCGGCTTTCATGTTGCCGACTTCGTCGCTTTCGCCGGCTTGCTTCAACAGCTGTTGGACCTTGGGGTTGTCATAGCCGATGTAGTACTCGGGGTTGCCGAACATGGCGGGGATGTCGCGGGCCTCGACGTGGGCGACGATGGACATGTCGAAGTCGTGGCCTTTGTACACCTTGGACAGCCACACCGCGGGGAATTCGGTGGACTCGATGGAGACTTTCAGCCCGACGTCGTTGAGCTGGGAGACGATCATTTCGCTGGCGGCTTGGGCGTAGGCCAGGGAGGGCACGGAGATAGTGACCTCATAGCCTTCCGGGATGCCGGCCTGCTTGAGCAGCTCGCGGGCTTTGTCCGGGTCGTAGGGGTAGCGTGTTGATTCCTCGTACCAGGGGTCGGTGGGGGGAACCGGCGCGCCGCCGGTGTCGGTGCCGTAGCCGTCCCAGGCGGTGTCGATGACGTCCTGGCGGTTGATGGCGTACATGACGGCCTGGCGGACGCGGATGTCATTAAAGGGGGCGCGGCGGGGGTTCATCGACAAAATCACCTCGCCGTTGGTGGTGCCGACCTCAATGGTGTACTTGCCGGTGGCTTTCAATTCGTCCATCAGCTGAGGCGACTGGAGGGAGTAGATGACATCGACGTCGCCGGATTGCAGCGCGTTGGAGGCGCCGACGGGGTCGGCGAAGTAGCGCAGCGCTGCGGCGGAGTTTTTCGGCTTTTCGCCCCAGTAGTCTTCGCGGGCGGTGAAAATCAGTGATTGTCCGACGGCCCAGGAGTCGACGACGTAGGGGCCGGTGCCGATGGGAGTGTTGGCGAGATCATCGATGCCGGTGGGGCTGAACATGGCGCCAATCAGGGTGCCCATGTTCCACAACCAGGCGGTGTTTTTCTCCTTGAGGGTGACCTCGAGGGTGTGTTCGTCGATCACGCGGGTGGATTCGACGGGCTCCATCTGCTTTTTTAGCCCGTTGGTCCAGGCGTCGGATTGCACCCGGTCAATGCTGAATTTTGCGGCCTGTGCGTTGAAGGGGTCGCCGTTGGAGAAGGTCACTCCCTGCCGCAGGTGGAAGGTGTAGACGCGCCCGTCGGGGGAAATGTCCCATCGTTCGGCCAGCAGTGGCTGGATGTTGGCGTCGTCGTCGATGCGGACGAGCCCTTCATAAATATTGCCCATCATGGCTTGGGGCACTGCGGCGCCCGCCGTGGTGGTGAAGTCCAAGCTGGCCGGGGCGGCGGCGAGGGCGACCACGATGGCGTTGGCGTCCGCGATGCGCCCGAGCTGCGTGGCGGTGGACCCGGCGGAGCAGCCTGCGGTAAACAGGGTTGCCCCGGCGAGCACGGCCGCGGCGATGCGGACGGGGAATCGGACGGTTGCTGTGTCGCGTCGGTGGGAGGAACTCCCCCGAGTTGTGTGTGCACCTGGCACAGGGTCTTGGCCCCGCATGTAGGTGTTTGGTTGAATGGTTTCTCCCATAAACAAGGGAGAATACTTCCCTGAGTGGAGTCGGTCACAACTGCTTTTACCCCCGACAGGGGTAGGGTGGGATGTGGGGGAGGTGGCATACCAACTCACACCTACTTTTGCTATAGAAAACACTGTGTTTTTGCTGTGATAACCCGCAACTTTGCAGGCTGGCCCCACCTTCGGAGGTGGCAAAAACCATCAGTGGGGGAGAAGTTTTCTTAGCCCCACCAGGGTTATATTTGCCACATTTGCCTTTGAACCTGCAGAAAACCTTCGATAGGGTAGGGCCGTTGGCGCACCAGCGCCGAGGCAAAAGCATCCCACTTTTTGACCTACCGTCAACCGACAGTCAGGCACCACCCCACCCCACGCGCTTTCCGCCGAAGCAACGCTTTGGATGTGGAATCGCTGTCAGTGGTGGGGCACGACCGAGGAGCCAAACCCGCATAACTTCGCCCAGGCGCGCACCCCGGCTGGGGCCGCGCCGACAGTGACGTGACGAAGCGTCACACACCACGCCCGCAACGGCAAGCATTTCTTTGACAGTATCGTGTCACAACCGCCCGCACCCGTGCAGGATTTTTAGCCAAAAAATCCGCCGGGCGCGCTGAGGGTTTTGATGGGAGAACCGCCAAAAGGTGCGGTGCGGTGGGGTTTCGTCGCGGCGGATCTTTGGCGAGGTGCGACGCTGCGGTCAGCGACGACACAAGGTTAAAGGCGGGTTTCCCCGACGCCGTGCCCGCTGCACAGCGCAGCCCACGCGGTAGTGGGGGGTACTTCTGATGGAGAGCTCATCTTCGCAGGGGACACCATGGTGGTGAAAAGGCTTTTGCGCACCGGATCAAAGCTTCCAAGGAGCTGTGACTTACTCTCATGAGTTCAACCAGTACAACTCAGACTGACACGGACAAAGAGCCTGTCACTCCCGGGGGATCCGCCAAGCCCCTGTTCGGGTTGAAAACCGACCCGTTCATCTTCCTTTCTGGCGCAGGTTTCATCATCGCCTTCGTCATCATGACCATCGCCTTTGGCGATCAGGCAAAGTCCTCTTTCGAAACGGTCGCCAACTGGCTGTTGAAGAACCTGGGCTGGATGTACATCGGCGGCGTCAGCTTCACGCTGATCTTCCTTATCGGTATTTTTGCCTCCCGCTACGGCCGAGTGAAGCTCGGCGACGACGACGGCGAGCCCGAGCACTCCCTGCCGGCATGGTTTTCCATGCTGTTCGCCGGCGGCGTCGGCGCGGTGCTGATGTTCTGGGGTGTGGCCGAACCGATCAACCACATCTACAACGTGCCCATGGGCGATCGTGAGCCGCTCACCCAGGACGCCGCCGTGGAGGCCCTCGCCTTCACCTTCTACCACTTCGGCGTCCACATGTGGGTGATTATGGCCCTGCCCGGCCTGGCACTGGGCTACTTCATCTACAAGCGCAAGCTGCCGCCGCGTTTGTCCTCCATCTTCGCCCCGCTGCTTGGCGCAAAGATCTACGAAACCCCCGGCAAGATCATCGATGCTTTCGCCATCGTCGGCACCGTGTTCGGTATCGCCGTCTCCGTCGGCCTGGGTACCCTGCAGATCAACTCCGGCCTGCACAAGCTGTACGGGGTTCCGGAGATCGGCTGGGTGCAGCTGCTCATTCTGCTGCTGATCACCGCCGTGGCTTGTGTGTCCGTGGCCAGTGGCCTGGACAAGGGCATCAAGATCCTGTCCAACGTCAACATCGCAGCCGCCGTGGTGCTGATGATCTTCGTCATCATCACCGGCCCCACCCTGACGCTGCTGCGCGGCTCCGTGGAAGCCTTCGGCATCTACGCCGAATGGCTGCCGAAGCTGTCCTTCTGGTCTGACTCCTTCTCCAACAACCCAGGCTGGCAGGGTAAGTGGACCGTGTTCTACTGGGCATGGACCATCTGTTGGTCGCCGTTTGTGGGCATGTTCGTCGCCCGCATCTCCCGCGGCCGCACCGTCCGCGAATTCATCGGCGGCGTGCTGGCCCTGCCCGCAGGTTTCTCCGTCATCTGGTTCGCCGTGTTCGGCCACGCCGGCATTGACCTGGAATTCAAAAACCCCGGCTACCTCACCGTGCCCGTGGTGGAAGAAGGCGACGTCTCTGCCGCCCTGTTCAAGTTCCTGGAGGCCTACCCCGCCACCGGTATTGTCAGCTTCATCGCGCTGCTCGTGGTCATCATCTTCTTCGTGACCTCCATCGACTCCGCCGCCATGATCAACGACATGATCGCCACCGGTGAAGAAAACCAGTCCCCGACCTCCTACCGCATCCTGTGGGCCGTCATGATTGGCGCCGTGGCCGCGTCCCTGCTGATCATCTCCCCGGAGACCGGTATTTCCACCCTGCAGCAAGTCGTCATCATCGTCGCATTCCCCTTCTTCCTCATGCAGTTCATCATGATGTACTCGCTGATCAAGGGCATGCACGATGACGCCGCCGCGGCCCCGGCCATCCAAACCCGCCAGTGGGACAAGACGGACTCCGCCGAAAAGCTCGAAGAGCACGAAAACCGTCCCGCCCCCGGCTACGACGACGAAGGCAACCCGCTGCCGGTGCTCACCTTCGACACCGACGACGACGGAAACATCATCATCCCCGGCAACGTCATCGTCGACGGTGACCTCGGCGTCGTCGGCGAAGTCGATGAGGATGCCACCCTGGACGAAGACGGACAACCCACCGTCAACGTCGTCGCAGAGCAGGACCCCAAGTAACCCGCCCCGCGACAAACCAAAAACCCATCACGCGCTCAGCGCCCGCACAACAGCGGGCGCTGAGCGCTTTTTTACACCCACCACACCACACACCCACGCATCCACGCCCCACACACCCATGCACCCACGCACCCAGGCCTCGGCATAGCCCTCGCCGAAAACCTGCAGCCCAGCACACCCACCAAGAATGTGTCTCCCGCCACATAAAAGGCGGGGTTTATGCATAATGGACACATGCGTATCTACATCGGACCCGGAGAATACCCCCAGTGCGCCACCGCCTTGCGTGAGGCCGGCGCCGACATCGTGGACACCATGGAACAAGCCGAAGGCTTCCTGTTCACCCAAACTCCCACCGACCCCTTCCCGGAACTCACCGACAACATCACCTGGGTGCAGTTCCCCATGGCCGGCATCAACAGCTTCCTCGACCAAGGAATTATCACCCCCGGCCGCCGCTACTCCAACGCCTCCGGGGTGTACGGCGAACAAGTCGCCGAAGCAGCCCTAGCCATGATCCTCGGGCTCTACCACCAGCACCCCACCGTCACCCGCGCCGATAGCTGGTCAGTTCGCCCCGAACTCGACACCAACACCCGCTGGCTGCGCGGACGCACCGTGTTCATCATCGGATATGGCGGCATCGGACGCGACCTGGAACGCTACCTCGAACCCTTCAACGTCAACCTCATCCGCATGCGCTCCCAAGGCATCGACGGCGGATACGACACCCTCCACGACGCCCTCGCCGCCGCCGACATCGTGGTACTTGCCTGCCCGCTGACCGAAAAAACCAACAAACTCATGGGCGCAGAAGAATTCGCCGCCATGAAAAACGACGCCCTGCTCATCAACGTCGCCCGCGGCGAAGTCGTCGACACCGACGCCCTGGTTAATGCCCTCGACAACGGCGAAATCGCCGGCGCAGGCATCGACGTCACCGATCCCGAACCCCTACCCGACGGACACGCTCTGTGGGGACGCAACAACGTCATCATCACCCCCCACACCGCCAACACCTACGCCTCCATGGACGCGCTCCTAGCTCCCGTGGTTGCAGAAAACTACACCCGGCTGATCAACGGCGAAAAAATGCTCACCGAAGTCGACCCCGACCGCGGCTACTAAAGCCCACCCCAATACGAAAGAGGCTGGCCACCCACCCGGTGGCCAGCCTTTGTGCAATCCACTAGCAGTTGTTTAAGAGCGGGCAGCAACCACCTGCTCAATCCGATCAAGTGCCAAACGCAAGGTGGAATCCTGGCAGGCCAGATTCATCCGCACCCAACCCGCGCCCTCTGACTCGCCGGCAAACGCCCGCCCATCAGAGCACACCACCGACGCCTCAGTGGCCAACACCTCCCAGGCTGCCTCGCCCAGCACCGTGTTCCGGAAATCCAGCCACAACAAATACGTCGCCTCCGGGGCATACACCCCAATGCCCGGAACCACCTGCCGCAAACGAGAAACCGCATACTCAATATTGCGGCCCACATACTCCAACTGCTCATCCACAAAAGACTGATCCGCCCGGTAACACGCCACTGAGGCCTCATAACCCAGAATCGAAAAACCCTGCCAATACAACGGCGGGCGCTCGGCCCACACTTGCGCATCCCGCTCATTGGACACAATCAGCTGCGCACACTTCAACCCAGCCACATTCCACGCCTTCGACGCCGCCATCAACGTCACCGTCACCGAGGCTGCAGCCTCACTGACACTGGCCGCCGGAATATGCCGCCTGCCAAACACCAGCGGGGCATGAATCTCATCGCTAATAATGCGCGCATCATAGGCCGCCGCCAGATCAGCCAACCGCACCAACGTCTCCCGATCGAAAGCAAGTCCCAAAGGATTATGCGGATTGCACAACACAAAACAGCCCGCCCCCTGCTGAAAAGCGCGCTCCACCGCAGCTAAATCCATCCCCCCATCCACCGTGACACCAACCGTGACGCTCTCCCGGCCGGCCAATGTACCCAACTCGAAAAACGGCGGGTAGGCGGGAGTAGCGAACACAATCGCGCTGCCCGGGCGGGTAAAGGTCTCAATCGCCATCCACAACCCACGCACCACATCAGCAATGGGAAACACCCACTCCGCGCGCGGGCGCCACCCATAGCGCGACGCACAAAAATCCGACAACGCCTCAGCCAAACGAGTATCGCCCTGGCAGGGATACCCCAACTGCTCCCGATCCACGGCGTCTCTAATCGCCGCCATCACCTCATCATTGGTGGCGAAGTCGCTTTCCGCCACGAACATGGGCACAGTGTCCGGATTGTCACACGACCATTTCTCCGTGCCGCGTTGTTTCAGGGTGCTCAGATCAGGAAAACGCATGACACCACTATAAGTACGCCAACCCCCGAAATGTGTGAAACGCGACACCTATTGTGAGCCGGCGGCTGACCCGCCCGCCCTCACCCGCACGAACTACCCCTGCCAGGCGGGCCGGCAATCCCCCTGGGTATCACCGTCGCAGCCTCCACACGCTAGACTGGAAGCCGTTGTTTTTAGGCCCTTGATCAAAGGAACCCCAGGCATGAAGGCTCGAGCTTTCCTCGCGACCGCGCTGTGCGCCACGCTGCTGACCACCACTGGTTGCGGACACGTGAAATCCCTCTTCGAGGAAAACCCCGATGAGCCCCAAGGCGCAGCCGACCTGTCCGCCACCCCCACCCCAACCCCGGTGTTCCAACCCAAGCAAGTCGAACCGGTCGTGGCCGAAACCTTCAAAGAACCCACCGTCGACCCCGGCCTCGATGTCTCCTGGGAGGTCATGGGCTCCGAACCGGCCCCCTACGGCGGCGTGGTCATCCACCTGAACCTCAAAAACCTCGGCGAGATCCCCATCCCGCCGGATGCCCTCGGACAGGCCAAACTCTACAGCGTCAACGGGGTAGGAAACCTCACCGAAATCGACCCCCTCGACGAAGACAACTCCGGAGTGAAATCCGGGCTGGACCTCCCGCTGGGTGCCGGCGCGACCACCACGGTGGACTACGCCTTCAACACCACCATCGGCAACCTCTATCAAGCCGAATTGCACGTCGGAAACGTCATCTTCAAGGGCAACCTGAACGTGTAGCCCACAGCGCCTAAAGACTCTTTTACGCCCGGCCCTCGCCCCCGCGAGGCAGCCGGGCGTTTGTGCTGCATAGGGTCGTGATTGGTGGTTGCGGAACCACGCGCGGCAGTTTTTGCGTCCAACTGGCGTGAACACTGCCTTCGTTGGCCTTTGCCCCACCCACCGTGGGGCGGGTCGGCGAACAAACCGCGAGGAGCATTCCATGACCTTTACCTGTGACCCAGCAGCAATCGCCGAGGCGATAACTGCCGCCGAAAACGCTGTCACCGCCTGCGAACAAGCCCAGGCCTGCGCGCACAGCGCCCCCATCAACGGCAGCTATTCCACCGTCCCCGGGCTGGCCGAACTTGCCGGCATGCACCAAGGCCTACTTGTCGGCGATGCCGGATCCGCACACCAGGTGCTAGGCGATGTGGTGGCCAAAATGCAGTGGATCCGGGCGGGGCTGCGAGCAACCGGACAAGCCCTGACCGGGCAGGAACGCTTAAGCGCCCGCGGCATCGACATCGCCGATGACGGGGGATTTGTACCCAGCGACGCGGTGATTTTTCCGGCCCGCCCCGCCACCCCCACCCGAACGCTTAGCCTCACGACGCCAGCCTTAAGCGGTGGCGACAGCATGGTCAGCCTGTCCCTCGGATTTGCCTTAACCGACAGCACCCAGCCACAAGCCGCCGCAGCTGCCTGGCGCAACATCGCCCGCCTGCTTCGCACCGCACAACGAGACCTCACCCAGGCCGGGGTGCTTGCCGGATGCGAAGGGGAAGTGTTTTCGCGGGCGCGCGCCACCATCACAACGTGTGCTACGGAAGTGGAAATACTCGCCGACAATGCGGCCGTGATGGCCGACTACCTCGACCTGCTGCCCGTACTGCACAAGGAAGGCGCCCAAGCGATCGCGGCGATCTCCGCGCAAACAGCCGAGATCAAAGACCCCGCGGCGCGCGCAGAAATGGAACAACAACTCATCAACGACTGGTTGGTGGGGCCATGGGCCGATGCCATCGAACACGCAGTGCCCACACTTTCCAGCCTGTACACCCCCATGGATCCCGCCGCGGCGGACGCCGCCCGCATCGCCATCAGCCACAGCGGGGGAGTATCCACCCCGCCTGAAGCCGCAGGGCTAGCCGGGATGAGCACCCATGCTGCAAGCGCCACCACCTATGCGCCAACAGCACAAGCCACCACAGCGCCAACTGTCACCCCCACGGCACCAGCCTCAGCTTCCACAGCTGCGGCCGCACCGCCGATGAGTACAACCCGCCAACCCGCCACCCGACCAGCTGCCCACCGCGCGACCCACAACACCCCACCAGCTGCAACACCACGCTCAAGCAGCCCCCACCGCGTTACCGCCATGCTGACTGACACCTCCCGGCTTTCGGCGAAACACGCCACCATGGCGCCCTATGCTCTCCACGCCAGAGCCGACAAGCGGCGCGACAAGCCCAGCCGGAAACAATCGACGCTGACTCGTGTGCTGGAGGTCTTTCGTTCTTCCCAAGGTCAACAGGCAGTATCGGGCCTTGATCGAGAGCACACCAGTGCGCCGGGCAGCGTGCTGGGACAAGCCCGCGTGGTGTCCGCCTCCTCGAGTACTGCAGTTGGCACCGGGCAGGCGGAAGTCACCGCCACTGGTGTAGCTATGACGCCGCCGATGGCGACTTCCTTGGGCTGGATCGGAAAGGCACGCCACAACACTCAGCACAATGACAATTAGAAAGCGCTACCGCGGCTGGGGCTATGAGAGTCCCAGCGCGGTAGCGCTTTAGTGGTGCGTGGGTGGGTGACTATTGCACCGGGGTGGGGGTCACGGAGGTATCCCCATTGATGCGCTTGAGCACATTTTCCGCACTAATCAAGCACATCGGCACACCGACGCCCGGCACAGTGGTACCGCCGGCGAACAGGAGGTTGTGCACCTTGGTCGAAGAGTTCGTGCCCCGCAAGAAAGCGGACTGGGTCAGCGTGTGCGCCAGGCCGATGGCATTACCGCGCCAGGAGAAGTACCTCTCGGCGAAGTCTTTCGGCCCGACCGTGTAGCGCGCCACGATGCGTTCGTTGAGATCCGGGATCCCAGCCTGCTGGGAGATCTGCTCAAGTGCGTCGTCCACGATGCGGGCGACGTGGGGTGATTCTTCCCCGTAGGCGCTGCCACCGCCGATGGTTTCGGTGGCGGGGACCGGGATCAACACGAAGAGGTTTTCGGCGCCGTCCGGGGCGACGGTGGGGTCGGTGGCAGAGGGCTTACACACATAGATAGAGCGGGAGCGGGTGGGTTTGTCGGAGTGGAAGATGGCCTGGAAGTCCGGATCCCAGTCTTCGGAGAGCAGCAGCTGGTGGTGCAGCAGTTCGGGAAGTTCTCCATCCACGCCCACAAAAGCCAGCACAGCACCAATGCCGGGGTCTTTCTTTTTCCACTTGGATTCCGGCAGGGTTTGCAGCCGCTTGGGCAGCAGGTGGGTTTGGGTGTGGTGCATGTCGCCGGCGCCGACGACGATGTCGGCGCTGATGGTTTCGAAAACACCTTGTTCGTTTTTCACCCGGACGCCGGTGGCGTGGTTTTTGTTGTCGACCAGGATGTCGGTGGCCAGCACCCCGGTGCGGATGGTGACGCCGTGGGCAAGCGCGAGCCGCTCAAGGGCTTGGGTAATCGTGATGAAGCCGCCTTGCGGGTAGCACACGCCTTCGACGAGGTCGGTGTGGGAGAGCAGGTGGTACATCGCGGGGGTGTGGGCCGGTTCGGAGGAGAGGAACACGGCGGGGTATTCCAGGATTTGGCGCAGCCTTTCGTCCTGGAAGTCTTTGCTCACCCAGTCTTGCAGGCTGGTGGTCAGCAGTTTGACGAGCAGGGTGAGGTTGCCGAGGACTTCCTTGTTGAGCCAGGGCAGTAGGGAGGCGAAGGTGGTGTAGAGGAAGTATTGGCAGGCGACGTGGTAGGTGTGGGTGGCGGTGGCGAGGTAGTCGCGTACTTTTTTACCGGCGCCGGGTTCGATTGATTCGAAGAGGCGGGCGACGTTGTCGGGGCCGGTTTCGACGTCGATGGGGTGGTGGGTGCCGGAGAAGACCCGGTAGGCGGGGTCGAGGCGGGTGAGGTTGAGTTCTGCGGCGGTGCTGGTGCCCATCATGGCGAAGAAGTGGTCGAAGGCTTCGGGCATGAGGTACCAGGAGGGGCCGGCGTCCCAGCGGAAGCCGTCGGCGCTGAAGGAGCCGGCGCGTCCGCCGACGGTGTCGTTTTTTTCGATCAGGGTGACGTGGTGGCCGTTTTTGGCGAGCAGGCCTGCGGTGGCAAGTCCGGCGATGCCGCCGCCGATGACGGTGATGCGGTGGTGGGTGTGTGCGGTGACCAAGGATTTCGTCTTTCTTCTTGTGGGTTAGTGGGTGCGGGCGGGGTGGGTTAGTGGGGGCGTTTTTCGGGTGTTAGTCGGCGGGCTTCGATGGCGGCTTGGGCGGCGAGGGTGGTTTTGTGCAGGTTGGATACGCTGATGCGGGTGTGTGCCAGGGTGGCGGCGGGGGTGTTGTCGATGGCGCGGGTGAGTGCTTCGAAGAGTTTGTAGGCGGTGAGCACGCCGACGCGGCAGGGGTAGGGGAGGTATCCGATGGTGGCGTATGCCTCGTTGAGGTCGTGGTCGATGTCTGCGATGATGTCGCGTTTATTGGTTTCGCTGAAGGTGTGTTCGGTGGTGTTGGAGGCGCCGGGCAGGTAGGCGCGGCCGAGTTCTTGGCTGTCTTCGGCGAGGTCGCGGAGGAAGTTGATTTTTTGGAAGGCTGCGCCGAGGTGTTTGGCGCCGGTGGTGGCGCGGGCGTGGGCTGCGGGGTCGAGGGGGTTGTTGGCGGTGAAGATGGCTAGGCACATCAGTCCGATGACTTCCGCGGAGCCGTAGATGTATTCCTCGAGGGTGTCTTTGGTGTGGGTGGTTTCATGGACGTCGCGCCGCATGGAGGTGAAAAAGGCGGTGATGTGTGCGGGGTCGATGTTGCAGCGTCGGGCGGTGGTGCCGAAGGCGTGCAGGACGGGGTTGGGGGAGAACCCGGTGTTGATGGCGGTGAAGGTGTCGTGTTCGAAGGTGTTGAGGCAGTCGAGGATGGCGTTGTTGTCGAGGCCTGCGGCGGCGGCGGTGCCGTCGACGATTTCGTCGGCGATGCGCACCATGGCGTAGAGGTTGGCGATGTCGCTGCGGGTGCGTTTGTCGAGCAGCCGGGTGGCCAGTGAGAAGCTGGTGGAGTATTCGCCGATGACGGGTCGGGCGGATTTGCGGCTCATGCGGCCGTAGGTGATCAGGGGCTGTTCGGGGTGGCTGGTGGCGGGGCGGGGTGTGTTCATCGGCTGTGTGCGTCGGTGGGGTGGTGGGGGTTTAGACGACGGTGGTGTGGGAGCGGCCAACGTTGTCGGCGAGGTGGTGCAAAAGGTCGGTGGCGGCGGTTGAGAGTTGGAGCTTTTCGATGGTGGTGTGGGCGTCGTGGAGGTGTTGGTCGATGGCCTGTTGGGCGCTGTGTAGGGCGCCGCAGTCGCGCAGCATGGTGGCGATGGTGGTGGTGTCGACGGGGTGTTGGTCGAGTGCTTTTTCGATTGTTGGCCAGGCGTCGGTGGTGGTGGCGAAGCTGATCAGTGCGGTGGCGCGTTTTTGGCTTAGGTCGCTGCCGCCGGTGGCTTTGCCGGTTTCTTCGCCGGAGGCGTAGACGTCGCGGATGTCGTCGGCGAGTTGGTAGGCGGCCCCCAGGTCGCGTCCGAGGGTGGTGGCGTGTGCGACGTCGTCCATGCCTCCACCGGCCAGTAGGCGCCCGGCGATCAGGGGGGCTTCGAAGCTGTAGATGGAGGTTTTGAGCCGGTTGGTGGTGGCGATGTCGTGTGCGGTGGGGTGGACGTCGGGCAGGGAGTGGTGGATGTCCATGAATTCCCCGGCGATGCTGGAGCCGGTGGCGTGGCTAAACAGTTTGAGCAGGTGCGCGGTGACTTCGGTGGGGGCGCCGGATTCTAGGACGACGCGCATGGTGACGTTTTGGGCGGCCATGCCCGCGAGTACGGCGACGCTGCGGCCGTAGTGGGTGGCGGCGCTGCCGTTGGCGGGGTTGATGCCGTGGTGCTCGAGGGCGCGCTTGCGGGAGTAGGCGTGCAGGGTGGTGCGCCCGCGGCGGATGTCGTCGTCGTCGATGATGTCGTCGACGAGGAGGAAGGCGCTGTGGAGCAGGTCGAAGGCTGCGGCGACGCTGATGTCGGCGCCTGGGGTGGGTTGGTCGGCTGGCCGGTCGGCGGCGACGTGGGTGAGCAGGGAGCGGATGTGTTTGCCGCCCAGGGCGAGGTCTTTGACGTGTTGGCAGGCCGCGGCGGCGTCGGGGCTAAGCTCGGCGAGCTGGCGCGCGGTGTCGTCAAATGTGGTGCGGAGAAAATCACAGGATTGTTCCACACGCGCATGGAAAGGGGAATCCGGCAACTGCATGCGCCCTATTTTTCCATGAATAGGAAAAATGTGCTTCCGCGCCCACATTGGGTGTTTTCTTTTCTTGTACTGTGGGGGCATGACTGAGCTTTCTTCCACCCCCGTCGAGTTGGTTGTGTTGGCGGACGCTAATGGGCGTGCCTGCGGCACTGCGCCGAAGGCAACCGTGCACGATGACAACACTCCGTTGCACTTCGCTTTTTCCTGTTATGTGCGCGATGAGCAGGGGAAAGTATTGGTGACGCGGCGGGCGTTGTCGAAGAAGACCTGGCCGGGGGTGTGGACGAATTCGATGTGTGGGCACCCCGGGGTGGGGGAGGATCCGGCGGCGGCGTTGGTGCGACGCGGGGCGGAGGAACTGGGTGTACCCCCACAACGCATTGGTGATATCAAATGTGTTCTTCCGGACTTCTCCTACCGCGCGGTCGACTCCAGCGGGATCGTCGAATGGGAGATCTGCCCCGTCTATGTCGCCACCCTTAACACAGGTGACGTCGCACCCCTGCCGGAAGAAGTCGACAGTTTCGCATGGGTCGATCCGGTCGATTTGGTGGCCGCCGTAAAGAGCACACCATTCGCCTTTAGTCCGTGGATGGTGGAACAACTCGCCCACCCGGAACTCCAGCACGCCATCGGCGCCTAGGATTTTCCCTTTAGCTGCCCCGGCCCCTGCGGAAGGGTTTTGGCGCAAAAATCCATCCTGGCCTGGGTTTTTCTACCCCCCCACCCCGGGGGAGTAGGCGGGGGTGAGGCACTAATGGCCCATAAGCCACGGATAGAAAACAAAAAAGAAAAAATGCCGCCGCATTTTCACCCACCCGGATTAATTCCTGACATTTTTCGCCCGTGCGAAAAACCTCACCACAAGCCTTTAATGCATTTTAAGCAATGCAATTTTTTCTCGGCCTAATTCTCCGGCTGCCCTAGGATCTCCACGAGCTTGGCCCGCGGAATATCCACCCACTGTGGGCGATGCGCCAACTCATAGCGCAACTCATACAGCGCCTTGTCGACCACCAACAACGACAACACCACCGGATCCACCGGCAACAGCTGCTCATAGCCCCGCAGAAACTGCCGCCCCCACCTCCCAGAAAGCTCACCCGCTGCTGTGGCGTCCATCCCCGTGGCCACCGCCGCCGCATAATCAAAGCTGCGCAGCATCCCCGCCACATCCGCCTCCCGCGGCAGCGGCAGCAGCCGCTGGGCCATCTCGCGGGCAGGCTCGCCCTCAAAATCAAGGATCGTCACCCGCGGATCAGCGCCGGCACAGTCACTGAGCAACACCTGGCCCAAGTGAAAATCCCCATGCACCTTTTGCACCGGAACCTTCCGGCCAACCACCTTGTGCGCACACACCCGCTCCGAGTGGCGTGCGGCCACCGTGACAAACCCACCCAGCATCCCCTCCCCATCGCCCAGCGCCTGCCGCCGCGCCGCCAATTGGGCTGCCCACTGCGCGCCCTTAACCACACTTCCCCCGCAGCCGGCCAGCAGCTCGGCATGCATGGTGGCGGTTGCCTCCCCTAGGCGAAAAGCCACCGTGGCCACATCCGCACCGACATCCAGCTGGCCGCTGACCACCGCAAACGCATCCACCGCCCCGGCAACAAAACCCGTGGCAACTGCCACCACCACCTCCTCACAACCACCAGCCCCATCAGAAATCTCCGCGGTGGCAAAGCCCACCAGCGGGGCCACCGGTGCATTACCCGCCGCGCTTAACACTGTCAGCGCCGTGATCTCCACGGCCACATGATCTGCGGCCGCCCACAGACCACGCTGCAGCTTCACCGCCACCTGCCGGCTTGCAACAGCATCGACAAATACCAGCGTGGTATTACTCTGCTCCGCGCTCAACGCCCGGCCCGACACCTCACGCCCACCCCACAACACATCGGCACTACACGGCTTGTGGGCGTGGTCGACAACCCGCCAGCTGCCCGGCACCACGCCGCGGGCCAAAGCCGCCACCACCGCCGGCGTGGTCGACACCTCCTTGCCGCTGGCATCCACAAACAGCTGAAACCGGCCGGCCGCACAGCCCGCCACCACCCACCACACCGAAGAACTGCCCCCAAAATCGTGCGCCTGAGCCTCAGAAAGAAAACACTGGCAGGCGAGCACCTCAACCGACCCCACCTGTTCGGCATCACCGGGGACAAAACGCGCAGCGCCCAAGGTGTCGGCCAACCCTGCCAGCACAGAATCTGGGCAGCAAAAATCGCCCATCACGAAGCGTCCGGCGAGATATCCGGCAGATCCTCCACATCAGCCGGCTCCGAGGGTGGCCACGCCATGCGCACCGCCTTCAACGAGTCCTGCGTGCGGGAGACCTGGGCGGAAAAAATATCGACCTGCACCTGGCTGCGCCCCTGTTTATACGGCCGCCAGGCCGGATCCTCCCCGTGCGCAAAACGCACCACCGCATCATGGATCAGCGCCGCCGACGCCACCACATGCTCATCAACAGGGCCGCACAAAAAATTCTCCACCCGGCGCGGATGCCGATCAAAGCACCCAAACACCAGCGGAATATCCGCGCAATGCACCGCCGGGCGGGAAGCCGAGCCCACAAACTCCGCCATCCACACCCGCCCCGGCGCGCCTTCTGCCACGTCGGCGACCCACCGCCGGATGGTGGAATCACCCACCATGCGGCCGGCGATGCGGTTGGGGTCGATGGCGGCGGCGCGGCGCAGGTAGTCGCGGACGTTGCCACGCACCCCGAGGCTGCGGCCCATCAGGCGTGCTAGGGCGCGGCCGATGCCGCGCCGGTCGGCGGCCGCGGCGACCGGCTCCAGATAAAACTCGTCGCGGGTGTGGGTGAGCAAAATGTCCACCGGGCTGAGTTCCTGGTTGCGCCAGGGGTAGGGGCCGAGGGCGGCATCGGTGATGAAGCGGGTGCGAAACGCCCGGTAGCCTTTGGCCAGCTTGTGTGGTTTGTTGCGGGCCAGGCTGATCAGGTGGCGGCGGGTGATCGGGGAGCCGAGGAAGAATCGCAGCCAGGGCAGGCGCTGGGTGAAGGATTGGCGGGGAAACCCCGGGGAGGCGGCCACGATGCGGCGGAATCCGCCCCGGAAGTGGTCTTTTCTGGCCAGCCACAGTGCGATGCCTGCGCCGGCGGACTGCCCCATCAAGGTGACATTGGTGGGGTCCCCACCGAAGGCCTCAATGTTTTTCTGCACCCACTCCAACGCCAGCTGGCAATCACCGATGCCCCGGTACTGGCCGGGGGTGTCATCGTGGAAGGTGGCAAAGCCCTCCAATCCCGTGCGATAGCCCACGGACACATACACGCACCCGGACTCCGCGAAGCGCACTCCCTGATACCAGCCACCGTCGTGGCTGCCTTCCTCATAGCGGCCACCATGAATAAACACCACCACCGGCAGATCCGCCGGGGGAGTATGCCCGCTGGGTAGGGTGCGCTTTGGGCAGGTCACCGTTAATGCGACCGCGCGGGCCTTGGGCGCCGTGCAATCGACCACCGGGTCTGCAAACCGGGTAATCAGGCTGGAGGGACCAAAATCGGTTGCCTGCAGGAAAGGAATGGAGAAAAACGACACCGTCTCGGCGAAATGTGCCCCACCGACCGGTGCCCCACCCCGGTTGTCGCGCGCCTGGTGTGCGGTAGTGGCCGGGGTGCGCTGCTGGCGGTCAAACTCCGCTGCGATCGCCTGGCCCACCGCCGTCCCATCGACTGCTTGCGCCGGCTGCGGGCACACAGGGGCCTGTGGTGCCGGGGTGTGTGGTGCCGGGGTGTGTGGTGTTCTGGCCGCTACCCCCGCGGCGGGCGCGGACGCCATGAAACTGGGCGGGTTGTCCACGCCCCTCACCAAACCTGCACTGCACGTGACCTGTGTCATAAAGGGTTATAGTAGTGGTGTGAACCCCCTGATTGCACCCAGTGAACTGCCCTACCAGCTACCCCCGTTCGCCGACATCCGCGCCGAACACTACCTCCCAGCCTTCTACGTCGCACTCGATGACCACGACGCAGAAATCAACGCCATCACCACCAACCCCGCCGAACCCACCTGGGAAAACACCGTCGAGGCCTTAGAAAAATCCGGCGCAGCCCTCACCCGCGTCGAAAACGTCTTCTTCAACCTCCACCTCACCGACGGCACCGACGACTTCGACACCATCGCCGAAGAAATCCTGCCGAAACTATCCGCACACGCCGATAGCATCTACCAAAACACCGCACTTTTCGAACGCATCAAAGCCGTCGAAGCACCCGCCGGTGACGAAGAAGGCGCCCGCCTCAAAGACAAACTCATCCGCACCTTCATCCGCAAAGGCGCCGGCCTCAACGACGAAGACAAAAAAACCCTGTCCGAACTCAACGCCCAACTGGCATCTTTGAGCGAACAATTCGGCAAAAACCTCCGCGAATCCACCGCCGCCCACGCCCTCAGCGTCACCGCCGACGACGTCGACGGATGGACCCCAGCCCGCATCGACGCCGCCGCAGACGCCGCCCGCTCCTACAACCGCGACGGGCTGCTCATCCCCCTGGGCCTGCCCGCCATCCAACCGGACCAAACAACCCTGAACAACCCCGCCACCCGCCGCGCCCTCATGGACGCCTCCCTCGCCCGCGGCGAAGCCAACACCGACGTCGTCCTCAACATCGTCGCCCTGCGGGCGCGCCGGGCGAAGCTGTTGGGCTATGACTCTCATGCCGACTATGTCATCGCGGAGGAAACCGCCCGCACCGTGGATGCTGTCGACCGGCTGCTGCGCGATCTTGCCCCCGCCGCCAGTGCGAACGCCGCCGGCGAGTACAAGCTGCTGGCTGAGGAAGCCGAGTCCGCCCACCAAAAAGTCACCGACGCGGACTGGCCCTATTGGGAAGCCAAGGTGAAAAAGCGCGACTTCGCCCTGGATGAGGCGGAGCTGAAAAACTACTTCCCGCTCAACCAGGTCGTCGAAGACGGTGTCTTTTTTGCCGCCAAACGCCTCTACGGCATTGAGGTGGTGCCCCGCGAGGATCTTGAGGGCTACCACGAGGATGTGCGGGTCTACGAGGTCAAAGAGGCCGATGGGAGCACCATCGGGCTGTTTCTCACCGACTACTACGCCCGCCCCACCAAACGTGGCGGCGCGTGGATGTCCAGCTTCGTCGACCAGTCCGACCTGGTGGGCACCAAGCCGGTCATCGTCAACGTCATGAACCTCACCAAACCGGCCGACGGCAGCCAGCCGCTGCTCAGCTACAGCCAGGTTACCACCGTCTTCCACGAGTTCGGCCACGCCCTGCACGGCCTGCTGTCCAAGGTGCGCTATCCCACCTTTGCCGGCACCAACGTGCCCCGCGACTATGTGGAATTCCCCTCCCAAATCAACGAAAACTGGGCCCTAGACCCGGTGGTGGTGCGCAACTACGCCCGCCACGTCGATACCGGGGAGATCATCGGCCAGGACATGCTCGACGCCATCGAAAAGGCGCAACTTTTCGGCCAGGGCTTTGCCACCAGCGAATACCTCGCGGCGGCAATCATCGACATGGCCTGGCACAAGCTCAGCGAACAACAAGCCCGCGCGGTCACCGACATCGACGAGTTCGAACGCGCAGCCCTGCTTGACGCCGGCCTGGATGTTGAACACCTCCACGCCCGCTACAAGTCCCGCTTCTTCAACCACGTCTTCAGCGGTGGCTACTCCGCCGGCTACTACTCCTACCTGTGGGCAGAAGCCCTCGACGCCGACGGATTCGACTGGTTCACCCAAGAACACGCTGCGGGTGAACAAGAAAACGACGAAGCAGCCCGCGCGGCCGGCCAGCGCTTCCGCGACCTGGTGCTCTCCGCCGGCGGATCCCGCGACTTCGACGAGGCGTTTACCACCCTGCGCGGTCGCGAAAAAGACGTCGCCCCGCTGCTAGCCCGCCGCGGCCTCGGCGGCGCCGTCTAAAGCCCCACCAAAAAACCGCAACGCAAAAGCTCCGCGACCACCCTCTCATCGCGGAGCTTTTCGCATGCCGGGGTGGCAATCACCCACCTGGGGGTAGCACCCTGAAAGCCGCAAGCCCTAAGACGGATACCGTAGAACTGCAGCACCCCGCCGTCGACAGGAATCCCACCATGAAACGAGAACTCATCGCACTGGCACTACTAGGCTGTATGCCCCTGGTGGCGTGCTCCGGCGGAGTTGGCGGCAACGGGGAGAAATCGACCACTGTTGTCACCGTGACCCGCCCGGCAGGGGAAAACCCCACCCCGCAGCCGGATAACCCCACCCCCAACGACGCCCCACCACCGGCCCCCAACGCGACCGCCCCCACGCCAAGCACGCCGCAGGAAACCCCCGACAGCTCCGGGCCGGTGGATTACCAGGTGGGCAATGGCACCTTCGTGTTTGCCGACCACACCGGCACGGTGGTGTGCCGGGGTGGCACCGTGCCCGGCGCCGGCGACTTCCTGTTTTGCCACCACCCGGACTTTTCCCCGTGGACAAACATCCCCGCCAAAAACCTGTGCGGCATCTACCCGGATGAAGCCACCCACACAACCAAGCTCATGCTGGGAGAAAACCGCTTCTGTGCCACCTCAATGCAGGGCAACGGGGCCCTCTTTGACACCGAGTTCACCTCGGCCGAGCAAGTAAAACTGCCCATCGGTGAAAAACTCGACCTTGGCCAAAGTTTTTTCACTGTGACCAGCACAGAGCAAGGACTGGTCTTTGATGCCGCAGCCATCGGCATGACCGTGGGGCCAGAAAAAGTCGACATCATCGACTACAGCGGGTAAACCCAAAGACAAGACAACACGGTGAAAAAGTGCGTGGTTTCTCGGCTGCTTAAGGAGATCTGGGTGAAACAGCCAAGCGTGGCAATCGTTGCGGCAGCAGCCCTGCTCACTGCTGCCTGCCAGCAGCAGGAAGCTGCACCAGCGCACACCGAACACAGCACGACCACCACCGTGGTGACAGTAACCCACAGCCCACCACCACACAGCACGCCGCCACAAGACCCGACTGTGTCGCTGGCGCCCACAACCCAACCACCAGCCAGCACCACCAGTGCGAAAACAGAAGATGCTGTAGCGACCACCACCTCAAGCCCGCGGATACCCACCACCGCAGACCTAGGATACGACGGCGATATCTCCCTGCTGGGCTACGCGGCAGGCGATGACGTCTATGTTGTCGCCGATTCCACAGGGCAGGTGATTTGCCGCATCGGCGCCAAGCCAGGCGCACAATTTCTCACCTGCCACCGCGCCGATGCCACAGCCTGGACCACCATCGACAACGCCCACACCTGCGGCTACTACGAGGACGAAAGTGCCGTCACCCAAATCGGGCAAGACCCAAAAACGGGAAAGTTTTGCGGCTCGCTGCGCCAGGGGATCACCGCCTGGGCTGCCGAAGGCTACGAGCACCCCGAGCAAGTAAAAAAGCTTCCCGTCGGCAAAAGCCTCAACCTGCCTGAAGACACCTTCACCATCACCAGCACCCCCGCCGGAATCAGCATCCACGACCACACAGGCGGCATGACCATCGGCCCGGACACCGTCACCTTCGACGAGCACTAAGCACCCAACCCCGCACCGTCAAAATCCCACCCCGTCACGCCCGAACACTTGCGTGAAGTAGGCTAAAACCCCGTGAGAGACCAATTCATCGCCATCCTCGACGGCATCGCCCAATGGCTCACCGGCCTGCCCCTGGTGTGGCAGACCATCGTCGTAGTCCTCACCGCCATCCCCATGTGCGCAATCCTCGCCATCGTCCTCCTCAGAGCCATCGATGTTGCCGGCGCCCTGACTTATAAATGGTTTAACCCCGGACACACCACCGCCGAACGCGTCCGCCTCATCCCCGCCCGCAAAGTCACCAAGGGGCACAAACCAGCCGCAGAAACCCGCGTTGTCATCAACACCCCGCCGGTCGGGCCGGAAGAACCCACCCAATAGGTGTGCGCAACCTGCAAGCGATAAAGTAGTCTCACTGTCATTTCCCGCCACGCCCGTGGCGGGTGGAACAATGTGTGCACATTCCGTGCAGTCGTAGGAGAAACCAAACCCACCGTGAGTGAGCAACCCAAACGCAACAAGTACCCACAGTCCCGTGTGAAGCTCGCCCTGTACGCGCTGCTCGCACTGGTGATCATCGTGTGGCTCATTCGCACCTTCACCACCGGCTAAAACCCACCAGCCAACCAGCCAGACCCGGCGCCACAAAGCCCCCACCAACAGCCATTAACCCAGGTATCTTGGGATACATGAAAACTCTTCTAAACCTGCTGTGGCTGATCACCGGTGGCATTTGGCTCGCCGCCGGGTACCTGCTCGCCGGGGTGGTGGCCTGCATCTTCATCATCACCATCCCCGCCGGAGTCGCCAGCTTCCGCATGGCCTCCTACGCCCTGTGGCCCTTCGGACGCGAAGTCGTCGAAACCAACAAAGCCGGCACCATGAGCGGGCTGGCCAACATCATCTGGTTCCTCGTCGCAGGCCTCTGGCTCGCCATCGGCCACATCACCACCGCAGCCGCCCAAGCAGTAACCATCATCGGCCTACCGCTAGCCGTAGCCAACCTGAAGATGATCCCCGTCTCCTGCTTCCCCTTCGGCAAGAAAATTATCGACGCTTAAAAAACCAAAAACAACGAAAAACCCAGCACCACCGCTTTGGTGCTGGGTTTTTCACATCCGCCACAAACGCGGCGGATTCTAGCGGTCTAAGACACGACGTCAGCATCTTTGTCCGCAGCGACCGGCACACACGCCTGATCACTATTGGCAAAAGCCTTACGGCCTGTCGGCAACAACCACAACACAATCGTCACCGGCGCCAACAACAACAGCGACTCACCCAACGTCAACACGTCCTGCACCAACGGCAGCAACAGCGGCAGCAAAAACACCGTCGTGCCACCGCCCAAAGAACACAACGCCGCCGCCCGGTTCGGCGACAACTTCGGCAACGCCACCATGTCATCCACCGTGATCGGATACAGCAACGCCGTACCAAAACCAGCAATCAACAAGCCAAAAATCAACTGCGGCAAGCTCACCCCAAGCCCCACAATCAAACCACCCGACAAAGACGCCAGGACGCTCGCCGGGAAAATATAGCGCCACTTAATAAGCACACCAGCGCTCAAACGACCGGCAGCCATACCCAACGGGAACACCGCCCCCAACGTCGCCGCCGTCGAAGTCTGCACACCAATCTCCATCAACCGCGCCACACCCCAGGTGTACAACGCAAACTCAGTCACCAACGACAAAGCCACCCGCACAAGGCAACTAGCCATATAAAACAGCTCCCGCTTCGTGCGGTACTGAATCCGCTCCTTCGTCCGCGTCACCACCGCAGGAGTCGACAAACGCGGCTTAAAACCCTTCCGATTCTTCGGCGCATCGCCCGCCACACCACGCGCCTTGCGCTTGGAAGACTTCAACCCAAACCGCGCACGCACCGCCCGGGTCGACTGCTCATTAAACGACGGATCCTCATGCTTGGCATACAAATCCGGCACGTGCACCGGCGAACCAGCTTGCGCCACCGCAGCACGCGCCAACTCATCATCAGCGACATTCTCCGCGCCACCAAAAGCCCGCACCGACGACACCGTGCCAAAAGCATCCGCTAAATCCTTCGCACGCTTTCGCCCCACCTTGTTATGCAAACGCTCCGCAAAAGCACTCGGCGTATCCACAAAATCAATCGAACGAATCGTCGCCAACACATACACCGCAGGCAGAGCCAACATCAAAGCCGCCCACCGGCCCTGAACATGAGGAAGCGAATCAAAAAACCCATACAACAACGGGGCCGCAATACTCGCCGCCGACGACGCCCCATTAGCCAAAGCAATATCACGCGCACGCCGCGGACCCGCCAACACCGCCGGCACAATCAAAATCACCAACGACGCACCACTGCCCACCAACAGGCCAGAAACAATCACCAACCAAATCCACGGGGCAAAAGCCAAACCCAGCGCACCAAGAATCACCATCGTCGAGGAGGTCTTCAACACCAAACCCGCCGTCGCCCGCATAATCCACGGCGAAATCAACGAATAAACAATCATGCCGATCCCGAGGAAAGAACTCAGAATCGTAAACGTATTAATGCTGGTGCCAAAAGACTGCGCCAACAACACAATCAGCGCGCCAACACCACCAACATGGGCGCCAACAGAAATCTCGGACACAAAAGTCGCCGCAAAAATCTTCGGGCGACGCTTCGTCTTCAACTGCTCAAGAGCAGACAAACGGGCAGCAGAATCTGACTCGCCAAATGGCGTGGAGTGAGTGGGTGTGCTCATAAGAAGTACAACTTGGCCTAGGGGTAGGGGTCAAGGAAAAACCTTCCGCACCTAAGGGTGGGGCGCGGAAAATCAACTACGTGCAACCAAAAACCACAACGATTTTCCGGCCGCAAAAGCAGCTATCAAAAGCCCCGCTGACACTACCAACAACACCGCCACCCACCAGCACTAGGGGGCAGCAAAAGGCAAAAAGAATCCCAGACCAAAACCACCACAACCCCAAACCCCACACACTCCCAAAACACCTCACATCTGCTACCCCGCACAGCGGCCCCAAAAACCGACAAAAACACCCACAACCCCGCAAAAAATGCAGACAACCAAATAATTGCTCCAGTACTGTCAAAATAACCATCCATCACCAACACCCCGAGCGCTCCAGTAGATTGCTGGCACTTCGAAGCGAGCCCTGGGTTCAGTGATACGGTCGTAAAGGCGGCTGCAGGCAATTTACTCATACCTGCGATGCGAGCGTTACAGTGCGGCGTGGATACGCCCTTGGGCGGATCCGCCGACCAGTCGCAATGTGTTTTAGGGGCTTCGACGTATCACTGCTGCTGCGCTGTAGCGGCGAGGTAGCGCTCCATCAGAGCTGCCACGATGTCTTTTTCCTCGATGCCAGGGGCGAAACCGTAGGCCTTTTCCACTGCCACGTCGAGAGCGTTGTGGGCTTTCAAGAGAGCGGGGTACAGGTAGGAATCGTCAGGGTCGTAGAGGTCCGCCAAGGTACAGTCTGTATAAACCTTGCGTGCATCGAGGACCGCTTGCGCAGCGTTGCCGATTTCAACCTTTTGAGCCTCGGTGAGGTTGGGCCAGATGAAAGTGTTGTAGACCATACCACCTGAGTATCGGTAGTCACTCTTGAGTCGCCCCGCCACTGTCCGCATCCACGCGTTATGGACTCGAGAGTGAAGAACACCGAAATGCCACAATTCAGCACCTGGAATGAGGAAAACAGCATCTCCACAGAGAGTGTCGGAGTCGACAAAACCCAAAGGTACGAGTTTTCTTCGCTCTGATGAAGTCTTGGGTACCACGATGGAGGTCCCCTCCGGCATGTTTTCCACGTGGAACCGGGTCGGCCTGTCAGCAATCTTCCGAGTCCCAGCACTCTTGCTATCCTGGCGGTATTGCTGAACAGCCTTGATCCGTTCCTTGCACAAGGGCAGCTTCTTCAGTTCCGCCGGGGTGGCGTCGCCGAGCCAGAGCACCTCGCGCTTCTTGCCCTGCAGGAACTCCTTGGCTCCAAGCCACGGGTGGAAATAGGACTCAGCGCCGGGTTCCTTTGCTAGAAACTCTGCCTTTTCCTCTGGGGTGAACAAGTAGTTCCCACCGTCAATCGGTTTGTTGCCAATTCCAATGGGAGGGACGTGCGAAAGAGGCTTGCTTTGATTCCAGACGAAGCCATCCGCCGCGTCCACTAGGTAGGCGTTCAGGTTATCAAGCTGTTGACGCTCCACGGGGCCATCGGGCCCATCGTGGTGGAACAGGACCTTCGCACGCACAAACTTGCGCTGCTCCGTATCCCAGTACTTCATGCCGCCCTGCTTAGAGAACCCCACAATGACGCAGAAAACGTGAGCCTGGTTGTTGGATTCGTTGGCCCAGCGGAAGGTGTCGTGCGCGAAATCGATCCGGACACCTTTTTGGTACAGCGGGTACCAGACGTTGGCGACCTGTTCGCCTTGGCAAATGGAGTTGGTGGCAACGAAAGCGCACTCGATGGGGAAATCTTGGATGTAGTCAGAGGCTTTTGCGAACCAGCCAGCGACGTAGTCGATGTTGCCGGAGTTTTTGGCGCCGTTGAAGACGGCCTTGATTTCAGCTTTTTGGTCCGCGTTTTGGTTCCGCGCCCCGAGGAAGGGCGGGTTGCCGATGATGTAGTTGCAGTCGCTGGCTTCTACTGCGCGGTTCCAATCAGTGGTGAGTGCGTTGCCCTGGATGATGTGCGCGCTGTCGCGAAGCGGGAGGTCCTTGACGGTGCGTTGGATGATGGTTTCCGCCTCCAAGTTGGATTGCAGCTGGGCGATCCAGAGTGCGGTGTTGGCGACATTGGTGGCGAATTCGTTGATCTCGATACCGACAAACTGGTCGAGGCGAATTTTGAGGAAGGAAGCTTCCTCGCCTAAGTCCGCGAAGTCGAAAGCACCCTGATCTGCGAGAAGGACGGAGAGGATTTTGTTCTCCAGTCGGCGCAAAGAAAGGTAGGTCTCGGTGAGGAAGTTGCCGGAACCGCAGGCGGGGTCGAAGAAGGTGAGCTTGGACAGTCGGTCATGGAAGTTTCGTAGTTCGCGACGGAGAGCGGCTTGGCTCTTGTAACGGGTTAGGATGTCGTCGAGCTCTGCGGTGAGGTTGTCCAGGAACAGTGGATCAATGACCCTGTGGATGTTTTCCGGGCTGGTGTAGTGCATCCCACCACTGGCGCGAGTTTCCGGATTCAGGGTGGACTCGAAGACGCCACCGAAGATGGTTGGAGAAATCTCCGACCAGTCCGTGCGTGCGACCTTGTTGATCAGGAGTTCTTTGATCTCTTCGGTGAATTGGGGGATCTCAGTACGTTCCCGGAACAGACCACCGTTGACATAGGGGAACCGCGCAATCCCTTCTTCAAGGTACGGGTCGCGCTCGTTTTCGGGAGTGTCTAGCGCATCGAAGAGGTCCTGCAGGGTACGCCTCCAGAGGTTAGCCGGGACCCCGGCCAGGTAGTCACTGAATGCGTTGGACCTGAACACACCACCGTCTTCCGCGAAGAGACAGAACACGAGGCGGACACACAGGACGTTGAGCGCGTGCTGGTTGACCAGGAGATCCGGGTCGACGTATTGCTTCCGGAGCAAGTCGTAGAGCTCACCAATGAGCTGGCCGGCCTGCCAAGAAATCTCGAGCTCACGGGCTTGGCGGGACAGCTTCGGATCGATGAGGAAATCCAGCAGATACGCCTGTTTCGGCAACTCATCGAGAACGAAAGAAACGTAATCCTCAGCGGGGTTGACCTTGTTGAGGTCATGGATCCGAAACTCGTGGAAGTTACAGACAATGATGTAGTCGGGCCTGTGGGTATTCGGCAGGGTATCCGCATACCGCTTTGCCTGCTCATAGGGGGTGACGAGGAGGCCTTGGCGGGTTTCTTTCTTATCGAGGTCGACGCCGGAAGACTTTTGCTCAACGATGGTCTTCGAATCGGGGATGTTGGCGTCGATAAAGCCACCCGCGGCAGTGCGCTGCTCAAACAGGCAGCGAGTGGAGACATCTTCCATACCGACGACATCGGTTAAGAGATCCATCCAGAAGGCTTGAGCCTCACCTTTCTCATAGCCTCGCCCGTGCCATTTTTCGACGAAGCGTTCAGCTTGGCGCTTTTTATGTGCTGCGTGTTTCTCAGCCATGGGGACCTTCAACGATCTTTTGTTTCAACGGGAGGATTTACTCGTATTAATGTACCGGCTAACACCCCAGTGCGTCCCGCTTACTTGAGTATGCATCAGCCACCAAATTCAGCCAGGGGTTTCGATCGCCGCCAAATCTCGTTCTGGGAAACTGCTGGCCAGACAATACCCTTCAAATGTTCTACGGGTGCCCATATGTTAATTGGTGCGCCCCGGAATTTTCGGTCCAGTTAACCTGAGTGCCACCTGATACCTCCTGACAGGACAGAAAAGGAACAATCAAGGGCCATCAAGAAATTCAACAAGCACACCCGAGCAGATCGTTACCGAACTCGATAAGCAGACACTCCGGGTGCTGGCCGAGAAATATTTAAATCCCAGTCCGTCGACATGATGCCGTCTGCAAAATCGCATCATCGGATAACGCGATTCGCACTATCTGGTAACGCTCAACAACGGGGGTAATGCATCCACCGCGATGTGGGATCACGCCCGAATCAAAGGCCAAGCCCCCTGCCAAAACGTCCGGCACCCGGTTGAATGACAAGCGGCCGGTGGCGCGGCTTGTGCCACCGGTGACACGTTTGCACACCGCAAAGGACGCTCATCATGGCATCCAACATCAAGCGGCTACTGACCGCCGTCTACGACGGCTCAATGAGCCACAGGCAAATGCAACAAGCATTCCAGTGCTCGCCGCGCACCATCCAAAACTGCAAGCAACTCATCGACGATCACAACCTGACCGCCGACAAGATTGCCGCCCTCAGCGACGCCGAAATCACAGCGCTGCTGCCAGACAAACGCCGCACCCGCACCAACGACAGCTACCTGCCCCCAGACGTCGAAGCCATCCACCGCAAAGCGGCCAAGCACGACAAAACCTTCACCCTGCGCTACGAGTGGGAAACCTACCTCCACCAAGCCGAAAAAGCAGGATGCAAGGCATATAGCTACGCGCAGTTCTGCCGCAAAGTCACCGCATTCGTCGACGTCAACAAACTGACCCAAACCCTCACCCACGCACCAGGGTTTGAACTCCAAGTCGACTGGGCCGGCACGAAAATCCTCTACGGACACCTCGACGATCCTGCAAAAGCCAGCATCTTCGTCGCCAGCCTCCCACACTCCGGCCTGATCTTCGCCACCGCCACGAAAGACGAAAAACTGCCCGCCTGGCTAGACTGCCACCGGCAAGCACTGGAATACATCGGCGGGGTACCTGCCACCGTCACCCCAGACAACACCAGCACCGCCACCTTGATGTGGGCCGCGGACAAACGCCTACGGGTGATCAACCCCAACTACCAAGCGTTCGCCGCCCACTACGGCTTCGGCATTACCCCCGCCAGGCCGCATCGCCCCACCGACAAAGGGCACGTGGAAAACGCCGTCAAAATCGTCACCACACGCATCATCGCCGTCCTGCAACAACAGTGGTTTACCACCCTCGACGACCTCAACACCCGGCTGCGGATTCTAGTCGACGACCTTAACACCACGCCCATGACCAACAACATCAGCAGGGCTGAACTATTCGACGACTTCGAACGCGAAAGCCTTGGCCGGCTACCCGATATCGCCTGGACCAACTGCACCTGGGCGAAAGCCATCGTCGGACACAACTATCACATCCGCTACGACAAGCAGAACTACTCGGTGCCCTACGCACTGGTGGGCAAAACGGTGAAAATCCAAGCCACCGACACCACCATCACCATCTACTGCGAAGGCAGTGAAGTTGCCCGGCACAGCCGTTGCACCGGCCGGCAAGGCAGCTTCACCACCGACATCGCACACATGCCGGATGCTCACCAACAGACTCGCTCCCACTGGTCTAGGAAAAGCCTTATCGGACGTGCACGACGTTTCGGGCCCCACACCGAAGCTGTGATCACACAACTTCTCAATGGTGTCGACCACGAAGCACAGGCGTATCACGCCTGCGACAACATCCTAAAGCTTGGCCGCAACAAAAAGCTGCACAGGCTTGAAGACGTCTGCGCAGACCTCATCGCCACCAACACCCCAGCGTCGTTTACCCGCATCGACGCACTTATGCGACGCACCACCCCACCACCGGCTGCGCGCCCACGCCCCCAGGCTGGCAAAGCCAACCGCCACGGCACCCTCCACCATGGCCTGCGCGGTGCCGACGCCTTCACACTGCCCACCACACAGCCGACGGCAAACACCAACCCCGCCGCCGACCAAGCCAAGGACAACCACGATGACTAGCCCGAACACCGCGTTCCCGGCCATGAGCGATGACGACTACGAGCTGTTTAAACAGTTCCGCATCACCGCCATGGGCGAAGCGATCCGCACCCTTCTGGAAGACCCAGCCACCGCAGGTCTGACCGGATCCCAAATCATCCGCTACGGCCTGCACAGTCTCAAACACCACCGCGACAACGTCCGGCTGGCAAAACGCCGCAAAGCCGCACACCTGGACACCTCGACCGCATGCGTGGAAAACATTCACTACGACTCGAATCGTGACCTGGACAAAGCCACCATCGATGGGCTGGCACAACTGGACTGGGTCCGCCACGGCACCAACGTCATTGTCCAAGCCCCCTGCGGTGTGGGCAAAACCTACATCGTCAAAGCTCTCGGCCTGGCTGCCTGCGAAAACGGCTACGACGTGCGCTACTACACCCACCACGGGCTGATCAGGGCGATCGAAGAAGTCACCGACGACACCGGCGCCTACTACCAGCTCATCGACGACCTCAGCACCGTTGATGTCCTCATCATCGATGACTTCGCGTTGGGCAGCTACGCCGATGCCCACACCCGCGCGATCGCTGACGTGCTCGACCGTCGTGAAAGCTCCGCCACCGTGCTGGCCAGCCAACTGCAGCCACAGGACTGGTACCGCGCGTTCGACAACCCGGGTTTTTCTGAAGCAATCCTCAGCAGGTTGCTTAAGCCCCCGATCGTTGTCGCGATCAACGGCACGGACCGACGCAGGCAATAACCCACCACCCCCATGCATCACCCCCGCATCCACCGGTGAAAGTTCACCGGGTGCGGGGGTGATGCATGTCCGTATGCGGTGTTACCAGATAGTGCGAATCGCGTTACTCCGGCATGCGCCTCTGCACCGTCGTTTACCTGACCCAGGTCAATAAGCTGAAACAGTCTTCAGCGTCATTCATGCGGGTGTCCTACATGAACACTGGCAGGTCGCTATAGTCTGCACCACCCGCTGTCGCCATTGAGATACTGATCCATGAAGAGCTTGTTTTCACCGATATAGCTCGCTTGAATCTTGGAAATTTGATGGCTCTCCAGTAATCCGGCTGTGCTGTGCCCGTCGATCGCGAGGTTGTTAGAAACGATTGTGAGGTCTTTGACTCCGGAATCCTTGACGATTTCGACCAGATCTTGGGGGACCCCGCAGGTTCCAAAACCTCCGATGGCAATTGTCATTCCGTCGCGAAGTGTTTTGCGGAGAGCGTTTGCGGTCTCCGTGTCGTTGTATTTCCCTGCTGGGGAGATGAGAGTGCTCAAAAATATCCTCCTCATTATGTGACTGAGGTCATGTAACCTACGTTACATTTGTACTTTTGAGCAATCAATCAACCTGATGACAAATTTGCAGACGTAATTTTGTGCGTCTGAACAAAAATGAGCCGGTCTGTATGATTCAGGCCTTCATACAGGGCACTGGGCGAGGCAATCCTGCTTATTGCGGTGGGGAATAGAATTTCTGGGGTGGAACTCCAGTTTGTACGGTGGGAAGTCGCCCCTGCCGATCCAGTACCCGCCTTGTTAGCTGATTTGCCGTGTCGACAGGGGATTTACATTATTGAGTTTGCAAACGGTGAGATCTATGTTGGGCAGACTCGAAACATACTCACTCGCTTCGCTACTCACGTTAAGAGAAGCGGGCAGCACGCTCCTTGGGCCGATGCAGTGAAGCTGTCGTTTGCGGCGATGCCGAATGTTGATGGCCTGGCCCTGCGTAAGGCTGAGACGTTCTATATCAAGAAACTCTTGGATGAAGGATTCATTCTTCGCAATCGAGTGGGCAACCCCGCGCATCGCCAACCATGTGCATTGGATGAGGTGCTTAGCTTGGAAGACCTCGATCATTGGGCTGCAGGTGACCTAAATGTTCAGCTTGGAAATGACTGGACCGAAAAAGAACTCTCGCTGGCTCGAGCATCGAAGCGCACGCGTCTTCCACAAATGTTGAAGCTCAGCGGGGCAGAAAAGGATTTTGCGGCGAAGGTCTTAGACGACCTCGCATTGTTTGTCGCCTTCTTTATTCCGAGGCCTGTCACGCAAGAGAAAATGCGCTGGACCCTTACTGATCTGCCGTCCACAGCTGGGGGTCGCATGTGCACTCTCAATGTGGGGCACCTAGAGGTGTATTTCGCCCCGCGTGGTTGGGTCGTCGAACTTGAAGCGGAAGACGGAAATGTTGAGACTCAGCAGCTGTGTGTCTTGAATATGGCGCAAGGAACTATGGATCTTCTGGAAGGGCTTGAGATTCGTTTACCGTTGCAGTTCGGAGGATTGGTGGACTACGGGGGCCATCAGGTTGAGCAGGTTTATCTACCTGCAGGAATCTTGGAGGACGTCTTTGAAGAGCTTCCTGGAATTGCTTATGGCGTCCGGAGTCTCATCATGCAACTAATGAGGAGTAGCACCCGCAGTTTCTTCGCTCGCTACCACAGTGAGCCACTTGCTTCGAGAGCTTTTAAGAGGGCTATGGAAAAGGGATACCTCGATCGAGATTAAGCACCCATGCGAAAAAGCTTGCGCTGTTGACTTCTCAAGGCGGTATGAACAGGGAAGCTTTGTTTCGAAACATGGCAAAAGCTGGTTCCCTTCACTAGTGGAAACCAGCTTTTCCGAAAACTATCTTCCGGTCTGGAAATCGTCCTGGGGCAGAACCTATTAGCGCTGGCTCGCCTTGAGCAGCGCCTGCGCGAGCGGCAGGGAGGTGATGTCCTCAATGAGGATGGGGGACTGGTTGGCGTCAGCCAGGGGCACGCACCAGTTGGGGTAGAGGTCCTTGGTGGTGCCGGGCTGGTTTTGGGCGCGGGTATCACCGACGAGGTCTACCAGTGCGGTGCAGGCCAGCAGGCTGCTGGTGCCCGCCATGAAGCGGTGCAGCGCGGTGAGTAGTTCGTGGATGCTGCCACGCTGGTCGCGGGGCTTGCCGATGAAGGATTCGTGCTCCCCGAAGTAGCCGGCTTCGCGTACCCGGTCGAGGACTTCGTTTTGCCACACCAGGTCGACTTCGTCTTCGTCTTCGACTTTGGTGGTGAATAGGCCTAGCCGGTCGCGCAGGCGGATGTGTTCGCCGTCGAGATAGCCGGCGGTGGGCGGCAGGTCGTGGGTGGTTACGGAGGTCAGTGCCAGTTCGCGGTATTTTTCCTGGCGGCGGGGGCCGCGGATTTCGGGGTCGCCTTCGAACCAGATGATGGAGGTGCCCATCAGGCCGCGGTCGGCGAGGTAGTCCTGGATCCAGGGTTCGAAGGTGCCGAGGTCTTCGCCGATGACGACGGCGCCGGCGCGGTGGGCTTCCAGGCAGAGGATGCCGACCATGGCGTCGTGGTTGTAGCGCACGTAGGTGCCGTCGGTGGGTTTACCGCCGCGGGGGATCCACCACAGGCGGAACAGGCCGAGCACGTGGTCGACGCGGATGCCGCCGGAGTGGCGCAAGACGGTGCGCAGCAGGTCGCGCCAGGGGCGGTAGCCGGCTTCGGCGAGTTTGATGGGGTGCCATGGGGGCTGGGACCAGTCTTGGCCGTGCTGGTTGTAGCCGTCTGGTGGGGCGCCGACGGAGGCGTCGGGGGCGAGGTATTCGGCCATGGTGAACGCGTCGGCGCCGCCGGGGTGGACGCCGACGGCCAGGTCGGCCATGATGCCGATGTCCATGCCGGCATCGGTGGCGGCTTTTTGGGCGGCTTGGAGTTGTTCGTCGCAGAGGAATTGCAGCCAGCAGTAGAAGTCGACGAGTTCTTCCATCTCCGGGTCTTGGGAGTGGGAGGAGGCGTGGTGTTCGAGGTCGCGTTGGGCGCACCAGGTGGCGAATTCTTGCAGGCCTTCACCTTCGGCGACCAGGTATGCCTGGTAGGCGGCCTCGCGGGCGTCGGTGCGCGGCAGGGTGTGCAGTTCGCGCAGGACTTGGAGTTTTGCCTCGTAGATGGGGTCGCGTTCGATGTAGTCGGCCGAGTGGTTGAGGGCGGTGAATTCTTGGGCGAGTTCCTTGACGTCTTCCTGCAGGTTCTTCTCGAGCTGGGTGAGCTCGGGGATGTCTTCGATGTGCAGATAGATGGGGTTGATGAAGCGCCGGGTGGTGGGCAGGTAGGGGGAGTCTTCGCACGGGGGGAAGGGTTCGGCGGCGTGCAGGGGGTTGATCAGGATGAAGTCCTGCTTGTGCTGGCCGAAGATGGTGCCGAGGGTGGCCAGATCGTGGAAGTCGCCCATGCCCCAGGAGGTCTGCGAGCGGGTGGAGTACAGCTGCGCCATGACTCCGGTGCGTTTCTTGGTGGGTTTGTCCAGTGCCCGGGGGGTGACGATGAGGTCGCACACTTCGTCGATGCCGGTGGAGTGCAGGTAGAGGCGGTGCCAGCCCATGGGCAGGTCGGCGGGCAGTTCGAAGGAGGCCTCGCCCCAGGTGATGCCGGCGATGGTGCGCGGCGGTGTCCAGTTGTCGACCTGGGTGGGGGTGACTTCGCCGCCTTCTTCTAGCGCGATGAGAAGTTCGGCGGGTTCGCCGTCGTGGACGTGGATGTGGACGACGTAGGGGTAGCCGTGGGTGGCGACCACGCAGGGCGGCAGTGGTCGGGAGAAGTCAGCGTCGTGTTTTGCCTTGATGGCCTGGGCGGCCGCTTCCTCGTTGTCGTCGACGTTGATGCCGAGTGCGGCGAGCGCGTAGCGGATCGTGTCGTCGGAGACCTCCATGTGTTCGCCGGTGGCGGAGGTGTAGGAGGTGGCGACGCCGTATGCGTCGGCGAGGGCATGTAGCTGACTGTTGTGGCTCACGAGTCAATAGTGTGCCACGTGGGGTCGGTGAAGTGCGATTTTTTTACCCCCATTTTTGCCCACCTATGGGGTTGTGGTGTTGGTGTGCTTGGCTGCGGTGTGTGGGTTGGGTGTGTGGGGTGCTTCAGGTAGATGCGTGGGGGAGATGGGTGGGGTAGGTGTGCGGGGTGCGCGTGTGGGGTAGAGGTGTGGGGTGTGGGCGCGCGTGTGGGTGGGGGCGCTAGGGTGTATGAGGAAAAGATAAACCTGCAAAAGGGTTTTCGCCCCCGGTGCCGGCGCGCTTTGGCGTGTGTGGTGTGCGCGTGTTGCGTGGTGGGGGTGTGAGCAAGATAAGGAATAGGTAAAAACCTCGTGTCGGAAACTATTCAGGAATATGCCACCCCTGCCGCCTATGAGGTGGGTGAAAAGGAAACCTGTCTGACCGCCATGCTGGCGCTGGCGCAGGCGCGTCCCTATGGCGTGATGTTTACCCGGCCTGCGAACTTTGAGTGGGTCAATGTCACCGCTAAGGAGTTCGTGGATGAGGTCTTTGAGGTCGCTAAGGGTCTGATTGCTAACGGGGTGCAGCAGGGCGATCGGGTGGCTTTGCTGTCGGAGACTCGTTATGAGTGGACGCTTTTGGATTTCGCGATTTGGGCTGCTGGTGCTGTGGTGGTGCCGATCTATGGCTCCTCCTCGCTGTCGCAGGTGCAGTGGATCATTGAGGATTCCGGGGCGGTGTTCGCCGTGACGGAGACCCGCGATCACACGGATTTGATGAAGCACCTGGAAATTGGTGCCGATGGCAAACCGGCGTTGTCGGGTTCCCCGTCGCAGCTGCGCCGCATCCTGGAGATCAATGCTTCCGCGATTCCGACCTTGAAGTTTGAGGGCCGGGAGGTGCCGACCAGTGAGGTGCAGGAGCGTATCGCTGCGACGTCTTCCAAGGATTTGGCCACCTTGATTTACACCTCCGGCACCACGGGCCGGCCGAAGGGGTGTCGTTTGACTCACCACAATTGGGTGGCTGAGGTTCGTGCCCTGTTGACCCACCCGATTGGTGCGATTGCGATTCCGGGTACCCGGGTGTTGACGTTTTTGCCGTTGGCGCACGTGTTTAGCCATGCGGTGTCGCTGGCGGTGTGTATTGGTGGTGCGACCCAGTCGCACTGGTCGGATTTTTCCTCCCTGGTGGTGGAGTTCCAGCGCGCGAAGCCGGATTTGATTCTGGGTGTGCCGCGCGTGTTTGAGAAGGTCCGCAATGGGGCGGCTGCGAATGCGCACGAAAAGTCCGGTGTTGCGGGTGCGATGTTTGATGCGGCGGAGAAGGTGGCGCGCGAGTATTCCCGCGCCTTGGACACCCCGGAGGGTCCCAGCCGCGCGTTGAAGCTGAAGCACTCCACTTTTGAGAAGCTGATTTATTCCAAGATCCGGGCGGCGATGGGCGGCCAGGTGCAGTACTGCATTTCTGGTGGTTCGGCGATGAGCCAGGATTTGTTGCACTTCTTCCGGGGCCTGGGGGTGACGGTGTATGAGGGCTATGGCCTGACGGAGACCACCGCGGCGGCCGCGGTGAATTTTGATGACAACATCATCGGCACGGTCGGCCGCCCGGTGGGTGGGGTGGCCGCCCGCATCAACGAGGAAGGGGAGATCCTCCTCAAGGGCGACATTGTTTTCGAGGGTTATTGGAACAACGAGGAGGCCACCGCGGAGTCCTTCGATGATGAGGGCTGGTTCAACACTGGTGATTTGGGGGAGATCCGCGAGTCGGGTCACCTGGTGATCACCGGCCGCAAGAAGGACCTCATCGTCACCGCCGGCGGCAAGAATGTGTCCCCCGGCCCGCTGGAAGACCGTTTGCGCTCCCACCCGTTGATCTCTCAGGCGCTGGTGGTCGGCGACGGTAAGCCGTTTGTGGGCGTGTTGATTGCCCTGGATGAGGAGGCGTTTGAGCGCTGGAAGTCCGGCCGCGGCATCCCGGAGAACAAAACAGTGTCCGATTTGGCGGTCGATCCGGTGTTGCGCGCGGAGATCCAGGACGCGATCAACGACGCGAACTCGACTGTGTCGCATGCGGAGGCGATCAAGAAGTTCTACATTCTCGACCGCGATTTGAAGGAAGAAGAAAACGAGCTGACCCCGACGATGAAGATCAAACGCAACGTCGTGGTGGCCCGCTTTGCCGAGGAAATCCGCTTCCTGTACAAGCGCAAGTAACCACCCGCGTGGTGTTTTCCACACCCCGACGCCTCACCGGCTTATGCCGGCCAGGCGGCGGGGTGTTCGCCTTGTGTGGGCGGGGCAGTGCGTGGCGAAGCAATTGCTTCGCCGCTCGGCGGGGCACGCGCACCACGTTGGAGTAGTGCTTTAAGCTTTGCAAGCGTCTGGCACAGACACCACCGGCCACCCCGCCGATAGCCCACCGCCGCATCCACCGCGAATGCGCCGGTCGCAGGGGTTGCTTGGGTGGTGTATTGAGGTGCCACGCGATGAGCATGTCGTTTTCCCACACCCCGCAAAGGAGCAGGCCCATGAGTCATCCTCACGCCAGCCTGCACCTCACCGGGGCGAAAGCCCGCCACCGCGAACTGACCCAAGCCGTCTACGACATCGGCGACGAAGTCGCCGAATACATCGAACACCTCGCCCAAGCAGCCGGCGACTGGGATGTCGAACTCGTCGAAGACTGCCTCGAAGAATTCGAAGACATCGTCGAGGAAGCCCGCACGGACGCCCGCACCGTTATTGCGGAACTATTCGGGGTGCGCAAAGCACTGACCAGCGGGCTGCACTCCGGGGCCCTGTCTGTTGGCCCCCAAGCCCCCGAAGCCATCCCCGCACCCCCACCGCCAGTCACCGCCGTCAGCCTCGTCAACGAGTTTCCCCTCGGGCGCACCGTCGCCGTCGAAATCCTGCAAGACGCCCTGGATGCGCGCACCGACAAAGTCCTAGACTTCCTCGACCACATCGCCGAATGGGTCATCGCCACCGCCGGGGCCGTCGCCGTCGACACCGACAGCGAAAACCTGCCCCTGTGCCTGAGCAAAACCCAACGCCTAGTCGTCGACGCCACCAACGCCTGGCTCCACTCCGTCGCCGCCCGCGACCGCTCCTACGCGCGCGCCAAACGCGGCAGCAACCCCCCGCGCTTCTTGTTCGAACGCGCCCAAACCGACCAAGTCGTCGCCCGCGTCAAAGCCAAACTCGCCGCCCACCACCGCGACTAACCCACCACCACGCCCCACCACCGCGCCCCACCTACGCACACCATTAGCAGCCACGCGGGCACCTGTGACACCATGACAACACCATGAGCCCCACACACCAGCACCCGCAGACCCACACTCCCTTCGGCCTGTACCTCCACGTGCCATTTTGTGCCTCCCGGTGCGGGTACTGCGACTTCAACACCTACACCCCCGGCGAACTCGGCTCCAGGCTCGGGCCCGACAGCTACCTCACAGCAGCTCGCAGAGAAATCGCCCTCGCCGCCCAAGAAACCACCCGTGTGCTCGGCCACCTGCCGACAGTCGACACCATCTTCATCGGCGGCGGCACCCCGTCCATGATCGGTGCCCAAGGTCTTAGCACCCTCATCGATAGTGTGCGCGAGCACTTCGAACTCGCCCCCGGCGCAGAAATCACCACCGAATCCAACCCCGAATCCACCAGCCCGGAATTCTTCTCACACCTGCTCGACGCGGGCTTTAGCCGCATCTCCCTTGGCATGCAATCCGCCGCCGCACACGTGCTCAAAGTCCTCGAACGCCGCCACACCCCCGGCCGCGCCGCAGCCGCCGCCCAAGAAGCACACACCGCCGGCTTTAACCACATCAACCTCGACATCATCTACGGCACCCCCGGCGAAGACGACGCCGACTTAGAGCTGACCCTCGACACCATCTTGAACACCCCCGTCGACCACGTCAGCGCCTACTCCCTCATCGTCGAAGACGGCACCGCCATGGCCCGAAAAGTCGCCAAAGGCCAACTACCCGCCCCCGACGAAGACATCCTCGCCCACCGCTACACCCTCATCGACCACGCACTACGCGGCGCAGGAATGGAGTGGTACGAAGTCTCCAACTGGGCACACCCCGGCGGCGAATGCCGCCACAACCTCGGCTACTGGCGCGGCGGCAACTGGTGGGGCATCGGCCCCGGCGCCCACTCCCACCTTGATGGCCGCCGCTTCTACAACGTCAAACACCCCGGCCGCTACACCGACATGCTCACCCAAGGACACCTGCCCATCCAAGAGCACGAAACCCTCGACACAGCCGCCCGCCACACCGAAGACATCATGCTGCGCCTGCGACTGCGCGAAGGCATCGAAGAACACCACATCAAACCCCAAGCAGCCCCCATCATCGACCGCCACATCTCCGGCGGACTCATCCACCGCACCCAAGATCACGGCACCACCCGACTCGCCCTGACCGACAAAGGACGACTGCTGGCCGACGGCATCATCACCGACATCCTCGCCGCCGAAGACTAGCCCCCACACCACCAGCAAACGCTGTACTACACTCTTTTCACAGCCACACCGCGCCACACACCAGGCGCGAAAAACAGCAACAACCAACAGCAACGCGGCGTCGAAAGGTGGGTGCCAACGTCATGACCAACGCAACACAGCAACGACGACAAGCCGTACTCACCGCCATCGTCGCCGACTACATCTCCACCAACCAACCCGTCGGCTCCAAAGCACTGGTCCAACGCCACCAACTCGGCGTGTCCCCAGCCACCATCCGCAACGACATGGCCGCCCTAGAAGCCGACGGCTACATCAAACAACAACACGCCTCCTCCGGGCGCATCCCCACCACCAAGGCCTACCGCGCCTTCGTCGACCAAGTCCACACCGTCAAACCACTCAGCGCCGCCGAAAAACAAGCCATCCTGCGCTTCCTCGAAGACGGCGTCGACCTCGAAGACGTCCTGCGCCGCAGCGTGCAACTACTGTCCGGACTCACCGGCACCGCCGCTGTTGTCCAAATGCCCACCCTGGCCACCAGCCACGTTCGGCACGTCGAAGTCGTCCAACTCACCCCCAACCGCCTCCTGCTGGTCGTCATCACCGACACCGGGCGCGTCGACCAACGCAACATCGAACTCAGCCACGACGTCACCGCGCACACCGTCAGCCGCATCCGCGACGAACTGAACAAAGCCCTCGTCGGCCGCACCCTTCCCAACGCCGCCCACAACCTCGACGCCGTCATCAACGCCGCCAGCGGATGGGACCACGCCCACCGTGACAGCGTCGCCCGCTGCGTCACCGTGCTCCGCGCCACCCTGGTCGAAAACCCCGCCGACAAACTCATTGTCGCCGGCGCCGCCAACACCCTCCAGATCGACCAACAAGTACTGGCAGCCCTCGAAGAACAAGTCGTCCTACTCAAACTGCTCTCCGCCGCCACCGCGCCCGGACAAGTACACGTCAGCATCGGCCAAGAAAACGCCGACGAACACTTCAAAAAAGCCTCCGTCATCGCCACCGGCTACGGCCCAGCCCAAGAAGACACCTCGCTCGGGGCCATGGCCGTCGTCGGGCCCACCGCCATGGACTACGTCGGCACCATGAGCAAAGTCCACGCCGTCGCCACCTACGTCAGCCGCGTGCTCGCCGGGGAATAACCACCCCAAAACCCCAGCCCCACCAGGGCGCACCACCGGCGGGGAACAACACGACCCCCACGCGCGTTGAGTCGGGTGCAATCAACTTTGGGGCACCCCGCGCGCCAAGCGCGAGAACCCCATCAACTAAACTGCAGCAACAGTTTTACACAACTTCTCACCAACCCCTCCCGCAGCCCACGCAGGACTGGGGAAACGCAGCAGGAGGCAGCGAAACAACGTGGCACGCGATTACTACGGCATCTTGGGTCTAGACAAGGACGCAACCGACAACGAGATCAAGAAGGCCTACCGCAAGCTGGCGCGCAAATACCACCCCGATGTCAACGACACCGAGGAAGCCGCCGAAATGTTCCGCGAAATATCCATCGCCCAAGAAGTCCTCACCGACCCCCAAAAGCGACGCATCGTCGACATGGGCGGCGACCCCATGGAACAAGGCGGTGGCATGCCCGGCGGCGCCGGCGGCTTCGGGGGCGGCTTCGGCGACATCTTCGACGCCTTCTTCGGCGGCGGCGGATCCCGCGGCCCACGCTCCCGCGTCCAACCCGGCAGCGACGCCCTCCTGCGCACCTCCATCACCCTGGAAGAGGCCTACCGCGGCGCCCAACACACCGTCACCGTCGACACCGCCGTACTGTGCGACACCTGCCAAGGATCCGGCTCCGAAACCGGCGCCAAGCCCGTGACCTGCGGCACCTGCAACGGCATGGGTGAAATCCAAGAAGTCCAACGCAGCTTCCTCGGCAACGTCATGACCACCCGCGCCTGCCACCAATGCCAAGGCACCGGCGAAATCATCACCGACCCCTGCACCACCTGCCACGGCGACGGCCGCAAAAAAGCCCGCCGCGACCTCACCGTCAACATCCCCGCCGGCATCGACACCGGCATGCGCATCCGCATGGCCGGACAAGGCGAAGTCGGCCCCGGCGGCGGCCCCGCCGGCGACCTCTACGTCGAAGTCACCGTCACCGGCCACCACATCTTCACCCGCGACCACGACGACCTCCACGTCACCGTCCGCGTCCCCATGGTCGAAGCCGCCCTCGGCTCCAGCATCGACATCACCGGACTCGACGAAAAAACCCACACCGTCACCATCCCCGCCGGCGCACAACCCGGCGGCACCGCACACCTGGAAGCCGCCGGCATGCCCCGCCTGCGCCGCGAAGGCCACGGCGACATGATCGTCCACTTCCAAGTCGACGTGCCCACCGAACTCGACGGACAATCCCGCAAACTGCTCGAAAAAGTCCGCCACCACCGCGGCGACCAAGCAAGCGTAGAAACCCACGACGAAGAACACCGCGGCTTCTTCGGGCGCTTCAAAAACCGCAAGCGCCGCTAGTCGCCCCCAAGGCCCACAGCAACACCCTGTGGGCCTTTGACACACCCACCCCACACCCCAACCCCTTAAGAAAACCCCACCCATGAGCCTGCCCGCCTTCATCCTCGACAACGCCCGGCCCGACTACAAGCCAGGCGAGACCATCACCCTATCCGGGGCCGAAGGCCGCCACGCCGTCACCGTCAAACGACTCACCGTCGGCGAAAGACTCCAACTCATCACCGACTGCGCAGTCGTCTACGAAGCCACCATCACCGCCACCGCCGGCAAAGACACCCTCCAAGCCACCATCGACAGCGCCCAACCCGTAACCCGACCCACCCCAGAAGTCGTCCTCATCCAAGCACTGCCCAAATCAGAACGCTCCGAGCTGACCATCGACCTGGCCACCCAAGGCGGAGTCGACGCCATCGTGCCCTGGGCCGCCGAACGCTGCATTGCCAAATGGGTCGGCAACAAAGCCACCAAGGGCCGCGCCAAATGGCAAGCCGCAGCCCACGCCGCGGCGAAACAATCCCGCCGCACCACGATCCCGCCCATCGCGGAGCTCGCCACCAGCATCGACGAAGCACTCGTCGCCGCCGGCCAACTCGACGCCCTGCTGGTCCTCGACGAAGACGCCGCCAAACCCTTCCGCGACATCGACCTTTCCCACGCCCAACGCGTCGGATTAGTCATCGGGCCCGAAGGCGGGCTGACGGAGGCGGAAGTCGCCCAATTTTCCGCCCACGGCGGCCAAGCCGTGCTGCTCGGCCCGGAAGTGCTGCGCACCGCAACCGCGGGGCTAGTAGCCCTGGCAGCCATCGGCGCCACCACCACACGGTGGTAAAATCGCACCCCACAAGGCCCCGCACCCGCGGACAAGCCCACCTAAAACCTTTTATCCTTTCGCTGACCCGGAGATAAAGATTCCTAAGCACCGCACCCCAGAGACCCCCACCACCGACACCGTGGACCGCCCAGCGTCCCGCTCGGTGACCCACCTCTACCGGATCAACCCCGACCACGCCCAAACGGTGCTCGGCATCAACGACGACAACACCAAGGTGCTCACCACCCTGACCGGCGTTGAAATCTTCGCCCGCGGCGACGAGCTCACCCTCATCGGCGAGGAATACGAACTCACCCGCGTCAAGCGCACCCTCGACGAACTGCAAGCCATGGCCCGCCGCGGGCACGTCGTCACCCGCGACACCGTCAAACACACCCTGAACATGGTCACCGAGACCAAACGCGAATCGGTCGCCGGGATGCTCTCCCAGGAAATCATCTCCCGCAAAGGCAAAGTCGTTCGCCCCAAAACGCGCGGCCAAAAAGAATACGTCGACGCCATCGACGACAACACCATCGTCTTCGGGCTGGGTCCGGCAGGATCCGGTAAAACCTACCTCGCCATGGCAAAAGCCGTGCAGGCGCTGCACGCCAAAGACGTCAACCGCATCATCCTGACCCGCCCAGCGGTGGAAGCCGGCGAAAAACTCGGCTTTCTGCCCGGCACCCTGAACGAAAAAATCGACCCCTACCTGCGCCCCCTCCACGACGCGCTGCGCGACATGGTGGAGCCGGAAATGATTCCGAAGCTCATGGAGGCCGGCATCGTGGAAGTCGCCCCCTTGGCATACATGCGTGGCCGCACCCTCAACGATGCCTTCGTCATCCTTGATGAGGCACAAAACACCACCCCGGCGCAGATGAAAATGTTCCTCACCCGCCTGGGATTTGGCTCCAAGATGGTCGTCACCGGTGACATCACCCAGGTGGATCTTCCCGGCGGCCAAAAATCCGGGCTGCGGGTCGTTCGCGACATTCTTAAAGGGGTGCGCGGCATCAGCTTCCAGGAATTAACCAGCGAAGACGTGGTCCGCCACCAACTGGTTGGCGCCATCGTCAACGCCTACGACGCCTGGGACGACGCCCAAGAATCCCTCGCCGCCGCGAAAAAGGCCCGCGCCGAGATGGCCCACCACGAACGTGCAGACCACACCTAGGACACACCTAGGCCACATCTAGGCCACGCCTAGGTTTTGCCCCGGTCGCGCACTACTATCACCACCAAATACCAGTTCCCGACGCGAAGAGATCCCCGTGAGCATCGAAGTCTTCAACGAGTCCGGCTACGGCGACGTCAATGAGGAAGCCCTGATCGACGTGCTGTCGTTCGCCCTGAGCCGCATGGATGTGCACCCCGACGCCGAGGCGACCATCCAACTCGTCGACATGGACACCGCCTCCGACTTGCACGTGCGCTGGTTCGGCATCCCCGGACCGACCGACGTGATGAGTTTCCCCATGGATGAGCTCACCCCCGGTGGCGGCCGACCCGACCAGGATCCCTTCGGCCCGAGCATGCTCGGCGATATTGTGCTGTGCCCCGAGTTTGACGAAAAACAAGCCACCACCGCCGGGCATTCCCTGGCCCACGAACTGGCCCTTTTGACCGTCCACGGTTGCCTGCACCTGCTGGGCTATGACCACCTCACTCCGCATGACGAACAGGTCATGTTCGCCACCCAAAATGAGATCCTGGCCGACTGGTACGACTCTCTCGACGCCCGCGGTATTGAGTTCGAACCCAAACCCTCCAACCCGGGGGCGTTTCCTTCCGCCGCCGACCGCATCCAACTCGACAAGGACGTCGCCGAAACCTTTGGCGACCCGGCCAGCATGACGGCAGACAGCAACGACGGGTTTACGATTCCCGCGCTAGGGGATCCGGCTATCACCGGCGAACACGGCAGCCATAACGCACAGGGGGAGCAGTCCTAGTGTCCACCACGGACATACTCCTCGGTCTCGGTGCCGTCGCCACCCTGGTTGCTTCCGGTGGGCTGGGAACCATCGAGACCGCTGTCCGCAGTATTTCCCGCGCCCGCGTCGAAGAGTTCGTCAAGGATGAAAAACCCGGCGCCCCGGCGCTATTGCGGGTGCTCGGCCGCCGCGCCGAGCACATCAACCTGCTGGTGCTGCTGCGCACCTTTTTGGATTCCGCCGCCGCAGTATTTACCACCGCCCTGTGCTTTTCGCTGCTGAGCAAGACCACCACCGCCATGGTGGTGGCCATCGCGGTGCTCACCTTCGTCACCTACGTCGTCGTCGGCGTGTTCTCCCGCACGGTGGGCAAGCAAAACCCCTACAGCGTGTCGCTGAAAACGGCGATGGTGCTGTCCACCCTCGCCTACGTGCTGGGGCCGATTTCCACGTTGTTGATCCGCTTCGGTAATTTCCTGGCCCCAGGCCCCGGCTTTAAGGAAGGCCCCTTCGCCACCGAAATCGAACTGCGCGAAATGGTCGATATCGCCCAGGAGCGCGGCATCGTGGAGGTCGAAGAGCGGCGCATGATCCAAAACGTGTTCGACCTGGCGACCACCACGGCCCGCTCGGTGATGGTGCCCCGACCCGAAATGATCTGGATCGAATCGGGCAAAACCGCGGGACAAGCTACCGCCCTGTGCGTGCGCAGCGGTCACTCCCGCATCCCCGTCGTTGGCGACAATGTCGACGATATTCTCGGCGTGGTCTACCTCAAAGACCTGGTGCAAAAGTCTTATTACGACACCGATGGTGGCCGCAGTCGCACCGTCGACGACATCATGCGCACCCCCATTTTTGTGCCGGACTCTAAACCGCTTGATGACCTGCTGCAGGAAATGCAGCTCAACCGCAACCACATCGCCATGCTGGTGGATGAGTATGGCGGCATCGCGGGTTTGATCTCAATTGAGGACATCCTGGAGGAGATCGTCGGTGAAATCGCCGACGAGTATGACCAGGCGGAAACCGCGCCGATCGAGAAGCTTGAGGAGCGCCGCTATCGGGTGGTTTCCCGCCTGACGCTGGAGGATCTCCAGGAATTGATCGCCGAGGATCTCGATGTGGATGTCGAGTTCCCGGAGGACATCACCGACCAGGTCGATACCGTCGGTGGTCTCATGGCGGTGCAATTGGGCAAGGTGCCTCTACCGGGGGCGCAAGTCACAGCCCGCGGCATCACCTTCACCAGTGAGGGCGGGCGCGATCGGCGGGGCCGGCTGCGGGTAGCCAGCGTCATCGTGGATGTGCCAGAGCAGCTGCCTGAGGACGACGAGGAGTAGTTCGACTGCCTTCGCAGCGCTACTGGCCTGCGGGGGATAACGCGCCTTTAAGTGGGCTGTGGTGTGCTCGTGCATTGCGATGCCTGGCGGTATCCACAGTGGCAGAAAAGCAGCTTGTGGGCGATTCTGGGCTAGGCTTTAGGCTGGAGAAAAACTCACGCCTTAGCAACCCGAACGCAGCTATCGGCTGCTAGTGGGCTAAGGTTTGACACCCACCACCTCACACAACAGCAGGGAAGTACACCTACATGATGAATGCGCCCGAGGGCTTTCGCTCCGGATTTTTGAGCTTCGTTGGTCGACCCAACACCGGCAAGTCCACCCTGATCAACGCTCTCGTTGGCCAGAAGATCGCGATCACCGCAGACCAGCCGGAAACCACCCGCCGCCCCATTCGCGGCATCGTGCACCGCGATAACGCTCAGATCATCCTGGTGGACACCCCGGGTTTGCACCGGCCGCGCACCCTGCTGGGTGAGCGCCTCAACGACATCGTGAAAGACACCTATTCCGATGTCGACGTCATTGGGTTGACGATTCCCGCCGATGAGAAGATCGGCCCCGGTGACCGGTGGATTTTGGATGCGGTTCGCACCGTCGCGCCGAAAACCCCCATCGTGGGTATTGTCACCAAGGTCGATAAGGTTTCCCGCGACCAGGTCGCCCACCAGCTAATGGCGGTGCACGAGTTCCTTGGAGGCGAGTGCGAGGTCGTTCCGGTGTCCGCCACCAAGGGGGAGCAGACCGATGTCCTTATTGACGTCATCACGGGCCTGCTGCCGGAGGGGCCGAAGTTTTATCCCGACGATCACGTCACCGACGAAGATCTCAATACCCGGATGTCGGAGCTTATCCGCGAAGCCGCACTGTCTGGGCTGAAAGAGGAGCTGCCGCACTCCGTGGCGGTGGAAATCGATGAGGTGCTGCCCAACCCCGAGCGTGAAGGGGTGACCGATGTGCACGCGGTGCTCTACGTGGAGCGCCCCGGACAGAAGTCCATCATCATCGGTAAGGATGGTCGCCGACTCTCGCGCATCGTGCACCGTTCCCGCTTGGAGATTATGGAGCTGCTGGGCACGAATGTGTATCTCGATTTGCGCATCAAGGTGCTGAAGAATTGGCAGTCTGACCCCAAGGCTTTGGGGCGTTTGGGGTTCTAGAAGCCCCCACCATTGCTGCTTGATGCTTTCGTGGTGGCTGGAAAACCAGCCTTCACATCCCACGGGATGTGAGGGTGTGTGAAGGTGGTGGACTTTTTTCGCTGTGGCACGACCAAGTTTTCGTGAACGGGCATTGGTGGTCGGCTCCCATGATTTTCGGGAGGCCGATCGGATTGTTGTGCTGCTGACCCGCACCCGGTCAGTGGTGCGGGCGGTGGCGAAGGGGGTGCGCCGCAGCAATAGCCGTTTTGGTTCGCGGCTGCAGCCTTTTGTGCTGTTGGATGTGCAGTTGTATGAGGGCACGAATTTGTGTTCTTTAACGGGGGCGGACACCGTGGAGTATTTAGCGCACGGGCTGATTGAGGACTTTGAGCGCTATACCGCGGCGGCGGCGATTTTGCAGGCGGCTCGGCGCTATGCGGTTGCCGATGATCATGACCCCTTCTTGTTCGATAGCACGCTGGCGGCGTTGCGCCGGATGCGGGATAGTGCTGATCCCTTGGTGGATGTGGATGAGTTTTTATTGCAGGTGATGATGCATGAGGGGTTGGCGCCGAGTTTGTTTGATTGCGCCAACTGCGGCAAACCCGGCCCGCATCATGCTTTTGTGGCGGCGCTGGGTGGTGCGGTGTGTGGCAATTGTCGTCCGCCGGGGATGGTGAATGTGGATGAGCAGGCTTTGCGGTTGATGTGGTTGTTAGCCCATGGGCATCGTGAGGCGGCGCAGCAGCTGCTGGAGGGGTCGAATGGGCAGCAGTTGGCGGCGATGATGCACCGGATGGTGTCCCAGTGTGTTTCGGTGCAGGTGGGTAGCCCGCTGCGTGCTTTGCAGTTGGGGCAGTAGGGGTGGGAAAAGTCGGGGTGAGGCGGGGCTATGTTGTGTCTTCCCGGGAGCGCAAAATCATGGCACAATAGCCTCTCGTGAAGCTGAACCCCCCAAACATTGACCCCGAGTTCATTCCTAAGCATATTGCCCTCGTGATGGATGGCAATGGGCGTTGGGCCCAGGAGCGTGGGCTGAAGCGTACCGAAGGCCACAAGCGGGGTGAGGCGGTGCTGCTGGATGTGGTGGATGCCTGCATCGCGATGGGGGTTCCGTACCTGTCGGCTTATGCTTTTTCGACGGAGAATTGGCGTCGTAGTGCCGATGAGGTGCGTTTTTTGATGGGCTTTAACCGCGATGTGCTTGCTCGGCAGCGTCAGGAGCTGCACGAGAAGGGTGTGCGGGTGAAGTGGGCGGGTCGTCGTCCGCGGTTGTGGCGCAGTGTGATTCGCGAGTTGGAGGCCGCTGAGGAGTTGACGAAGGACAACACCACGATGACGTTGGTGATGTGCGTGAACTATGGTGGCCGCGCGGAGTTGGTGGATGCGACTCGCAGGCTGGCTGAGGATGTTAAGTCCGGCAAGTTGGCTCCGGGGGCGATCACGGAGAAGACGTTGGGGAGCTATTTGTACGATCCGGAGATGCCGGATGTGGATTTGTTCTTGCGTCCTTCGGGGGAGAAGCGCACGAGTAACTTTTTGCCGTGGCAGTCGGTGTATGCGGAGATGGTGTATCAGGATAAGTTGTTCCCGGATTTCACCCCGCAGGATCTGTTTGATGCGGTGGAGGAGTATGCGCGCCGCGATCGTCGCTTCGGTGGGGTGAAGAAGTAACGTGACGACCTCACCGGGGGCGTTGCCGACGCCGACGCGCGCCCAGATTAAGCGGTGGCAGCGTTATCTCGCTAATGAGCGGGCGGAGGCTGCCGTGTATCGCGAGTTGGCTCACAATAAGGATGGTGAGGAGCGGGAGATTTTGTTGTCTCTTGCTGCCGCGGAGGCCCGCCATGAGGAGTATTGGCGTTCCCGGCTGGGCGATTATGTGGGGATGCCGCGCCGTCCGGATTATTCCACGCTGTTGATGGGGTTTTTGGCTAAGCGTTTTGGTTCGGTGTTTACCTTGGCGTTGATGCAGTCGGCGGAGGCCCGCTCGCCCTATGCCAAGGATGAGGATGCTTCGGCGCAGATGTTGGCTGATGAGCGCATTCACGCTGAGGTGGTGCGTGGGTTGGCTGCGCGTTCGCGGGAGAAGATGTCGGGGTCTTTCCGCGCGGCGGTGTTTGGTCTTAATGATGGTTTGGTGTCGAACCTGGCGCTGGTGTTGGCGGTGGTGGGGTCCGGTGCAAGCCAGGGCGCGATTGTGTTGACTGGTTTTTCGGGCCTGTTGGCTGGTGCGTTGTCGATGGCGGCGGGGGAGTATGTGTCGGTGTCGTCGCAGCGGGAGTTGTTGGCGGCTTCTACTCCGCATGAGGATGCGGATAATTTGGTGCCGCAGTTGGATGTGAACGCTAATGAGTTGTCGTTGGTGTATCGTGCGCGCGGTATGGGGGAGCAGGAAGCGGATCAGCATGCGCGTGCGGTGTTGGCGGGGATTAGGGCTAATCATCCTTCGGTGGAGGCGCCGATTACTGGGGGGCGTTTTAGTGCTGCCGGTGAGGAAGCGGTGGGCAGCGCGTTGGGTGCTGCTGGTGCGTCGTTTTGTTTGTTTGCCGCCGGTGCTTTTGTGCCGTTGATTCCGTTTTTGTTTGGGGTTTCGACTGCGGTGGCGGCCACGGTGGCGTGTGTGTTGGTGGGGTTGACGTTGATGGCTACGGGCGGGATCGTTGGTATTTTGTCGGGAACCTCCCCGGTGACGCGGGCGTTGCGTCAGTTGGCTATTGGTTTGGGGGCGAGTGCGGTGACCTATGGGTTGGGTTCGGCGTTTGGGGCTGTGTTGTAGGCGATTTTTTGCGGTGGTGGGGGATTGGTGTGTGCTTTGGGGATGAGAAAACGGGCCGGCTCTTTGCTTTTCGTGGGAGCAAAGAGCCGGCCCGTTGACCGGTTGTGTGCGGGCGCGCGTTTAGGCGTGCTGGCAGGAGCTGCAGGTGCCGAAGACTTCGGCGGTGTGGCCGGTGAGGACGAAGCCGTTGGCTTTGGCCATGTTGGCTGCCCATTCTTCGACGGGGCCGCCGTCGATTTCGACGGTCTTGCCGCAGTTGGAGCACACGATGTGGTGGTGGTGATCGTTGGACTCGCAGGCGCGGTAGAGGGTTTCGCCGGTGGACATGTGCAGTACGTCGACGGCGTTGATGTCGGCCAGGGACTGCAGGGTGCGGTAGACGGTGGTCAGGCCGACCTTGTAGTTGCGGGCGGTGATCTCCTGGTGAATGGTTTTCGCGGAGGAGAAGTTGGTCAGTTCGCGCAGGACGTTGACGACTGCGGCGCGCTGACGGGTGCTGCGTGCACCTAGCTTCGGGATCGAGGCGTCGGTTTTGACTGCCATGGATCGCACCTTTCATTCAGAGGGCACTGAAGTGGGATAAACCCAATCAGTTAAGAATTTGATGAGATAACGATAGCTGAAACGTCGGTTACCACAAATTTTATTGGTGAGACTTTTCCCGAGGTGCTGAGAAAATCTCAGAATATTGTGGCGGTGTGACCGCTAACCGAACGGTGTATCGCTACAAGAAAACAGCTCGCCTAGGGGGAGAAACGGGGGTGTTTCGTTTGTTTTCACCACGGCTCAAATGTGAGTTTTGACCGTTTGGATGGCCGGCCATAGTGTGGTGAGCGTCTCCGGAGGGGTCGCTGTATTTTAGGTCTCACGACTGGTGAAGTTGAAAATACTTCATTTAAGTCATGCAAAAAAGTTTATTCGATTCGCCCCCGTGAAGACAATTGGACGGGCGGGCACCGCCGTGGGGAATGCGGGAACATGTGGATAAAGGCGCAGGTTGTAGGCGTTTATCAATCCTTTGTATGACGGTCGGTTTCGTTAGCAGATTTCCTGTCGCCTATCTGGGTGGCGTTTTTGTGCTGTGCGTAATTGAAACTTGGCAGTGTCAGTTGGGGGCTTTGCTGGGGTGGTGCGGTGGAATTTAGTTTTCGAAAGCTCAACATTTTCTGGGGGTGCTTATATGTCTGCAATAACTATCGAGCTACATAATTTTATAATCGCTGCCATTAATGCTGCGGTGCCAAGCAGTAATGCGCAGGTAATGCGCGATAGAGTTCCAAAAGTATGTTTTTTTAGTCTTTTTTTGGTTTGCCGCGGCGAGCGTTAGTTATTGCACAGGGCTGGGTAGGGCTGGGCCGGGCTGGGGCGAAGCTTGGGCGAGGTTAGCTGGGGCTTGGGTGTTGATGTTGCCTGCGGCGGCTTGCTGCAGTCATTTGCCGGTGTTGAATGTGTGGATCCGGAAGTGTTGGTGGGTGTTGGGTACGGCGGGGGAGAAGGCCTTTCATCGGGTGTGGGGTGGGTGGGAATCTTTTGCCACGGCAGTTGTTTCTCGGGGGATTTTTTAAAGCTGTGGAAGGTGGTGGGTGCGTGCATGGATGGGATAGGGGTTGCCGTGGGTTGCCGTGGGGTGTGCCTGGGGTGGTGTTGGGCGGTTTTGTGGAAGCACAGGTGTTATCAATGGCGGAAGGTGTCGGTGGTCTTTAAAAGCACCAGTGGCGAATTTGCGCGGAGAGGACAGGCTTGGCTAAGCCACCTGGCCGGGGTCTGCTGCCGGGTGAAGATGGTGTGCGCCGGCGCCGGTTGCGGTTGGTGCGGTGTCCTTGGGGTGGGTCCCTGGCGTGGGGCAGTGGGGTGGTGTCTGGAGGCATGAAAAAGCCGGGGCCACCGCACTGCCTAGCAGTGGGTGGCCCCGGCGAATAGCCCGTTGAGCGTGTGCCCCGAAGAATTACTTATCGATCACTGCACGTCGCTGACAGCGCAGTGCGCATGATCTTCAGGGAGGCGGGGCAGGTCAGCGTATATAGCTGCTCCCGGCCTTGACGCTCGGCGTCGACAACACCGGCGTCTTTGAGAACTTTGAGGTGTTGCGACACCAAAGGCTGGTTGGCGCCCAAGATCTCCACGATCTCGTGTACGCACATGTCCTGCTCTGCGAGGAGGTGGACGATCTTCAGCCGCAGGGGGCTGTGGAGAGCGTGGATGAGCTCTGCGGCCTGGATGTACACGCTGTCATCGAGGCGCGAGCGATCGGGGGCGGTCGTTGTTATCGTCCGGCGATTTCTGGTTGGTGTGGCCATTGTGGACCCCTTCTTCGGGTGCTCGTACGTGGGCTGTATGTTGAGCAAAATGTCAACGAGGGGCTGTGTGGCGAAACCGAACTTGGAACGTTCGGCTCCTTTCCAGCTCCCAACAACGGACGTGGGATGCACTTTCAGTAAACCTGAGTTCCGAAACCCGCGCACGGACTTGCGGCTCGCTTACTGAAAAAGGTGCCTTTTTTACCCCCTAAAGGGGGTGGTATTGCTTAAAATTTATTAAAATCGCCCCGCGAAAGGCGAAAATGACATATTGCACAAGTTACATGCGAGTGCGAAAAGAGTGCTTCCGCGCGCATGATTCGCACCTTCGGTGGAGGTGCTGTAGCAAACTGCCAGGGGGTAAACCCCATATTAAAAACCCGTTTTCCGAAGGTGGAAAAAGGTTTTCGGCAGGCCCCGTCGCGTGCAAAAACCCGACCGCTTTTCCTCCTTGTCAATTCTGGCCAGGAGTGTGTCCTGGGGACATTTTCGACAGCTCGGGCGGGGAGTATCTGCAGGTAGACGTGGCATTGCTACCTTAAGATGGGATTTTAGCCGAAAGTAAACATGGGTGGGGTCGGCGGTTGCGCGAAAAAGGCACACATATAATTTTCCACTTATGAAAAAGGGCTTTCGGGCGGCCGGCCACGCGGCCTTAATGGTCATATGAAAGGGCATTTTATGTTTGTATGCAATCATGTGACCAAAGCGCGCCAAATTAGAAACATCTTATGTTTACTTCGGTGTGTCGTTGTCAATTCGCCGGCCGCTAATGTGGCCAAATTTTCACACGAACGGGTGAATTGAGGGCTAAGTGGGATGGGGGCGGGTGCAACTTTTTTGGACAAACGCAAGACAAGGCGCTTACGTCGGTGTATGACCCGTGCCGCATGGGTTGCTGGGCTGTTTCATACCTGTTCATACCTGTTCATACCTGCTCTTTCTCCCACCGACGCCAAAGGTTGCCCGACGCCCCACCCAGCAATGCGCCTGAGGGGCTTTCCCGCAGGCGCCCTCCAAACGCACCCCGTGTCACCCGCGCAGCACATAAGGAGGGCAAGCCTCCAAGGCGTCACAGCGGGCGCGCCACAGTGCCGCACTGCCCCCGTCAAAGGGCACATCGATTGTGAAAGCAGGTAGAATCACCGGCTTGAAGCACTCTGTGCGCCCGGCAGCCAGCCGGGCGCCACTGATATCACAAGGAGAAGACCACCAAAGTGGCCCCGCAATCCATCATTGATACCGTCGTTAACCTGTGTAAACGTCGTGGACTCGTCTACCCCTGTGGCGAAATCTACGGCGGCACCCGATCCGCATGGGACTACGGCCCGCTCGGCGTCGAGCTGAAGGAAAACATCAAGAAGCAGTGGTGGCGCTCCATGGTCACCTCCCGGCCCGACATCGTCGGCCTGGACTCCTCCGTGATCCTGCCCCGCCAAACCTGGGTGTCCTCCGGGCACCTCGAAGTGTTCACCGACCCGCTGGTGGAGTCCCTGCACACCCACAAGCGCTACCGTGCAGATCACCTGCTGGAAGCCTACGAGGAAAAGCACGGCCACCCGCCGGCAAACGGCCTGGCCGACATTCCCGACCCGGAAACCGGCCAGCCCGGCAACTGGACCGAGCCCAAGGAATTCTCCGGCATGCTCAAAACCTTCCTCGGCCCCGTCGATGATGAGGAAGGCCTGCACTACCTCCGCCCGGAGACCGCGCAGGGCATCTTCGTCAACTTCAAAAACGTGATGACCTCCGCCCGCATGAAGCCCCCGTTCGGCATCGCGCAGATCGGCAAGTCCTTCCGCAACGAGATCACCCCCGGCAACTTCATCTTCCGCACCCGCGAGTTCGAGCAGATGGAGATGGAATTCTTCGTCAAGCCCGGCACCGACGAGCAGTGGCACCAGTACTGGATCGACCACCGCTACAACTGGTACGTCGACCTCGGCATCAACCCCGACAACCTGCGCCTGTATGAGCACCCGCAGGAAAAGCTCTCCCACTACTCCAAGCGCACCGTCGACGTGGAATACGCCTTCCACTTCGCCGGCTCCAAGTGGGGTGAGCTCGAAGGCGTGGCCAACCGTACCGACTACGACCTGTCCGTGCACGCCAAAGGCTCCGGCGAAGACCTGTCCTACTTCGACCAGGAAACCGGCGAACGCTGGGTGCCCTACGTCATCGAACCCGCGGCCGGCCTTGGCCGCTCCATGATGGCCTTCCTCGTCGACGCCTACCACGAGGACGAAGCCCCCAACGCCAAGGGCGGAGTCGACAAGCGCGTCGTGCTCAAGCTCGACCGTCGCCTCGCTCCCGTCAAGGTCGCCGTGCTGCCGCTGTCCAAGAAAGACACCCTCACCCCCACCGCGGAAAAGGTTGCCGAGCAGCTGCGCCAGCACTGGAACATCGACTACGACACCTCCGGCGCCATCGGCCGTCGCTACCGCCGCCAGGACGAAATCGGCACCCCCTTCTGTGTCACCGTCGACTTCGACACCCTCGAAGACAATGCCGTCACCGTCCGTGAGCGCGACACCATGGAGCAACAGCGCGTCCCCCTCGACGAGCTCGAAGGCTACCTCGCCCAGCGCCTGATCGGCTGCTAGTCATGTCGACCACCACCTCCTGGACGCCCCGCACCATCGAAGGAAGCACCCAAAAACTCGACCTGCTCGCAGGCGAAACCACCATCGGGCACTTCACCGAAACCGACAAGGGCCACACCGTGGAAGCCGTGGTCTACGACCAGCCCTGGCACGTCACCCGCGACGACATGGCCGTCACCGCCACCCTGCAAGACGGCCGCACCTACGCGCTCACCGGCGACAAAGGCCGCATCGGAGGCTCCAAACGCCTCGACGTCGACCTCGCCGGGCACGCAGTCGCCTGCATCAACGAAGCCAAACAAGACTGGGTCATCGAAGACACCGACGGCACCAAACTCGGCCAATTCAGCGGCGGAAACCGCGGAGTCCGCAGCAGCCTGGTCGAATGGGAAGACGACGCCACCGAACACCTCAACCGCGAAGAACAGGCATTCCTCAGCTATGCCGCCCGCATCGCCCTGGAATCCCGACTCTGGCGCAACACCTGGATACTCACCGCATCCTTGCTGGTGCTCGCCCCGATCATCATCCTGATCTACCTCTACGGCCCCGTGTTCTAAACAACACCCCGCCATCGGATACAACCCCCAACCGCCACCGCGGTTGGGGGTTGAACCATTTCAAAACCCACCCGCATCCCACCCAAAGCCCACCCGGAGACCGTCGAAGAAAACCCACGCACACAAAAACCCGCCCCGCACCAACAAACAGGTGCGAAGCGGGTTGGGAAAGAAGCACAGAAGCCGCTGTTAGAAGCTGCCGCCGGTCGAAGAGCTACCGCCCGTCCAGCCGCCGCCACCACCAAAGCCGCCGCCGAAACCACCGCCGCCGAAGCCGCCGGAGAACCCACCACGGCCACCGTCGAGCAAACCACCCACAATCATGCCGGTGATGAAATCTCCACTACCGCCGCTATTACGGCGACGCTGCCGATCATTGTGCTCATCAATGTCGCGCTGCGCGAGCTTAATCGCTTGATCCGCCTGCTGACGAGCCTGATCCGCAAACGCCGAACCACGGCGGAAATTCTGCTCGTTATACGCACCACGCGCCTGCGCCAACGCCTGATCACCAGCCGCCAACGCAGTACGCGCCCGCGTACCAATCACATTGCCACGCGTCGAAATCAAATCCTCCGCCGAACGCAGCAACGTCGCCGCGCTCTCCATCAGCCGCTCACACACCTGACGCTCACGCGACAACTCACTGGCACGCGCCTTCACCGAATCCAAGGCAGCATCCAACTTGGCATCAGCCTCCATCAACGCGGTATACGCGCCCAAAGGATCACTAGCGCCCGTGGCATCAAAAACCTGCATCGCCGACTGGCCAGCCTGCTGCGCCTCACGCAAAGCATCCACATGCTCGCCACCGGTATTCAACCACTGCGGAACCTCATCCAACTCCGCACGCACCTCAGCAGCCAACGATGCCAACTGCGCCTGAGCCGTCCGAATATTGTCATCGGCATGCTCAATACCGCTGAGCAACAAATCAGCCTGATTCAACGCATTCTCCGCAGTACGAATCGCCGGCACTAAACCAGCCTGCTGACCCGCCGGACGGGCAGCCAAGGCACGCCCCTGATCAATGGCCTGATCCGCGCGCTCCAAATGAGCCTTCGCCAAATCCGTGTTGTCCTTAATAGAGGTCAACTGGCGGGAATCATAGGTCTGCTCCAAGCGCTCCATCGTGGTGCGCGCGCCATCCAAACGGTTCAACAACCCAACCGAGGACCGCGTCAACTCATCCAAACGCTCCGGGGCATTAATCAGCAGGTTACGCATCTGCGTAAACTCCTCCGCCTGCGCCAAAAGCTCCTTATCGGTGGCATTACAGTGCTGCACAATATCGGCATACAACGCACGCTGCTCCACCTCAGTGACATGCTGCTTGCGCGACAACTCATTGAGCTGAGTCAAATACGAGTTGTGCATAGAACGAGCCGACTTAATCCGACGCGCAAAAGCCGCCGTGCGCTCAGCACCAAACTCGCCCTGCGCCAGCCTCAACTCCTCCTCGGCACCACGAATCGCCTCATCAGTGGACACCATCTCATTGTGGGCAGCACGCTCCAACACCGGCAGTTCCACCAAATCCAAAGACTCCGGATCCGTCGGATCCAACTCGCGGGCAGCCACCACCTGACGCTGCTCGTTCTTCTTCTTATTGCGCTTCGAATACGCCACCCCGCCGCCAATAGCGGCAGCCGTACCCAAACCAGCAGCAGCTAACCAGCCTGCGCCCGAATCAGAACCACCACCGGAAGTAGAGGCAGAACCGGAGCCGGAAGAACCGGAACCCTCCATCGCTTTCGCCGCAGCCATCGCAGCATCAAACCACTGGCGATCCACCAAATACGGATACACCGCGTCATCGATCGCATCCTTATACGGCTGCGTCTTACCGTTTTCGGCAACTGCCACGCCATACAAGCGCTCCTCCGGCGACACCGCAAACACCGCCACATTGTCGCCCTTATTCGCCGCAAAGACCGCATCCGCGTACTGCGCGCCCGTCATCCCATCAAACGACGGCTCAAACACCACAAACAGCTTCAGATGCTTCTCCAGCTGCACCTGCTTAATGACGTCCTCCAACTGGGACTTTTCATCAGCAGACAACACGCCAGCCTCATCGTTGACCGCATCAGTCAACAACGTCGGCGCGGCAGCTACCACCGCGACATCCGCTGCCTGGGCGCTCGCAGCCAACGGGCCCACACCCATACCCAACGCCAGCGCCGGGGCAGCAGCGCACGCTACCGAGAGAAGAAAACTACGGCCAACAAAAGTTGCATTCATAACCACCAAGCATACTGAAAAAACAGCCATCTACCCCGCCAAAAACCACCACCACCCACCACCTACACCACACCCGCACCAAAACACCCACCAACCGCCCGTGGCGCCAGCGCCACGCGCACAAAAAGCGCTACCCTAAGCCGCGTGGAAGCCCAGTACCCCTACACCGCAGCCGACATCAGCCGCATGATCGACGAACCCGCTAAACCCGCAAGCTTCGACGGCGGGCACGTCGACAACCGCGACGCCTTCGCACGCGACAGGGCCCGTGTGCTCCACTCCGCCGCACTGCGCCGGCTGGCAGATAAAACCCAAGTCGTCGGACCCCGCGACGGCGACACCCCGCGCACCAGGCTTACCCACTCCCTCGAAGTCGCCCAAATCGCCCGCGGTATCGGCCAAGGCCTCGGAGTCAGTGGCGATCTTGCCGAACTAGCAGGCCTGTGCCACGACATCGGGCACCCACCCTACGGGCACAACGGGGAAGTAGCCCTCAACGAATGCGCCCGCGACTGCGGCGGATTCGAAGGCAACGCCCAAACACTGCGCATCCTCACCCGGCTCGAACCCAAAGTTTTACGCGATAAAACCTCCTACGGGCTCAACCTCACCCGCGCAGCACTCGCAGCAGCCTGCAAATACCCCTGGACCCGCACCGCCGCCGACGGCAGCATTGCTCGCAAATACGGCTGCTACGACGAGGACGCCCACATCCTTACCTGGGTCCTCGACGGGCACACGGGAACCACCCCTCCCATGGAGGGGCAGATCATGGACTGCTCCGACGACGTCGCCTACAGCGTGCACGACGTCGAAGACGGGATCCTCGCCGGCAATATCGATCTCAAAGTGCTGTGGGACTTCGCGGAGCTGATGGCATTGGCTGAAAAAGGTGCGCGCGCTTTCGGTGGAGACGCCATCGAACTCGTCGAAGCTGCCGCCCGGCTGCGGGGTATTGACGTTGTTGCAGCCGCCGCCGATTTCGACGGCAGCTTCCAATCACTAACCACCCTGAAAGCACTGACCAGCCAACTCGTTGGCCGGTTCGTCGGAAGCATCGTCTCCGCTACCCGCACCGCTAACCCCGACACCATCGGCCGCTACCACGGCAAACTTATTGTTCCCACAGAAGTCGCCGCCGAAGTCATGCTGCTTAAAACCATCGCGGTGCTCTACGTCATGGACGAACCCCACCACCTGACCCGGCAAGACCGCCAACGCGATCGCATCTACACCGTGTTCGACTACCTCAACAACGGGGCCCCCGGCGCACTCGATCCCTCCTTCGCCATGTTCTACGAACAGGCGACAAGTGACCATGAGCGCTGTCGTGTCATCATCGACCAAATTGCCTCCATGACCGAATCTCGGCTGGAAGCGGTAGCTCGGCAAGCCGGCGCCTACGCCGGATTCTTCAGCTAACAGCCCGCAGTGAAGTCACCCGCCCGCAGACCACCTCAGGCCAGCTTCAACCCCACTCCGGCTTCGCGGAAAATCTCGCACAGGATCACAGTGTCACTAAGGGGCAAATTGGCCGTGGGAGCATCTACTCGAACAACACCTGCCTTTTTTAGCTCCCGGCAGTAGTCGGCTAGCGCATCGTAGTTCGTCGGCTGCCCCAAAGGCAGCACCGTTGCCGCGTAGAGGGCCCGGAAGAACTCTGTTTTTGAGGCGATTTTCCCCTCTAATACCGGGGTGGTGGGGGTGTGGAAACCACCGCAATCGGCGCAACCCGAATGGGAATCGTTTTGGGAGTTCATTTACTTCACCACGTCCTCAGCGTCGGGAATGAAACAAAAAGTCTCATAGTGGTCAGAGGTGTAAAACCACTGATCGGGATCTGTTTTGGAGCCGCCGCCAGTGACGATGCGGCGCGCGCCACGGTGCTTGAGCCCAGGCGTATCGACCGTGTACTCGCGGTAATAGTTGCGATTCTGCTTCGGCAAAACCTGCTCGTAATTTCCGAAGCGCACCCCATCATTGTCAGGGTGCTCAAACGGGCCACCATGGACGATGGCTTCTGCAACATCGCTGGCTTGAGGGGGAAGCGAAGCTAAGGGGCAGGTCTCCATTCCCTTGGGGGCCTTGCTGTCTTTAGCCACAGCCTCGGGCGCAGGGGTCTTGCCCTGAGGTGTTTTTTCCGAACGGGCGGACGTCGGCTCGGATGCGCTACGTGTGGCACTGGTTGGCGCGGTGGCCGCGGTCTGGGATGCGGCGACATTGTCGTTAGTTCCTTGGCCATTGAAGCCGAAATACGAAGCCACTGCGGCTAGGGCAATCGCACCAATTGTCGCGAGAATCCCACGATTGCGGCCGCTCGGTTGTTGATCCATAAGCACCATCTTTACACGTCGACTACTGTTAGTCCCTATGGCGAAAGGTCGGATCCCGGACAGTGATATCCAAGCAATCCGCGAGCGCACCCCCATTGAGGACATTGTGGGTGAATATGTGCAGCTCAAGCCGGCAGGCGCGGATTCGCTCAAAGGCCTGTCCCCGTTCAAGGATGAAAAGACTCCGTCTTTCCATGTCCGACCCAACCGTGGCTATTTCCACTGCTTCTCATCTGGGGAAGGCGGCGATGTTTTCAGCTTCCTGATGAAGATGGAACACGTCTCTTTTCCTGAGGCTGTGGAAATGTGCGCCGAGAAAATCGGCTACCAGATCAGCTACGAGGGGGGTAGTCCGGGCCGGCGGGAGGAACCCGGCACCCGCAAGCGGCTCATTGCCGTCAATAAGCACGCGCACGCCTTCTATATGAAGCAGCTGGAGTCTGCGGAGGCTAAGCCGGCGCGGGATTTTTTAACCCAGCGGGGTTTTTCGGCGGAGCACGCCCACCAGTTCGGGTGCGGCTATGCGCCCGGCGGGTGGGACACCGCCACCAAGTACCTGTTGAAGCAGGGTTTTACCTTTGAGGAATTGCAGGCCGCTGGTATTTCCACGATGGGTAAGCGCGGTCCGATTGATCGTTTCCACCGCCGCTTGCTGTGGCCGATTAAGAACATCTCCGGTGAGGTCATTGGTTTCGGCGCCCGAAAATTGTTCGACGATGACAAGCTCGGCAAGTACATGAACACGCCTGAGACCCTGCTTTATAAAAAGTCGAAGGTGCTGTTCGGTCTCGACATGGCGAAAAAAGACATTGCGGCTGGCCACCAGGCCGTGGTGGTGGAGGGGTACACCGATGTGATGGCCTGCCATGCCGCCGGCATCACAACCGCTGTTGCGTCCTGTGGTACCGCTTTCGGCGAGGAGCACCTGCAGATGCTGCGCCGGTTGATGTTGGATGACACCTATTTCCGTGGGGAGATCATCTACACCTTCGATGGGGATGAGGCCGGCCAGAAAGCTGCGTTGCGTGCCTTTGAGGGCGATCAGAAGTTCACTGGGCAGTCTTATGTGACGGTGGCGCCCGACGGCATGGATCCGTGCGATTTGCGCTTGGCGCATGGTGATGCGGCGGTGCGGGATCTGATTGCCCGTCGTATCCCTATGTTTGAGTTCGTGGTGCGCAGCATGATTTCCGGTTTCCCTTTGGAGCACACCGATGGGCGCCGCCAGGCGCTGCGGCGTGCGGTGCCGGTGGTGGCGGGGATTCATGATGCGGCTTTGCGTGACGAGTACGCCCGCCAGCTGGCCGGCTGGGTGGGGTGGCAGGAAACCGCCGACGTGGTTCGGGAGGTGCGTGCCGCGGCGCGCAATCCGCGCGCCCAGGCGCAGCCGTTGAAGGCCCGTAAGCGTGTTGATGATGTGGCGGTGCCGCAGGCACCGGCGTTTGTGACTCCCGCCCCTGGGGATCCCTATTTGTGGCCGCAACGGGAATCGCTGAAGATTGCGTTGCAGTGGCCGGCTTATGCGGGCGCCTATTTCGACGGCTTGGATGAGGAGTGTTTTACCCACCCGGCGTATCGGGCGGTGCGTGAGGCTATCGATAAGGCCGGTGGCTGCGAGGGCCACACGGAGTCGGTGGATTGGCTGGCGAGCGTGGCAGGGGAGATGGATGATCTGATGGGCCGGTCGTTTATTTCCGAATTGGCGGTGGAGGATATCCGTGTTGAGCCTGAGCAGTTGACCGGCTACACCGACAAGGTGCTCTCCCGCTTACAGGAAATGCGAGTGGGCGACCAGATTGCTCACCTGAAATCTCAATTGGAGCGCATGCGCCCCAGCGATGATGAGGTGGCGTATAACAGCTTGTTTGCCGATCTCATCGCCTTGGAGCAGGCCCGTAGGGATCTGCGCGATCGCGCTTTCGCGGACTAGGCGCACTGACCAGTAGACACATAAGAGGCTCGCACCCGGTGGGGTGCGAGCCTTATTCATGTTTTAGCTGCGTGGTGGTCGCTTATTGCAGCGCAATGTACTTGATGTCGAGGTATTCCTCGATGCCTTCCGAGCCGCCTTCGCGACCGAATCCGGATTGCTTGATGCCGCCGAAGGGGGCGGCCGGGTCGGAGATGGCGCCGCGGTTGATGCCCACCATGCCGGCTTTGAGCTCCTTGGCGAGTTTTTGTGCGGTGTGGATGTTTTCGCTGAAGCCGTAGGCTGCCAAACCGAATTCGGTGTCGTTGGCCATGGCGATACCCTCATCCAGGGAGTCGAAGGTGGTGACGGTGGCGACGGGGCCGAAGATTTCCTCCGACAGGATACGGGCGTCCTTCGGCAGCTTGGTCAGCACCGTGGCGGGGTAGAAGAAGCCTTTGCCCTCCGGGATGGTGCCGCCGGTGAGTACCTGTGCACCCTTGGATACTGCGTCGTCGACGAGCTCTGCGATGCCGTCGCGCTGTTTCTTGGTGATGATGGGGCCCAGGGTGGTTGCATCGTCCATGCCGTCACCCATGACCACTCCCTCCATGTGTTCGGTTAGGCGTTTGGTGAACTCTTCCTCGATGGAGGATGCCACCAGGAAGCGGTTGGCGGCGATGCAGGCCTCGCCGCCGTTGCGCATCTTTGCTTGCAGCGCGCAGGTCAGCACCAAATCCAAATCGGCATCTTCGGCGACCACAAACGGTGCGTTGCCGCCGAGCTCCATGGAGGTGCGCTGGAGGTTATCGGCAGACTGGCGAACCAGGTGCCGGCCGACCCCGGTAGAACCGGTAAAGGTGACCTTCCGCAGGCGCGGGTCGGCCATGAGCTCCTTGGACATGTCGCTGGCGTGGCTGGTGGTGATGACCTGAACCAGCTTCTCGTCAATGTTGTGCTTGCGCAGCACCTCAGCGATGACCTCTCCCAGCAGAACCATCGTCAAGGGGGTTTCTTGGGCGGGCTTGACGATGATGGAGCAGCCGGCGGCCAGCGCCGGGGCAATCTTGCGGGTCGCCATCGCCAGGGGGAAGTTCCAGGGGGTAATCGCCAAGACCGGGCCCACCGGCTCGTGGGTGACCAAAATGGTGCCTACACCAGCGGGGGACTGCGCCAGGCGACCATCGATGCGTACGGCTTCCTCAGCAAACCACCGGAAATACTCGTTGCCGTAGGCGACCTCGCCGCGGGCTTCGCGCAAGGGCTTACCCATTTCCTTGGTCATGGTGGTGGCGAAATCATCCTCCCGCTCGGCGACTGCGGCAAAAATGTCGTTGAGGACGGTCGCGCGCTGTCGGGGAGTAACTTGCGACCAGGATTGGCCGGCGGTGACAGCATCGCTGAGCGCCTGCATCCAATCTTGACTGGTCGCGTCGTGCACGTCAGCCAGGTGCTGTTCAGTTGCCGGGTTGATCACCGGGAAAGTGCTCATGGGGTACTCCAGAATCTTTTGAGAAATAGGTTGCTCAGGTGCCAGATCCACGTCGTCACGTGTATTTCGGCGCGGACAGGCGCCGGGTGCAGGGGCGTGGTCGGGCACTGTACTTTTCCTACCTGAAAACGGAAGTCTGTGTGCGACTTTGGGGGGGATTTTGATGGAATCAAACACCCACGGTCAGGTTTTCAGCACGCAAACAACAGGGGCTGAAATGCGAAAAACGGGGTCGGCCTCACATGAAAGGGCGACCCCGAAAGGATGAGCTCTAATCGTCGTCCGGCTCCAACACCTGGTTGCCATCGACGGTGCGAACGTTTTTGACTTCCTTCATACGGGGAGTCGGATCCAGCTTCTCCGCGATGGCTTTGCGCGTCACGCTCACGGCCTTTTTGGTCGCGGGGGAAGAAACAGCGGCCTGATAGCCCTTTTTGATCTGTTCATAGCGCTTGCGGCCAGCCTTTGTTCCAAAGACATAGCCGGCTGCTGCGCCGACAACGAACTGAATCATGGTCCTCGATCACGCCTTCCGCGGAGTACTTTCCTAAAACTTCGTTCTTAAACAACCCACAAGCACAAGTGTGTGGGCACGTGTTTTCTCACCCTACCCAACGAAGCGATAGGGCGGGGAAGTTCCCGAGCTTTTGGCATACAAAAAGCGCCTCAAGAATCTTGAGGCGCTTGATAGTATTTGCTCCCCCAACTGGACTCGAACCAGTAACCCTTCGATTAACAGTCGAATGCTCTGCCAATTGAGCTATGGGGGAATATCTGCCGCCCTGGCGGGCTGTGCAACGAGATAGAACTATAATGGGTTGCGCTTGATCGTGGCAAATCGCCACATCAGAGGGTGTTTATGGGCGGTTGTTGTAGGGCGTGTGCGATTCAGGGTTGGGCGAAAAACAGTGCGCCCGGCGTCGACGCTCGAGTGGTGGTTGCTGTTGGTGGGGTAGGGGGTTGGGGGATCTGTTGGGGCGGTTATACTGTTTCGCGTGCCGCGCTCAGGCGTCGCATGTGGGGCTATAGCTCAGTCGGTTAGAGCTACGGACTCATAATCCGTTGGTCCCGGGTTCGAGCCCCGGTGGCCCCACTTAAGCCCTCTCGCCAAACATTCTGGCGAGGGGGCATTCCCCTATCTTGCGCGGTCCGCGGGGGCCTCATCGCGCGAGAATCTCACGACATCAGAAACGCTTTCACCAAGCGTCTTCGCAAGGCGTTATTCTGCGCCCTGATTATGCGCCCAGTGCCGTGGTGGGTTCATTCGGTGTCGGTGTGGGCGCTGCGTTCTTTGGCGATGGCTTCGGCAAGCGACTCGGCTTCCGTGGTCCAAATCCAATCTGGAAACATATCGAGCGCGGTACCTCTCCGGGGCATTTCGCCAGTGCGTAAGTTGAAATCTTGCGGGTGCACACCGCACATATTTGGCCGACCGTAGGGGTTGAATAAGACCCAATCGCCGTGGCGTTGAATCTTGTCAGACAGTTTCACGCCTTCCGGTAGCCGGTCGGCTACCTTTCGGGCAGCTTCTTCAATGGTGTACATGAGGCACAGCATATCGGTGCGCTGGCAGCTGGGAGGCGGTTTTGGTGGGCTGTGGTGGGCTTTGGTGGCTGGGGTCTTTGGCATCTTGTTGGGCGTTGCTGTGCGGTGGCTTTGGAGTTTTAAAGCTGTTGGGGTGAGGGGCTGTGGTGTTTTTCTGCCCTGGGTTGGCGTGTTGTGTGGGTGTGTGGGGGAGGGAAAAGTTTGGCTAAATGATGAGATGGGCCACATGTTGCTGGCATGATGTGAGCCATGCCTACAGTTGATCCCACGATTCTTGCGATCTACCGCATTTTGGACCTTATTGGTGTGGTCTTGAATGGTGCCATCGGTGGAACGATTGCGCGTCAGCGCAATTTCGACATCATCGGTTTTTCGTTTTTGGCGCTGTTTTCTGCCTTGGGTGGCGGTATGTTGCGCGACACGTTGATGCAGCGGGGTACTCCTGCGGCGATTGCGGAGCCGATTTATATGGGTTTTGCTGTGGCGGGTGGTTTGTTGGCGATGTTTGTGCATCTTCGTGGTCGGGCGTGGGAGTTGTTTGAGGCGCACGCCGATGCGGTGATTTTGGGGGTGTGGGCGGTGACGGGCTCGACGAAGGCGTTGACTTATGGGATGCCCTGGGCGTCGGCTTTGTTTATGGGGATGTTGACTGCGGTGGGTGGTGGCATGATTCGTGATATTGCCACGGGTAATATTCCGGCAATTTTTGGTGGCAACAAGTTGTATGCGACGCCGGCGCTGTTTGGTTCGGCGACGATGGTCGCTTTCCACTATGCGGGTTTTGATGCGGTGGGTATGTTGGTGGCGACGACGGTGGGGGCTGGTTTTGCGATCATGGCGTTTTGGCGTGGGTGGGTGTTGCCGGCGAATCAGGAGTGGGCGCCGGTGAATATGACGGCGAAGCAGTTGAGTCGTGCATTGACCCGCGCGGAGACTAAGGGGCGTTCTTCGGAGCGGCGTCGTTGGCGTCGTGCGGTGGGGGAGGGGCATTTGCCGTCGGGGGAGAAGGGTTCGGTGTCTGTGGAGGGGGAGGTGCTGGAGGCTGAGGATCGTGCGCGTGGTGGTGGGGCTACCTAGGTAGGGGTTTCGGGGGGTGCGTGATCTTGTGCAGGGTGGTGTTGGATTGTGCGGGATTGTGTGGGGGTGTGTGGGGTGGTGTGGTGCGGCTTACTGGGGCTGGGGGTGGTGATATTGGTCGCTTGTAGACCGGGTTGTCTGCGGGGAGGTGGCGCGCCGCATTTTGTGTGAAAAGGGGGTGTGGGGTGCGCTTTTGTGTGGGAGGGCGGGGTTGGATCGCGCACAAACTAGACTGGACGGTCTAGTTTGTGCGAACTGCTTAGTTTGTAATAGTTTGTTTGCAACGCGCACGCGCGCAAAACAAAAGATTCACCAGTCGTTTTAAAAGCGCTGGTCTTTAGCTCAAGCGAAACAAAAGGAAACACATGTCAGCACCAGTTGTGCGCGCCGACAAAGATTCGGTGCCCACCCCAGAACGCAACATTGCGAAGCGATCTTCCTGGGGGATTTTCTCCAACTTCGGATTCCAGGTCGTACTCGGCCTGATCGTGGGCCTCATTTTGGGCGTGGTGGCCCGTGGTATGGCCCCAGATAATTGGCTCACTAGCCTGCTGGCGGGGGTGGGATCCGCCTATGTCAGCTTGCTCAAGCTGCTTATCCCGCCGCTGGTCATCACAGCCGTTGTGACCTCCATTGCAAACCTGCGGCAGGTCACCAACGCCGCCCGGCTGGCATGGAAGACCATTTTGTGGTTCGCCATCACCGCCCTAGCCAGCGTCAGCGCCGGCATCGGAGTTGGCCTGCTCCTCAACCCCGGCAAGGGCGCCAGTGTTGCGGCAGATGCCGCCCAAGCCCCCTCCACCGTGGGATCCTGGTGGGCCTTCATCCAAGGCCTGGTTCCCAGCAACATCCTGGGCCTATCCGTCGGAGTAAAACAAAGTGCCGAGGGCGCACTATCCGCCAGCCCCTCGTTTAATGTCCTCCAACTGCTGCTGCTGTCCATCGCCTTTGGCATCGCCGCAGTGCAGGTTGGTAAAGCCGCAGAACCAGCTATCGCCCTGGCGGAATCCGTCCTTGCGATCGTGCAAAAAGTACTGTGGTGGATCATCCGCCTCGCACCGATTGGCACCGCGGCGCTAATCGGCAAAGCGGTAGCCGTCTACGGCTGGGACGCCATCGGCTCCCTCGGGCGCTTCGTCCTGGCGATCTACCTCGGCCTGGCCATCGTCATTGGCGTGATCTACCCGCTAGTACTCAAACTCAACGGCATCAGCGTGGCCCAGTTCTACCGCAAGGTATGGCCCGTAACCTCCCTCGGCTTTGTCACCCGATCCTCCATGGGCGTGATGCCCGTAACTGAAACCGTGACAGAAAAAGGCCTCGGCGTGCCCCGGGCATACGCCTCCTTCGCCGTGCCCCTGGGAGCGACCACCAAAATGGACGGCTGCGCGGCCATCTACCCGGCCATCGCAGCAATCTTCGTCGCCCAGTTCTACGGCCTGCCACTGGGTGCCACCGACTACCTGCTCATCGTGTTTGTCTCCGTTATCGGATCCGCCGCCACCGCCGGCACCACCGGCGCAACCGTCATGCTCACCCTGACGCTATCCACCCTGGGGCTGCCACTGGAAGGCGTCGGCCTGCTGCTCGCCGTCGAACCCATCGTCGACATGGGGCGCACCGCCGTCAACGTCACCGGACAAGCCCTGGTCCCAGTCGTGGTGGCGCGCCGGGAAAAGATTCTCGACGAAGAGATCTTCAACCAGCCCGCCCGCAACGACTACGCCTAAACACACCCCCTATAGACCCCGCTTGTGGCTGCCCTTGTGTGGGCGCTGGCTGCAGGCGGGGTTTTCGCTGTCCCCAAGGTGTGCTTTTGGTTGAATAAACGGCATGAACACCGCAACTGCCTTTGGGGCGGCCCCAGCTATGCTGGCCCCCCGCATCATCGCCGAACACGCCACCGAAGGTGCCGACAGCATCACAGATGTGCTGGAACGCATCGACCAGTGGCCCAGCGAGCATGCGGCAGCCGCCGCCATCGTGGGGGAGCGCACCTTCACCCACGGCGATGCCGAGCGCATCTTCGCTCTGGCCAGCGTCACCAAACCGCTTGTGGCATACGCCGTGATGATCGCGGTGGAGGAAGGCGCGCTAGAGCTCGACGATGCAGTCGGCCCCGGCGGGGCCAGAGTGGAACAACTCCTAGCCCACCTCGGGGGAGTAGGGTTCGGCAGCCGCGAGCTGGAAAAACAACCCGGGCAGCGCCGCATCTACTCCTCCGCCGGATTTGAGATCCTTGCCGAAACGATCGAAAACGCCACCGGGTTTTCCTTTCCCGACTACTTCGACGAAGCAGTGTGCAAGCCCCTTAACATGCGATCGACCACCCTCACCGGATCCGCCGGGCACGGCGCGCAGGCCAGCCTCAACGACCTCGTGTCCTTCGCCCGCGAGGTTATCCACCCCACCCTGATTCACCCCAGCACCCGCGACGCGATGCTCAGCATCGTCGATGCGGATGCCATCGGGGTGGTCCCCGGCTATGGGATGTACCGCCCCTGCCCCTGGGGCCTGGGATTCGAAATCAAAGGCACCAAAAACCCCCACTGGACCGGTACGAGCATGCCGGCGCACACCGCCGGCCACTTCGGCCAAGCAGGCACCTTCCTGTGGGTCGACGTCCCCGGCGATAGGGCGGGCATCGCGCTGACCGATAAGCCCTTCGGGCCGTGGGCCAAACCCCTGTGGGCGCCTTTTAACGACGCCCTCTACCAAGCCATGAAAAAGCCCCTCTAACAGCGCAAAGAAACCCCTGGGGCGGGGGTTAAAGTAGTGGTTGAGAGTTGCCAGTGGGGTAAAAGTTAGCAAACAATAGAACCCACTAAGTGGCCTGCCACCACCGCACCGCGGCACATAACCCGCACGTGCAGGCAGCGCCCATGGTGAACACAAAAACTCCTGTAACCACGGGGTGCGGCATCGTTGGGGAAGACGATGCCACACCCCGCACGCAGCCGCGCCCACCGGACAACCCGCCACTTCTTGTGGCGCACCCGCCCGTGCGAGCCACTGCGTAGAACAAAGCTCAATCCACCCCCGGTAGAACAAGGCAAGAACTTCCCCTCATGGCACCCACCAACACCCGGCTCGCCGTCATCACAGCCAGCGATATACCCCGCCACCACCGCGCCGCCATCGAACACCTCGTGGCCACCCACCTGATAGAACCCGCAACACTTTCCGCACACGTCGGCATAGACCTATTTGCGGCACACGGGTGGTTCATCCCCTGGCGCCCAGGCCCCACCCCCGGCCACACCAGCTGCCAACACCTCACCGACGCACCCCCAGCGCAAATCGACGCCCTCGCCCAGGCGCTCTCCCACTACGCCCGCGAACACCAAATAGCGGTATCCCTCGAACCAGCCCCCAGCTGGCGCGCAAGCTTCGGCCTCGACGCCACAACCCCACCAGGCCACACCCCAGCAGAACAACACCGCGCCGACATCGGCTAACCCACCACCGATACCGCAAGCAAGGCCGCGGACTAGTCCTCCGGCAAACCCCGCGTCGCATGAGAGGCAACAAACTCGGCAAGATCAGCCGCCGAGCTCAACCCGGCCATCACGCCATCATCCATGCGCACCCCAAAAGAATCCTCCAGGCGCACCGCGATATCCACCATCGACAAAGAATCCACCCCAATATCCTTGGACAAATCCGCGCCCTCCGGGATCTCATCAACAACTAGGCCAGTAGCCTCCGCGATCGTCTCGCGGATCAACAGCGACAGCTTCGGGGACACAGCAGCCATGAGGGGTCACACTTTCTCACACAGGCTCAACGCCCGGACAAAACCCCAGGCGCGAAAAATATCAAAATACATTCCCCACAGTATTAGCGCAGCGCCTACACCAAGAAATCCACCCCGCCAGCCCAGGCACCAACACCACACAACCACCGCCCCACACACCGCACAACCAGGCACGTAAGCACACACCACAGCACCCCACCCACCCTCACAACAGGGCGCGGTAGGGTATCACCCATGCCCATCGATGTCGTACACGCCGGAAAAATCTCCACCCGGATAGCGCGCAGATTCCTCAAACAACTCACCCCACAGGGGCGACGTCGCATCGCCATCGAACAAGCCGCCATCCAGGCACCCACCTCACGGCCCGGACTGCACCACGTCGACGACCGCGGCACCGTCCGCACCACCGGCACCATCACCACCCCCGGCCAACCCCCACGCGACATCCCCATCGAGCTCGCCTACTACCGGGTCGGGCCGGCCGTCAACGACGACAACCACACCACCGTCGTCTTCGTCCACGGCTTCACCCTGGCCGCCGACTCCTTCTTCCTGCAAGTCGACTACCTCCAACAGCACTACCCCGAAGTCACCAGCCTGCTCGTCGACATCCGCGGACACGGCCGCACCGGCGAAGTGCAACCAGAACTGTGCACTATCTCCGGCACCGCCGACGACGTCATGGCCACCATCGCCCAACACGCCCCCACCGGCCGCCTCATCCTGGTCGGGCACTCCCTCGGCGGGATGACAGTACTCAACCTGCTGCGCCGCGCAGACAGCACACTCCGCGCCCGCATCAAAGGCATCCTGCTGATCTCCACCGCCATCGAATCCCTCGCCAGCCAAGGCCTGCCCCAAGTCCTCGCCAGCCCCGTGGCCAACCTCGTCCACCAAAAACTCGAGGTCGCCCCCGAGCTCGCGCAATCCTTCCGCAACGACGTAGCCGAGCTACTCGCCCCCGCGCTCGCCGCCACCGTCTTCTACCGCGACAGCACCCCCTACAACATCATCGAATTCCACGCCTCGATGATCCACGACACCCCACTAGAGACCATCGTCGGCTTCTTCGACGACCTCCAAGAACACGAAGAAACCGCCGCCAGTCAGTACCTGTCCGACATTCGTGGCGCCTGCGTAGTCGGCGACAAAGACCACTTCACCCCCGTCGGCCAAACCGAACTCATCTGCAAACTCTGGGGATGCGCCGACAAGGACATCCTCCAAGACGTCGGCCACATGGTCATCCTCGAAGACCCAGAAAGCCTCAACGCTTATCTCGGCAAACTTGTCGGCCGCACCCTGCCCAGCCTGACCGGAAGCACCACCCACGCCTAACCCCCAGCGCCTTACTCTCAGTGCCTAACCCCCAGCGCCTAAAAACACAGGCGGGGTGAGCCACCACGTGTTGCACTCACCCCGCCTATAGCGGCCACTAGCGGCTGCGCTGCTGGCCCGGGCCACCAGGCATCATGTGCCCACCACTGGACTGGCCGGCCACAACCGTCGTCGACACCGTATCCCCACCCTGATCCACCTCCACGGTATACGACGCGCCAGCAACCATCCCCGAAGCGCTGACCTGCACGTGCGCAAAACTCTTTTGGGCCGTACCCGTGGCCAGCACCGTGCCGGAAGAATCCAGCACCCGCACCACCGCCCCCGCAGCACCCGAGGCGCTCGCACTAATCCAACCCTGAGCAGACCCATCGGACGGATCCGCCACCATGCCCTCGGAACCCAACGCAAACAACTGACCACCAGAAATCGTCAACGCCGAATCGTAATCAAGCGCACCATTGCCGTTATTTTCCGGACCATTCACCACCAGGCTGCCACCGGAAAGCTCAATGGAACCGTTCGCATCAACACCATCCCCACCAGCATCGACCGTGTGGGAACCACCAGAAATCCACACCCCCACCTGCGCGGACGCATCATCACTTGCGGACGCATTCCACCCATCATCAGAGGCCGTCACAAAAGAGGTGCCACCAGTGGCGTAAATCTGCGGTGCCTCCAGCCCCTCATAGCTATCCGACACCGTCACCTCACCATCGTCGATGACCAGAGCCCCATCGGCATGAATACCATCATCGCCGGCGGCGATATCCAGCTTGCCGCCACTAACCCGCACCCCATGGGCGGCATGAATACCGTCATCACTAGCGTCAATCGACACACTCGCCCCACCCAACAGCACATCATGCTCAGCCGAAAATCCCTTCGACTTCGACTCATCCGAATCCCCGCTCGAATCGGACTCGAGCGACTGTTCCTGGGGGTTCGCCGGGGCCTGGTCCTGGACTTGCTTGTGACCCTGTGCCTGCGGCGCAGCGGACCCATCCGGTACTTGTTCACCTTCTACAGGCCGGTGCCCAAAACCCTCCGGCGGCTCCGGCGGGCGCACATCACCTGCCGGCCCATCCCCAAACTCATCTAACGGCCCACCCGGAACACCGCCTGCCGGTGGCTGATTCTGCTCCTGGTGTGCCGCCGCATTGCTATGGCCCCCACCAGCAACGATAGCTATCTCGCCACCAGTTGCCACCACATTGTCAGCCACCACACCATCATCGCCCACCGTCAACGACACCTTTCCACCAGTGATCGCCACCCACGTCCCCGCCTCAGAATCATCTTTGTCCGAAGATGCCTTCACCCCATCCTGCTGCGCCGACACAGTCACCTCACCACTGGCCACCAACACGCTGGCATCACTAGACAAACCATCATCATCGGCAGTCACCACAATCGACGGGCCATCGACCAACACCTGGCCTGCGGCATGAACCCCATCTTTTGCGCCAAGAAGCTTCACCGCACCATCACCGGTCAACGCCACCGCCGCTTCAGAAGACACCGCATGCGAGCCCCCTGAGGCAAAAGAATTGCCTTCACCACGTGCCACCACAGTCACCACCCCATCGGCCTGCAGCGCAGCCGCATCCAACTGTTGCGAACCAACGCTTGCACCATCAACGATCAACACAACCGGATCTTTGGTACTCACCCGCACGCCGGCCGGATACGCACCACTCAACCGGTAGGTACCACCCTCGGAAATCACTACCTGTTCAGCAGAAGCTGGAAGCTCACGCACGTCCTCACTAGCCGCAGGAAAATCCTGCGCCGCAACATCCACATCGGACACCACCCCCACCGCATCGCTATGGGAGGCTACGCCAGAAGAGCTACTAGCAGACGCAGCTGGTACCGATACCACCGCGCTGCTGACCTTTTCGGACTCACACCCTGCAACACCTATCGCCAACACAACGGCGATACCAGCGGCAGCGGCGCGGTGAGAAAAACTACGACGAGAAGACAAAGAAAACATGACAAAACCTTTCACGCCGGTCCCAGTCACAGGACACGGCACAATGGACTCGCCGAGAAATGCACAACAGGCACCTCGGCTAGGAAAAGAAGAAAAACAAACAAACAGCTTTTGGCTGTGAACTACACCGCGACTAGCCCCAACAGGCCCTTTCCACGGCGCCAACGATTACTTGGTGCCCCAGGATTGAGCGCGCACATCCCCACCCCAAATTTCGACAAGCGGACATCGCGAAACCCCGCACGCCACAACGCCACATCGGCAGCACCGGGCTTTGAGCCAGACTTGGTCTCCACCACCACGGCATCAGGAGCGCACACAGCACCATGCGCATCAGCAAAAGACACACCAGCATCAATCGTCATGCGCTGCTGGCCGTCGCCCACCAGCAATGTTGCGCGGTGGTAGCCGCCCCACAACACAGCCGATAACTCATCGGCCACTATCAACTCGCACCGGCGCACCTCATCTGTGACCCACGCCGAGGCAGCATCATCGAGGTCGCCGAGGGAAAACCCGGCACCAACTGCGGGGAAATCCACCGCGCACGGCACACGAGATTTCGCCGTAACCCCACGCACGCCGCGAAGTTTCACCTCAGCAAAACACGCCGAAGAGTTGGCATAGTGCCGCAGGCGCACCTTCATTCGGCGCCGCCGAGCAGTGCTCGCCTGCCGAAATAACACGCCATCTGGGGTGTCGAAGTAGCAGGACTCATAGGGCTGCACTCGACAACCATCAACATCCAACACTCGCACCCCAACGGCGCGATCCACGGCGGCAACTATGTCCGCGACGCTGGCTGCAGGAAGGACATATTTGCGATCCACCCGTGTTTGCAAACGCGCGCAAGCATTCATGCCTGCAAGATCGACCTGGTCGAAACCGTTAACGCTCTCTGCTATGACCGCACAGGCAGAGCCCGGGGCCTGGAGTAGCGCGCTCATGCGCGTGCAGAAACAGCCGGGCGCAGCCGCGCATGCGAACCGCGTGCAACACCGGTATCCGACACCAACGCCACAATGTGGGTGAGATCATTGACCTGATCAAGTTTGGTGATCTGTACCGAACTCACCGGTTGACCAAGCGCCATCTCGGCGCGGCGGGCAAGTTCGCTGTCATCACCGATGGCTTCGTCGACAACCAAGGTGATGGGGTGCGTGGTGGGAAGAACGCGGGAGGAGTCAAGGACTGCGATGACCGCCACCACGGCGGTACACAGCACACAGGCCAGCAGCGGGGTGGGGGATAGTCCCGCACAAAGAGCTACGGCCAGTGCTGCGAAATAGTAGGCGACGTCGCGTTGGGAAATTTCGGTAGAGCGCAACCTGATGATGGAGAGGACTCCGAAAAGTCCTAACCCCACCCCGGTGCCGACCGTATCGGAGGACAATACGTGGGTGACGGCAAAGACGCCGACGTTTACTGTTGCCAGGGCGACAGCAAGATCGCCACGCTTGTGGCGGGGGAGATAACATCCGCCGATGAGGGCCGCGATGGCGGCCGCGTCGATGGCGGGAACAAGGAGGTCAGAGGGAACCATTTAAGGGGCCTCGGGCTTTCATATCATTCGCCCACCGGGCAGGTACTGCCAGTCCACATGATGTGGGGTTGATGTTTGGTTAACGGTGGGTGGATGGTGCCGGAAATGTCTCGGGAGCCGGCCTCACGCCGCCCCCAGGATCTCACCCTTGGTGGGTGTTTTGCGCTGGGATTGCTGCGGCGCTTGAGAACTATTCTGTAGAGCTTTGCTGGGAGAAAGCGGTCGAAAATTGACGGTGTTTCCTGGTGGTTTTCTGCGGTTTTGCCGGCAATGATGGGATTTTGTCCGGCGTTGCAAGCATTTTTTGAACTTTCGGGGTTTGTGCTGGCAAAAAGCCGATAGCCTATTGGCTATGTGTAGCGATAACGTGCCTCCCACGCAGCCGTCTGCTATTCCTGCCGGGCGTAGCTTTGAGGATTTCTCCGTAGGAGATGTCTTTGTGCATCCTTTGGGCAGAACTATTACCCAGGCCGACAACATCTGGTCGAGTCTGATCGCCCAAAATCAAGGCCCACTCCACATCAACGCGCATTACAGTGCGGGCACGGCCTGGGGCAGGCCCCTGGTTGATTCCACTTTCACTCTGGCCGTGATCACCGGGCAATCAGTGGGCGACTTATCGCTGCGGATCAAGGCGAATTTGGGCTGGGATCGGGTGCGGTGCCCCAACCCACTGTTTGAGGGAGACACGCTCTATTCCCGCAGCGAGGTGCTCCAGGTACGCCCGTCGGCATCCCACCCAGATGCCGGAATCGTGCGGGTCCGAACCATGGGCTATCGGCAAGATGGCACGGTGGTGATGACCTGTGAGCGCACCCTGTTGGTATTTAAGCGTGGGTGCGGGCCTGCCGGGGCGGAAGCGGTGCAACCGGTGATTGATGAGCGCACTGCGCGCGCGATCGAGGGCCAGTAAGAGCTGTATCAGGGACCTGTGTGGTGGGGAGGACATAAAAATGCCTCTGGGGCACCTTCGGTGTGAAGGTGCCCCAGAGGCATTTGGTGGTTAAGGCGTGGGTTATGCCTTGGTCGGGTCGGAGAGGTTGTATTCCTCAGCGGCCTTCTGGACGGCATCCAGGTCGAACTTGCCTTCGCGTGCCAGGCCGGCCAGTGCTGCAACGACGACGGATTCTGCGTCGGTGTTGAAGAAGCGGCGGGCGGCCGGGCGGGTATCGGAGAAGCCGAAGCCGTCGGTGCCGAGGGTGGTGTAGTCGCCCGGAACCCACTTGCGGATCATTTCCGGCAGGTCGGTGGCGAAGTCGCTGACGGCGACGAACGGGCCGGTTGCGCCGTCGAGCTGCTTGGCGAGGAAGGGCTGCTCGACCTTTTCGGCCGGGTTGCGCAGCTGTTCCTTGTCGCGTGCCTGGCCGTCGCGGGCGAGCTCGGACCAGGAGGTGACGGAGTAGATGTTGGCCTTGACGCCGTACTGCTCGTCGAGCATCTCGGCGGCCTTCAGGGCTGCCTGCATGCCGATGCCGGATGCCATGAGGTTGACGACCTTGTCGCCGCCTTCGGCTGCCTGGTACAGGTAGATGCCCTTGTGCAGGCCTTCTACGTCGAGGTTTTCCGGCTCCGCGGGCTGCGGGGTGGGCTCGTTGTAGATGGTCAGGTAGTAGATGACGTCTTCGCCGCGGCCTTCGCCGTACATGCGGTCGATGCCCTCGCGGACGAGGTGGGCGATTTCGTAGGCGAATGCCGGGTCGTAGGAGACGACACCGGGGTTGGTGGCGGCCAGGATGGGGGAGTGGCCGTCCATGTGCTGCAGGCCTTCACCGGTGAGGGTGGTGCGGCCGGCGGTGGCGCCGAGCAGGAAGCCGCGGGCCATTTGGTCGGCGGCGGCCCAGACGGAGTCGCCGGTGCGCTGGAAGCCGAACATCGAGTAGAAGATGTACAGCGGGATCATGGCTTCGCCGTGGGTGGCGTAGGAGGTGCCGGCGGCGATGAATTCGCCCATGGAGCCGGCCTCGTTGATGCCTTCGTGCATGATCTGGCCGTCGATTGCTTCGCGGTAGGACAGCATCAGGTCGTGGTCGACCGGGATGTAGTTCTGGCCGTGCGGGTTGTAGATCTTCAGGGTGGGGAACCAGGAGTCCATGCCGAAGGTGCGGGCTTCGTCGGGAATGATCGGGACGAAACGCTCGCCGAGTTCCTTGTTGCGCATGAGCTCTTTGAAGGTACGCACCACGGCCATGGTGGTGGCGACTTCCTGCTTGCCGGAGCCCTTGCGCAGGATCTTGAGGTCTTCCAGGGCGGGCACGGGCAGCGGCTTGTAGGTGTCGCGGCGCTCGGGGAGGTATCCGCCGAGTTCTTTGCGACGCTCAAGCATGTACTTGATTTCCTCGGAGTCCTTGCCGGGGTTGTAGTACGGCGGCAGGTAGGGGTCCTTTTCGAGGACTTCGTCGGAGATCGGGATCTGCTGCTTGTCGCGGAACAGCTTCAGATCGTCGAGGGTGAGCTTCTTCATCTGGTGGGTCGCGTTGCGGCCCTCGAAGTTGTGGCCGAGGCCGTAGCCCTTGATGGTGTGGGCCAGGATGACGGTGGGACGATCCTTGGTTTCCATGGCGCGCTTGTAGGCGGCGTAGATCTTGCGGTAGTCGTGGCCACCGCGCGGCAGGCGCCAGATCTCTTCGTCGGTCATGTCTTCCACGAGCTTCGCGGTGCGCGGGTCGCGGTTGAAGAAGTGCTCGCGGACGTAGGCGCCGTCGTTGGCTTTGAAGGTCTGGAAGTCGCCGTCGGTGGTCTTGTTCATCAGGTCAACGAGGGCACCCTCTTTGTCCTTTTCGAACAGTTCGTCCCATTCGCGTCCCCACACGACCTTGATGACGGACCAGCCGGCACCACGGAAGAAGGATTCGAGCTCCTGGATGATCTTGGTGTTACCGCGCACCGGGCCGTCGAGGCGCTGCAGGTTGCAGTTGACGACGAAGGTGAGGTTGTCGAGGTTGTTCACGGCTGCCTGCTGGATGAGGCCGCGGGATTCCGGCTCGTCCATTTCGCCGTCGCCGAGGAAGGCCCACACGTGCTGCTGGGAGGTGTCTTTGATGCCGCGGTTGTGCAGGTAGCGGTTGAAGCGCGCCTGGTAGATGGCGTCCATCGGGCCCAGGCCCATGGACACTGTCGGGAACTCCCAGAAGTCGGGCATGCACTTGGGGTGCGGGTAGGAGGGCATACCACCCTGTTCGCGGGAGACTTCCTGGCGGAAGCCGTCGAGGTCGTCTTCGCTGAGGCGGCCTTCGAGGAAGGCGCGGGCGTACATGCCGGGGGAGGCGTGACCCTGGAAGAAGATCTGGTCGCCGCCGCCCGGGTGATCCTTGCCGCGGAAGAAGTGGTTCATGCCGACTTCGTACAGCGGTGCGGAGGATGCGTAGGTGGAGATGTGGCCGCCGACGCCGATGCCGGGGCGCTGCGCGCGGTGCACCATGATGGCTGCGTTCCAGCGGATCCACTTGCGGTAGCGCTTCTCGATGGCCTCGTCACCGGGGAAGTCCGGTTCCATGGAGGTCGGAATGGTGTTGACGTAGTCGGTGCTGGTCAACGGCGGCAGCGGGACGCGCTTGGCGGTGGCGCGCTCAAGCAGGCGCAGCATGAGGAAGCGTGCGCGCTCGAGATCGGAGCGGTCCAGTAGTCCGTCCAGGGACTCCAGCCACTCGCGGGTCTCCTCCGGGTCGGAGTCATTCAGGTAAGAAGCAACGCCGTCACGAATGAGGGCAAAGTTGCTGTCATCCTGGGGGTTGCGGGGCTCGGTGTCGGCCATGGGCAGATCCTCCTAGTAGGTAAAAACATTGTGTGTCGTTGCACCTGCGCATCAACAAAATTTCGTTGAGTTCCCGGCATGGAACCGCCTCGTGGCGGGCCCAAACACGGGTGTGATGTCACAGCGCAGCCACGTGCCGAAAAACCACGCACCCCTGTTGTTTGTCGTCCCCCTCGTAAAAAACAGGGGTGCTAGGAGAAAGCGTGTGTCGGCACGTGGTGGTCACAGCGTCACGTCACAGACTTTTGTCGGCACACATGTGCCGCACTTTATGCGCGATGATACGCGCCAAGATAGCCGTCACGACGGCAGATCCCGCACGACCGGCCACGATGGCTGCGGCTGCGGCCATCGGGGATGGGTGGGGGAGTCGGTTTTTTACTCATTCCAACTCCCGTGGGCTGCGTCGTGGGTGGGATTGACCAGCACGAAACATCGACGCTGTGATCCCAGGATGTGGGATTTACGCGGTGTCGATGCTGCGCGCTACGTGTGCACGTCCTGTCTAACTCTAATGGGGGTAAGCCAGTTTCCTATAGTCAGGCTTATCTATGCAGGTAGAGGCTGTGCAGTCGGCCTGCTGCCGGGATGTGTTTTACCCCCGGGCGTATGCGTTGTCTTTGCTGTGTGCGGGTAGGGGAGAAAGGTGGGTTGCCCTGCGGTGTCGCCGGGTGTGGGGCGAAAAATGTTTGTTGACCTGGCCACGTGTTGCTGAATGTGGGCAGGGGTTCAGGGTAGGGTGTGAAAAGTAAACATGCTGTGTGAAGTGAATATGTATCATGCAGCTTTTTCTTTTTACTTTCACCACCGTTTGACGGTGACACCCAAGGAGGAACAAACACTGTGGCTGACGCTTCGCGCGCAGGCATGATCGCCGCCCAAGATTACGCAGGCCTGATGGGCATCAAAGCCGAGGATCTGGTTCAGGAAGTGGGCTGGGACGAAGACTGCGATACGGCTATCAGTGAGGCCATTGAGGATGTCATCGGCGATGCGCTTCTCGACGAGGACACCGACGAGATGGTCGATGTGGTGTTGCTGTGGTGGCGCAAGGAAGATGGCGACCCCACCGATGGTCTGGTCGATTCTTTGCGCTCCCTGAGCGACGATGGTCGCGTCTGGCTGGTGTCTCCGGGGGCTGGCAAGCCGGGTTCGATCGATCCGGGCGTTATCCAGGAGGCCGCGCAGACCGCCGGCATGGTGCAGACCACCTCTGAGCGTCTCGGCGATTGGCAGGGGGCCTGCATGGTCAAAGGTGGCGGCCGCTAGCAGCCACGGTGGCGCTCAGTGCGCCTACTAGCTTGGGATATGGCGCCGCGGCTGCGGCGTGCTAAGATATCTCCTCGTTGCTTAAACTGCTGCGTCGACTCCCGTCGACTGTGCGGTTTATCGCGCGCCTTTAGCTCAGCTGGAAGAGCAGCTGGTTTACACCCAGCAGGTCGGCGGTTCGAACCCGTCAGGGCGCACAAAGTCAAAGCCATTTTTCACGAAACGTGAGAAGTGGCTTTTTCCAATCCCACGACAATCCCACGTCAGGGTTAGGGGGTTAAGCCCCAAGAAGCGGGCGCGGGCATGTTTGCTGCTGTGGTGGGTGCGCATGGGCATGCTGTGGCGTCGGAGGCCATGCGTGCGGGGGACGTGTTGTGTGATGCGTGCGGGTGCCGGGGCCTAAGGCCTGCGCCTTCTGCCTGATGCTGGCGTCGCGTGGCGCGGTGTACTCCGCCAGCACGGTCGGCGCAAAGGAAAAGGTCAACTCTTCTCCGAGGCGCAGCGGTATCACGGCCACTGTGATTGTCAGGCGCGTTTGGTGCGCCCTGGTGAGGACCTACCGGAAATTAACCAGGTGCTGCAGGACGAGTGGAACGCGGTGATGCGTGGCGCGCCGGGCAACGTCGATAAGGCGGAGTTGTGGTGCGCGCACGTGCGTTTGACTCACCCGAATGGTGAGCGTGATTTGCCGGAGGGTGTGGATTTGTCCCAGGCCCCGGCGATGGCGCTGAAGGAGCTTGAGGTGCGCCGGGCGTCGGCTGGTGGGGGAGGTAAGCCCCCGAAGTCGCCGATGCCGCCCACAGGTGGTGGCGGCCAAAGTGAGCCGAGCGAAGAAGAACCCCGTAAAGCCTTCGGTCCATCTCCTGGGGCGAGGGCTTGGCCGGATCCTATCGACGCGGAAGGCGCGCGGTTCGATTCATCCTCCATGGGCCATTGGCTTCCAGCAGACGCGGTGTATGTTGGGCCAACTGGTGTTTCGCAATAGGTGAAACCCGCAGATCCGCCTCCCACGCGTGCCAAGCTTCTCTCAATGGGGCTTGTCCGAAATAGGTTTACCCATCCTGGCGAAGTTGACTTAGCGAGCGATCAGCTGCGCAGCAAGACTAAAACGACCCGAACGTGAATGAGGCTCACCGGATCAATGCTGAGCAGCATCAAATGAAGCAGCTGCTAAAACTGGGCGTGACTGAGGTGCTTAAGCTGGGGGCCGGAAGGGAGTACGGAAAACCCTGGACGTTATCGCTGATGGCGTGGTTGTTGAGCTGAAGACTCCCAAAGGGAACTCGCCTCGATCGTTCCGGCGTACGATGCGTGAAGGACCGCAGCTGGCGCGAGTCGTTTACGTCAGCTTGCACGGGAAAGACCGTGTCAATGACTGTCACGTGCAGAAAGCGTTAGCTCAGTTCGCCATGGATTTCGAGGGGCTCTTTGATTGGGTAATTGTTGGTGGTTCGGACGGACAGATTTACTACTCTGATGGAGGTGGTGTCGGGTGAGCAATAGTTTTGCGCTTGATTCTCAAGAGCTGTTGGAGAACGGTCAGGTCAAGACGGTGCTTGACGCCTGCCCACTTCTGGCTCCTATAGAGACGTCGGTTTTTTCGTTCGGCGACTCCATCGTGGAGGTTGAAGACGGCCGCCGATCGGTTTCCCTGAACATCAACATTCTGGGTCAGTCGCCGAAAGATCCTGGCGCGTACGTGCACGTTAAAAGTCTTTATGACTGGTTGTGTGCTGCCACTCCTTTCGATTGGGAGTTGTTCACGGCCTATGAATCCGAGGAGACGCCGAACAGGTACCGTCCGACTGAGCGTTTTCCTGAACCCGACCTTCCCTTTGACGACGAGACGGACATCTATGTGATTGACCAAACCGCGATGTCAGTCTCTTGAGAGCCAGCTTTTAAACCCACCCTCACTACGGGGGTGGGTTTGTGCTTCACAGCCCAGACCGTGGGTTTGTGCAGGTTCGAGTCCTTGTGAAGCAGCTAACCCCCACAACTGTGGGGTTTTCTTTATGCCCTTTGACCATTGTTTTCCAGTCATCCCAGGAGGATGAGCCATGGATACCACCACCGACAGCACCCCCACCCCGGACGAGGTGGCCGCAAAAACTACCGACTCGGCCCCGGCCGGCACTCGGGGCGACAAGCCCCAGATGAGCGTGGAGGACTACCAGCGTGAGCTGGAAAACGTCCGCCGCGAAGCCGCAAAGTACCGCGCGGGGCGCAACTAGCTTCGGCAGGTCGCCAAACAGGCCAAAACCGTCGCCAAGGAAAAGCTGACCGCAAAGCGGCGGTGGGCCGTCCTGGAACCGGAATCGGCTGAAGTGTGATGGTTTAAAGACTGGCGGGGGCCAGGTGCGGTGGCCGGATGAAAGTCTGACGGTTGCCGCCCACTAGGCCGTCGAAATCAACCTCGGTTGACACCCAGCGGGTCGGCGGTTCGAACCCCATCAGGGCTGACCTTAGATGTCTGCGCTGGCCGGGTGCACTTAGATGAGGGGCTGTGCGTGAAAGTGTGTGTTCGTGGGGTGAGTCTGCATTGGTGGCGCGGTACGTATGGGGCGTATTGCTTGCGGGGCCGGTTGGGGGATTAGGGGAGTTGCAGGTGCAGGAGGGCGTGGGTTTTTGGTTGTGAGGGGGTGGGTTTCGTGGTGGTGGGCTGGTTTTGTGTGGGGTTGAGCTGGCGGGCGGATATGATCTCCGACACTTATTGGGGTCTTTTTGTTATGTGGTGTGATTGTTGCAGGTTTCCTATTTGTGCTGGCTGGTGGCGGTGAGCCGATACCGCCAGGGGTATTCAATAAGGATTCGCAATTCCATATATAGCTACTTAGCAGTAGATATAGGGATTTATGTTGAGTAGGCTAAGAGTCAAAGGTAATTACCTAATAATCCATGCGGGGTTGCACACCCATTGGGCACGCAACCAGCGCCACATCCCTCATCTTGCGTTCCGGCGAATAGACAGTGAACCCCTAACTGACTTACCGGTTTCCTGCCAGATAATCCCCAGAAAGGGCTCATAGGTTAAACGTCATGAACACCTCCAGCACTCACACCAACCGTCGCCACGCCACCATCATCGACTTCAACGATGACACCAAGGTGGCCAACCGTCACCGTCGTCCGGCACTGGGCGGACGTGGCAGCCGTCGCAACCCAGAAGACCTGTTCTATCGGGTCAACAAGTACAACGACCCCTATTGTCAGAGCGAATTAACCTCACTGTATGAGGATGAAAGGCTCGCCGGATAGAGCGCAGGCAACGCCCGCCTGTGAAGGCACCAACTTGATCTAGGTGGGCAAAGCGCGACAAGGGGCTTGACCTGGCCGAAGTTTTTCTCGGCCAGGCCAAGCCCTTTTTGGTGTCCTTTGTTGTGTGCACGCGGCAGATGCGTACTTACGTGGCTGATGCTTAGGAACCCTCGCCGTTTGTCGCCTCATCGGCTGCCGGCTGTGGGTCACCGCCTTGGTCATCGTGCTGCTGATCTGACTGGTCTTGTGGCGAGTCCTGCGCCGGCTCCTGCTCAGCTGCCTCGGCGGGCGGCTGCGCTGGCTGTTCCTGCCCCTCCTCCTTAGGCTGGGGCTCGGCTGCGGGGGTCTGCTTCATCGAGCAACGGCTCATCTGCTCCCCGGATATAAACGCCGCCACCGTGTGCTGATCGAAGGTAAATAGCTCGGACTGCTGGTTGGGAATCACCAACGCCACCCGCCCCTGGTCGGGGGATAGGGTGTAGAAATCACCCACGATGGTCAGGTTCTGAGTGCCCTTTTTCAAATAATTCGCCCGCTGCTGCGCATCCTGGACGATCAACCGGCGCACCGCCGGATTCTGCTGATCCTGGGCGGTGGATTCATCCGTCGGTGAGCCTGCGATCTCTACTACGGTGGCGGTGAAGTCGGCGGGCAAAAAATCGTTGAGATAAAACGTCACTTGCGGGCCTTTGGAAAAAGACTCATCCAGCGCCACAAAATTAACCGGCCCCCGGTCGATCGGCTGCTGCACCGTCCCGTCGGAATTCACCGCGAAATGCTGGCACTCAATCTTGCGGGCCGAGGTCGGCAGCTCCACATCAGAATTGGGGCCAACTACCTGCGAATCGGCGCGCTCTGCGGCGAGGTCATCGACGGAAACAGACGTCATCGGCGCCAGCACCGCTGCCGCGCTGCTGGTGGCTGCCGACTCGGTGGCCTGTTCGGAACACCCCGCCACCAGCGCGCACGCAGCCACAACGCCACAGGCGACTACCGCAGTCTTGCTTGAGCGAAACACAACGACTCCACGAACCCTGCCCACCACAACGGGGGCTAATATCAACCGCACCACCACCCAAGCCGCTTGCATCCGCATACCGGATCAACGCGACTAAAGCTGGTGATGCACCTACTTTTCACAGCCCACTCTAATATCAACCTCAGGTAAACCCCTATCTGTCGCGCTGAAAACAACCCACCACCCCCTAAACCACCCCCGCGGCATGGCGCCCGCCCGCTGGTTGCTGCCCCGTCTTCGTCATGACCGCGCCACCGGTGCGCACCAACACACCACCAGCTCATTGTCAGCACACGGGTGGACATAGTGGTGGCAAACACCCCCAGCCAAGCTGCCTGCCACAGCTAAAAAAGGGCACTAGAATCGGTGAACATGTACCTGGAAGTCCCACCGCTGAGCCCCATCAATTCCCCCTTTGAAATCATCGTGGGTGACGCCGAACCCGGGACAACGGTGCGGATCGCTGTGGCCACCACCGACCACGCCGGCCAAACATTCACCGGCGAGCATGACTTCACCGTCGGCGCGGACGGCACCGTCAGCACCACCCACACCCTGCCACTGAGCGCCGAATGGACCCCGCCGAGCGCCGCCGGAATCCTGTGGACCATGACCGGCGACGGCAACGAATTCACCCTCCGGGACACCACCCCCATCACCTTCACCGTCACCGTCCGCACCAGCGGGCAGCCCGGGCTCCAGGCCAAAGCCCAGCGCCACTTCCCCCGCGGCATCCACGCCCTCGACAACGCGCCCGCCAGCCTCGGCGGCGGTACCGTCTACCTGCCCGATGGGGACGCCAAGCACCCCGCAGTCCTGCTCATCGGTGATGCCACCGGCACCGCCTGCAACGCCGCCGCAGCAGAACTCGCCGGCGAAGGCTTCGTCGCCATCGCCGCCAACTGGGTGCCCGCCGACAACACCCCACGCAACCTCAGCAACATCAGCAAACACCTGCGCGGACTCACCCGACTACCCGGCATCGACACCACCTTGCCGCTAGGCATCATCGGGGTGGGGCGCGGCGCCGAACTCGCCCTGATGATCGCCAGCACCCTCAACCACACCGGCCCAGTCGTCGCCCACAGCCCCAGCGACGTGCGCACCCAACAGCCCAGCCGCAAAGGCTCCCACCCCACCTGGATCGCCGACGACGACCAGCCAGAAACCCAACCCCACTTCGACACCACCGCCCTAACCGCCCCCGGCATCAAAGACGCCGGCTCCGACTGGCGGGCCTTCATCCAACCCGCGCTGAAAGGAAAACCCTGGCAACTAGGGGAGTACTACCACTCGGCCCGCGCCCACGACGACGTCACCGCCGCCCGCATCAAAGTCGAAAACATCAGCTGCCCACTGCTGCTCACCGCCGGCGACGAAGACCCCGTCTGGCACTCCCACTCCTCCCAAGACCGCATCGTCGAAAAACTCCGCGGACTCAACGACAACGTCTTCGCCGTCGACTACCACAACGCCGGCTACGGAGTCGGCTACCCCATGACCTTCACCGGGATCCCCCACACCAAAACCGCCAGCCTCTACGGCCACCGCGTCCTCGTCGGCGGCACCCCCGCCGGGCGCGGCAAAGCCGCCATCTCCAGCCGCACCAACACCCTCAGCTTCCTGCGCAGCGCCTTCGACGCCCTCCGCGAACCCACCCCCACCCCAACCAACCCACACAGCACGGACTAACCCCAGCGTTAACAAAGACAGCGCATGAACACCCCCAAAACCACACACCCCCACCGCCGACGCGCCCTCAAACGCGCCGCTGCGATCGCCGCCGGAGTACTCGCCGACCGGCTCATCGCCGACCCCAGCCGCCACCACCCCGTCGCCTGGTTCGGCACCTACGCCACCAAGGTCGAAAAACGCCTCTACCGCGACAGCTTTAGCGCCGGGCTCGCCTACCTGGCCGCCACCACCATCCCCCCAATGGCCGCCAGCCTCCTCATCTCCCGCGCCTGGCCCAACCTCAGCCTCATCCCCGCCCTGTGGGCCGCCATCGGCGCCCGCACCCTGGAAAACACCGGGGCCAACATGAAAAAAGCCCTCGACGAACACGACATCGACACCGCCCGCAGCTGGGTGCCGTGGCTATGCTCCCGGGACCCGCAACTGCTCGACGAAGTCGGCATGGCGCGCGCCACCGTGGAATCCCTGGCAGAAAACACCTCCGACGCCACCATCGCCCCCATCGTGTGGGCAGCAATCCTCGGCACCCCCGGAGTTGTCCTCCACCGCACAGTCAACACCCTCGACGCCATGGTCGGCTACCGCAACGACACCTACCGGCACTTCGGCACCGCCGCCGCCCGCTGCGACGACCTGCTCGCCTGGCTCCCCGCCCGCATCACCGCCTGCTACCACCTCGGCTACGCCTACCTCGTCGGGCGCGGCACACACAGCCAAAACGCCTGGCGCACCCAAGCCAGCCGCCACCCCTCACCCAACGCCGGCCCCGTCGAAGCCACCGCCGCCGGCGCCCTGGGAGTCACCCTGGGCGGAAAAACCGTCTACGCCCACGGCGTTGAACACCGCCCCGAACTCGGCTACGGGCCCGCCCCCACCACCAACACCATCGCCGACGCCATCACCCTCGCCCGCTTCACCGAAGGCTGCGCCACACTCGACGCCATGACCGCCGTCATCCTTATCGGATTCATCCGCGACTTGCTCAACTAATCCGCGCACCACACCCCAACGCCCCCACAGCAGGCGCTAAAAGCGCTGCTGATCGTCGCTGATATGGCGGAAATGATCCTGCCGGCCCCCATAGCGCGCCCGCCGACGCGGCGGCGCCTGGCGCGAATCCTCCGACGGCGCTTGAGCCTTAGATACCGCAGCACTCTCATCAGCAGCACCATCAGAGGCCTCACTGGCCTGAGCGGCCGACTCCTGGGTGGGTACTGCGCCCTCAGCGGCCGGGGCCGCATCCGCAGCAGTTGAGGCCTGCTGAGCCAACAACTCGTCCTCGCGCCGCTCTTTCAGCTCAGCCCGGATGAAATACAACAAGCCCAACGGCGCCATAATGCCAAAAGCAATCCACTGAATGCCGTAAGACAAATACGGGCCAGGCTCCAACTGGGGAAGCGGAATAGCGGTCAAACCACCCGGCTGATCCTGCGCCAACTGCACATAATCACGGCCCAAATCCATCCCCGTCAGCCCCGACACTTCCTCCGTGGAAATACCACTGACCTGGGTGAAACCATCGCGCTGCACAGGGGGATTGGACGGAACCTGCTCGCTTGCGCGAGCAAAACCCACCACCGACACCTCGCCACTGGGCGGCTGCGGCACCACCGGGGCAACGTTCGGAGTCGCCGGAACAAAACCGCGATTGACCATCAACACCTGGCCAGAATCGCTACGAAACGGCAACAAAGACTGATACGCCTGCTGGCCATCAATCGGGCGCATCCGCACCAACACCTGCGCATCCGGCACATAATGACCGCGCAACTCCACCCGCGTCCACTCATTGACCTTCAAAGAACCATCAGCCGCGAAAACATCCCCCACCGGCTGCGGGGCCTTCTCAAAAGCCATCTCAATATTGTGGTTGCGTTCGCTGGTACGGGCATTCTTGCCCAACTGCCAAGGCGCCAACACCGTAAACGCAAGATACGCAAACGCAATCACCGCCACAGCGGTAATCACCCAGCCGGGCTTGGCAAAAACTTTTAGCACCTTGGACACGGCGCCCAAGTCTAGTCGACACCGCCACCACACTCACCCCAACGCACCCCATGCGCCCACAACACAGCACACCCCCACCGCCCGCGCGCAGAACGCACCAGGGCAGTGGGGGAGAAAGCAGGCAGCTAGCGGTCGGAAGAATCCTGCAACTCGGTGCGCACCCACTCCAACAAACCAGGAATCGCCGCCTCAATCTGCTCGCCGACCTCAACGAAACCACTGTCATCGCCGTAATAGGGGTCAGCCACCTCCGCGCGGGCAGGCGACTGCGGATCAAAACTACGCAGCAAGCGAATCTTCTCCGGGTAAATCCCCGCATCCCGCAAACCACGCACGTGCCCACTATCCATAGCCACAAACAAGTCAGCATCCTCGTGCTGGGCACCCAACTGGGCCGCCCGGTGGCGGGTGCCATCGTGACCCAACGCTGCCAGCTGGGCAACCGCGCGACGATCCGCGCCCTGACCGACATGCCAGCCACCCATACCGCACGAAGCTACCTTCACCTGATCAGCCAGACCGGCATCATCGATGGCGTCAGCAAACATCACATCGGCCATCGGGGAGCGGCAAATATTGCCAGTGCACACAAACACCACATACACGGATTCCGTGCGTTCAAAATCGCTGCGACTACCAGAGCCCATCGATAACCCTTCCCAACTCACTAAAATCCTTTGCGCGTGCGCGGGCCATCGCCCACTCAGCCTCATCACCATAGCCCCACGTGGCGGCAACAGTGTCAATCCCATGAGTTTTCGCACCACTGATGTCGTGATGACGGTCCCCAACCATCACAAAATCAATAGGCTCATCCGCATCCAACCCACGCGCAGCCGCCACCGCACGAACCTGGGCCACCGCATCACCAACCACATCCGCCTTGGTGGGAAACTCCCGCACCCCCGGAATGCCCGCTGTCGCCACCACATCGAAAAAATCCAACAGCCCAGCCCGCTCAAGCACCTTCCGGGTGAAAAAATCCCCCTTCGACGTCGCCGTCGCCAACACCACCTGCTGATCCTTCATCGCCTGCAAAAAATCACCCACCCCCTCATAGGCCGAAGCATTCGTCCACCCATCAGCCCGATAGGCATCCATATACGCCTGACGCGCCTTCTCAATATCCGCGCCGACAACCCCGGCTTCCGCGAAAGACTCCACCATCGGCGGCCCCAACACCTGCCGCAAAGGCTTAGCCTCCGGGTGAGACGCCCCCACCTGCTCCAAAGCGGCCAAATAGCTCGCCACCACCCCCGGATAAGAATCAATCATCGTGCCATCAACGTCCATCAAAACTGCTCGCATAAGCACCAGTGTGCCACCAGGCCAAGCCACCGCGCCGACAACCAGCCGCCCGGCGGTAAAATGAGCGCCCGTGCACGAAACCACCCCCCGCCGCCACCACGGCGACACTGACGCCCTCGGCGCCAGGCTCGACTTCGCCGTCAACGTCCGCGCATCCGCACCCGGACCCGAACTACTGGCAGCGCTCACCCAAGAACTGCACACCCTGGGCAGCTACCCCAACGCCCAACGCAACCACGCCGCCCACCAACTCATAGCGAACTGGCTATCGGTTCCCGCCGAACGCACCATGCTCACCGCCGGCGCCGCAGAAGGTTTCAGCCTGCTTGGCGCACTCAACCCCACCCACGCCTTCATCATCCACCCCGGATTCTCAGAACCCGAAGACACCCTGGCAGACCAACAGGTACCACTCACCAAAGTGGTGCTCCCCGCCCCCTACACCCAAAACCTCCTGCACGACAGCCTCACCCAGGCCGTACACACCACCCCCACAGCAAACCTTTCCCGCCCCCTGGTCATCATCGGCAACCCCGCCAACCCCACCGGCTGCACCGTCGACCCCACAACCCTCGTCGACACCATCACCCGCATCATCCCCCACGCCATCACCGTCATCGATGAAGCCTTCGCCGATGTTGCCACCACCATCACCACCGCCCTGCCACTGGCCGCCACCAGAAACGACGTCGTGGTGCTCAGAAGCCTCACCAAAACCTTCGCCCTCGCCGGACTGCGCTGCGGCATCCTCATCGCCGACACAACCCTGCTAGCACCCATGGCAGCCCGCCGCCCCCACTGGCCACTTTCCAGCCTGCAACTCGCCGCCTTCGAATGGGTAGCCCACCACCACACCGCCAACGACTTCCACCACATCGCCACCGAAATCGCCACCCAGCGCGACTACCTCATCAACGCGCTCGCACCATTCGACATCCACCCCGCAACCCACTCCCACGCACCCTACGTACTGCTCAAACTACCCTGGGACGCCACCACCGCCCGCCACATACGAATCGCCATGAAACAGCGCGGAGTGGCCATCAGACGCTGCGACACCTTCCCCGGGCTCGACGAAACCTGGTGGCGGCTCGCAGTGCGCCCCCAAGACTCAGTCGACGACTTCTGCCACCAACTCGCCGCCTGCCTCACACAGCTCCCAGCCGCCTAAAACACCCCAGCACACACCACCCCGCGAAAAACCCACAGAGTTTAGGATGGGCAGCTAGACACCACCCCACCGCCCGGGGCAAAACCACACCCAGCCACCACCGACAAGGACAAAAACAATGACCACAGTAGGAGACATCCGCACCATCCTCGACCAGGCCTACCCGCCCCACCTGGCCGAATCCTGGGACGCAGTCGGCCTAGTCTGTGGCGACCCCGCAGCCGAAGTCCGCAAAGTCGCATTCGCCCTCGACTGCACCCAAGCAGTCGCAGAACACGCCGTCGCCTGCGGCGCCGACATGCTCGTCGTCCACCACCCCCTGCTGATGCGGGGCGTGACCAGCGTGGCCGCCGACACTCCCAAAGGCAAAGTCATCCATACCCTCATCACCGGCAACGTGGCCCTATTCTCCGCGCACACCAACGCCGACTCCGCCCGCCCCGGCGTCAACGACCAACTCGCCGAAATCCTCGGCATCACCCCAGGCGCACCCCTAGCACCCAAAACCCCGCGCACCAACGACCTCTGGGGCGTCCACGTCCCCCCAGAAGCAGTCGGCGCCATCCACGACGCAATCTTCGCCGCCGGCGCCGGAACCATCGGCGACTACGCAGAATGCGCCTACCAAGTCGAAGGCACCGGACAATTCACGCCCCTACCCGGCGCCAACCCCACCGCCGGCACCATCGGCACCCGCCACCTCGCCCGAGAAGTCCGACTCAGCTTCGTCGCCCCCTCCTCGCGCCGGGAAGCCATCCGTGCGGCCATCCTTCAGGCACACCCCTACGAGGAACCCGCCTTCGACGTGGTCGCCCAAGCCCCGGTCGAAGACCCCAACCAAGCATTAGGCATCGGCCGAGTGGGAACCCTCGACCAGCCGATGACCCTGCGGGAATTCACCCAGCGGGTCGCCGACCGGCTGCCGGAAACCGAATGGGGAGTCCGCGCCGCCGGCGACCCGGATGCGATGATCCGCACCGTCGCAGTCGCCTCAGGCTCCGGAGATAGCTTCCTGGACACGGTGAAAAACATGGACGTGGACTGCCTCCTCACCTCCGACCTGCGCCACCACCCGGTCGACGAATACCTCCGAGCTGGCGGCCCTGCAGTCATCGACACCGCCCACTGGGCCAGCGAATTCCCCTGGGTCTACCAGGCACAACAGGTAGTTTCCGAGGCGGCCGATGTTGAAACCACCATCATCGACATCCGCACCGACCCCTGGAAGATCTCCGCGCACCGCAGCAGCTAACCCACGCCGCGCGGCCACCAGTGCGGCCCACCACCAGGTGGGCTGCACCCCGGCTCGCCCGCCCCGGCGCAGCTTCAGGGGCTTTTGCCCCCGTGCCGCGCAGGACTAGGCTAAATACTTCGGGGCCACCATGGCCTCACCGGGCACCACCACGGTGTCATCTGTGTGTCTTCGAGTCACGCATGACCCACAACTTTTTTCGTAGCACCCGCACAGCACTTATCGCCTCGTGCGTGGTCGGTTTGATGAACAAGGACAACACTTCGTGAAGCTTCGTCCCGATGCACAGCGCATTCTGCTGCAATTGGCCACCGCCGATGTGCAGCGCACCGGTACCCAAGACCTGCCGGAAGAAGAGCAGTACCGCCAGCTGATCGCCGAGCGCGCCCGCCTGCGCGACAGCCACGCCGCCAGCCACATGCGTGCCGCAGACACCGAAACCGAACTGCGACGCATCGACACCGACATCGCGAAACTCCAACGCCGCGAAAAAGCCAACATCAAAGGCCTTGGCGCCACCCTCGACCAGGAAACCCGCCGCGACCTGGAACACGACCTCATCTCCACCCGCCGCAGGCTCGAAAAACTGCAGCAACAGCGCGTCGAGGTGGAACGTCGCATCGCCGCCCACAACCTCAACGAAGGCAGCGCCGGCGCCCACAGCGACGAACTGGATGAAAAAATCGCCGCTGCCAAACGCGCCCTGGACGCGGCCCGCGACGCCGCCGACGCCACCCAAGCCGAGCGGGAAGCCCACATCAAATCCCTCCGCGACCAACTCCCCAGCGAAGTCCTCGCGGAATACGACACCCAGCGCGAAGACCTAGGCGTAGGGGCCGCGTTGTTCACCGGGCGGATCTGCCGCGGCTGCAATGTCATCCTCGCCCCGAACGCCATCCGGGAAATCATGGCCTACCCCGCCGATGAACTGCCCAGCTGCCCTGAGTGCGGCTCGCTTCTCATCCGGGAAAGCTAGGCTAGAACACAACCGCAGCTTTTACGCGGTCGCGCCCCACCACACACTGTGGGGTGCGACCGTTTTCTTCTTTCTCCCTTTTTCTCGCCCCCAACCCCCACGGAGGTTTTTCATGCACCTGTGTATCGAGGCCGATGGTGGCTCCCGCGGCAACCCCGGAATTGCCGGCGCCGGCACGGTGGTACTCAACGCCGACAAAACCGAAGTAATTCAACGCATCAGCGAATACCTCGGCAGCACCACCAACAACGTCGCCGAATACCACGCCCTACTCAACGGGCTTAACGCCGCCCTCGAGCGCGGCGCAAGCTCCGTGGCGGTGTACATGGACTCCAAATTGGTAGTTGAACAAATGTCGGGGCGCTGGAAAATCAAACACCCCGACATGCGCGAACTGGCCCTCAAATGCCGCACCATCGCCACCCAAATCGGGCAGGTTACCTACGAATGGGTACCCCGCAAAAACAACTCCCGCGCCGACGAGCTCGCCAATAAAGCCATGGATGCCGGGGCACAAGGTGCGGCAGTCGGAATGATCGAAACCCACCCCCCAGCCCAGCCCGCCCGCACAAACGCCCCACACGGCGACACTGGCGACACTGGCGACAAAGCCAACGCCGACAACAGCACACAACCCGGCGCCGGCGGCGCAAAATCACCGGCCGCCTGGAATGGCGCCACCACCACCCCCACCCGCCTATTTTTGGCCCGTCACGGCCAAACCGCCGATTCCGTCAAAGGGGTCTACAGCGGTTGCAACTCTAACCCGCCCTTGAACGACACCGGGCAGGCCCAGGCCCGCGCCCTAGCCAGGCGCCTGCGGGGAGAAAACATCACCCACATCGTGGCATCCCCCCAACTGCGCGCCCAACAAACCGCCGCAGCCTGCGCCGAAGAACTCGGCCTCGACGTCATCACCCTCGACGATCTGCGCGAGCTCGACTTCGGATCGTGGGAAGGACTCACCTTCGCCCAGGCTCGCGCCTCCGACGAAGAAACCCATACCGAATGGCTCACCAACACCTCCGTCGCCCCACCCGGCGGGGAAAGCCTCCAGCAGGCCTACCGGCGAGCAAAGAAAACCCTCAGCCAGATCATCGACACCTGTGGCGCCACCAACGTGCTGGTCGTCTCGCACGTCACCCCCATCAAAGGCCTCATCCGCCTGGGGCTCGATGCCGGACCCAGCATCTACCACTGCCTCCACCTCGACCTTGCAAGCCTATCTATCGCCGAGTTTTACGCCGACGGCCCCACCAGCGTCCGCCTCGTCGGGGAGACCGCTCATCTCCACGCCGACGGTGGGGTAGAGTAAACGCCGCGACTGCATCAACCCCGGGCGATCGCGACTGATGGAACCCCAACAACCACAGCGTTGCTGGTGGCCAGCGGTCGAGGAAAGTCCGGACTCCGCTTCAAGAGTGACGGTGGTTGCTAACGGCAACCCAGGGTGACCTGCGGGCTAGTGCCACAGAAAACAGACCGCCCCCACCGCCCCAACGGCGGGAGGGGGTAAGGGTGAAACGGTGCGGTAAGAGCGCACCAGCAGCCCAGGTGACTGGGCTGGCTAGGTAAACCCCACCGGGAGCAATGCCAAGACGCGACACGTTGAACGTGACGCGTGCGCGCACACCGCAAGCCCTCACCGGCTTGCGGGGCTGGGCACTCGCCAGCAACGCGCGCAGGTAGGCAGCTTGAGGGCACCAGCAATGGTGCCCCTAGATGGATGATCGCCGACGCCACCAACGTGTGGCCGAACAGAATCCGGCTTATAGGGGCTGTGCAGTCGCCCCAAAACAACACACCCCGCCGTGACATCCCTAAAAAAGGGATCTTCACGGCGGGGTGTTTTCACCTCTGCTCCCCGCACGCTGGAAGCACCCAGGGGGAGACAATGTGCGGGAATGACTATCCTGCGACCGTGCTGCCGGGGGACAACACGATGAAGCGCAAATTGTGCTCCTGTGCGCGCTGAGAAAGGTCCTCCACCGTCGACGCCGGCGCGTAGCCGATGACCGCAGAACACAAGCCCGCAGCAGCTGGGCGCGCCGCATCGGCACCCCACTGGCGGGCAAGTTCCGCCAAGGACGAAACCTGAGACGCCAGCCCCAAGGCGCCGGCGGTAGCCTCCCGGGAACGATCAATGTTGGTAACCGCGGCGTTATGGCGGCGGGAACGAATCGAAGACACGAAATCCGTGGCGTAGGTGGTTTCCACCTCGAAGAAATCCAGCCACGCATTCGCCTTATCCGCACTGGGCAGCCCATTGCCACGTTGCGCGCCATGCATCGCCGCCAGCCACGCAGTCACCCGCGGAGAGGCATCGGGCAAATGCCGCAAAGACTCCACCCCGAACGCCTTCGACGCATCCTGCACAAAACTGACCCGTTGCCGCAGCTCGGCCACATCCACCTGGGACGAAGCAGCATCGGGCAGCGCCAACAGGAAGGGAACACAGCCCGCATCCACCAAGTGGGGAGTATGAGTGAGCGACCCATCGTGATAGTCGATAACCTGCAAACTACCGGGCGCACCCCGCATGATCGCGGTATACCGGGCCCGCACCGGCGGCTCCGGGGAGTAGCTCGCCGCAGCGGAGACCGCCACCTCCACCAGGCGCGCCCGAATCGGCGCCTCATCCCGATCCTTCGTCGACATCGCCATCGCCAGCAACACCGCGCATTCCACACTGGCCCGCTCCCCAAGGCCAACGCCGGCAGGAATATCGCACACCACCGTGACATCCGCGCCACGAATCTGGCGAGCAATCAACTGCCGGCCCGTGGCGGTGGAAACCAGCCCCGCAATTCGGCGGGCACAATCCAACGCCGCTTCCCCCGCGTACGTCGGTGCAGCCACCCCAAAAGGCTGCTCCTCAGCCAGCGACGCCTGGGACACCGTCTCAGCGCCGGAGGCATCAACATAGACCACGTTGACCACCTGGTCGCTGCGGGGAGTGACCGCCACAGCCACACCGCACTCAGTCAGGCCACACACCACCACACCGCCGGCTGCATCGGTGTGCTCACCGATGGCAAACCAACTCGCAGGCGCCGCAGCCCACATCGATGGCGTGGACGAAAAGTGCTCACGGTGGGCGGCCCGTGCTGCCTGTTGCACATCGGCCAAAGTTCGATGGGTGCTCGCTGGCATGGGGGCTCCTCTACGCCGACAAAACAAAAACAAAAATCATGATCGGCATTCGTGCTGGCTGCACCAAAGCCGTCACAAATCAACGGCTATCGGTGCGCATAGACCATCTGCACTTGCAGATGCGATTCCTACCGGCACATCCAATCCTTAAAGACTCTATCGAATCATTCTGCCCGAGAACGCGCTGACCCTGAACCAAGAATCCCAACGGTGGTTGCGCCCCCCCAATGAAAGAACCAACTAGGATGGGGGCGATAAACCCTTTCCTCTCAAGGAGCGTGAACACACGATGGCAAGCGAAGACAACAAGTGGTACTACAACACCGCAACCGGCGAGGTTGCTCAGGGACTCGTCTTTGACTCCACCCACCGCATGGGCCCCTACGACACCGAGGCCGAAGCCCGCGAAGCTCTCGAGATCGCCGAAAAGCGCGTCGAAGAAGCAGAAGCCTACGACGAGGCCGGCGAAGACTGGGGCGAAAAGCCCTCCTGGGAAAAGTAAACCCCAGCCTCAACACACCACTATCGGCCATCCCCCGCGCATTCGCGCCGGGACGGCCGATAGTGTTTTTTGTTCACACAGCCCGCGTGCCTGCTAGGCGCCGCGAGCCTTCTTTTCTTTTTTCGCGCGGGCCTTTTCCAGCTTGCGCTGCGCCTTTGCTTCCTTTTTCAACTGGGCCTTGCGCTCCGCAGCCAAAGCCTCCCGGCGCTTACGGGCCAGCTTCGACCGCTTGGCCTCAAGCTTGTCGTACACCCGAATCAGCTCATCCATCGCCTTCGGGTAATCACGCAACGCCCGAATCCCGGCATCCCGCTCCTTTTGGTACAGCAACCCGTACAGGAACGTGTCCTCGCCCTGCTCATGCGCCCGCCGCGCCACATCAGCCAACGCATCACGGGCAGTCACCGTGTCCTGGAACGTGCCCAAAATATCCTGCGCATCGCTGCACGCCCGATAAAGCTTGCCGGTCTTCAAATCCGTGGCCTCACCCGCGGCCTCCGCGGAATAGCGCAGCTTTTTCACCGCCTTGCGCACCGCGTGCACATTGTCCTCACGCTGCTCCAGCGGAACCGAGGTGTCCTTCCACTGACGCATCGCCGTGGCATGCAGCTTGCGCACCTTCCGCATCGCCTGCGTGAGGTGGTGGAACAGAATATCCTCCGCGCTGCGAGCCTGGCGGGGGCCTTTGTCTGTCGCAGCCGGTTGCTCCGCTTCGGGGGCGGGCTTGGGATCAGCCCCAGCACTATCGGACGGCTCACCTCGCTCGGCATCCTCACCCGCCGCAATATTGTCACCAGAGTTCGCTGCCGCCGAAGCCTCCTGGCCGGCTTGGGTGGTATCTGCCACAGCCGTTTCCTCCTGGCTCGACTGCTGCTGCTCCGCCAGCGGGGGATGCGCCAAAATGTGGTCCAAGCTATTGAGCAACTCCGCGTAGCGCTCGGAATCCAAAAACTCCACCACATCAGCGTGCGCCTGCCGGTACATCCGCTCAATGCCCTCAATCAGTCCCTGCGCGGTCTGCTCATCGACCACATCCCGATCCTCCGCAGCCAACGCCTGACGGAAACGCTCCGCCACCACCTCAGCATCACGGGCATGGCCCAAAATTGCCGCCAAATGCTTCAACTCTTTCGCGGTGTGCACATAGTCGTCGCCGACCAAAATCCCACTAAACGTCGACATGTGACTGCGCAGCTCACGAGTAGCCACCCGCATCTGGTGCACCGCATCCGGCTCATCAGCCCGAACCCGCGGGTCATAAGCAATAATCTTGTCCCGATTTTTCGCCAACGCCTTCAACACCTTCGCGGCGGGAGAAGACTTCGGCAACGTTGCCGGGCGCTCCAACTCCGGGGCATTATGCACCGACTCACCCAACGCCAACACCAACTTCGACGGGCTCGACGACACCGCCGCACCCGCCTGCTCAAACACCTTGCGGGCAGAATCCAACAACCGATCCCCACCACGCGGCTGCCCCTGCTCATCATTAACCAGCTCGATCTCCCACTCACGCCAGGAAGAAATATCCCCACCCGGAAGTAAGGAATACGCCGTGACGTGATCATCAACGAACTCCGCCACATCCACCCCGTCGGCATCCGCCAACACATGCTCATGCCGCTCATTATCAATCTGGGCAATCGGATCCAGCTCAAAGGTCCGCACAAACGGGCGGATGACCGCCAAAATTTCCCCCGGAGGCGTGAACTCATACGGGCCGAGCTCCGCCCGAATCTCGCGGCGACCAAAACCACGATCCGGCAGCTTCACATGCCACCCATCGTCCTTACCGCCGGTGCGGCGCCGCAAGGTGATCTTGTTACGGGTCAACCGCAAATCAGGGGTATCGAAATACACCGCAGACAACTCGTGCACCGCAGACGAAGACACCCGAGCAACCCCATCAATTGTCGCCAACGGAGGAACCTCCACCGCATCATCAACAGCGAATTTCAACTCAATTTCAAGCGAGGACGAGGTGGTTTTCTTCGAGGAAGCATCTTTGGGGCTCATGGGCGCCAATTCTAATGAGTAAAACCGCAGCCCGCGCCAAAAACACCCACCTGCCCAGCACCAACACCCCCATCAGGTACACCTAACGCCCACCAGGCCAACAATCCAACAATCCATCCTCCACAGCCCCCAACAGCTGAGAATCCCGCTCCCCATCGACGCGACGTCCCGCCACTGCCTCCAACTCCACCCACAACGCCCGCACATGCTGCGCGGTGCCCACCAAACGCACAGCCTGCGCCACCCTTGACCCCGGCCCCACAAAACACTGCCCGCCACAACTCTCCACTACCTGCACCCCACACCATGAGGCCACCACCCGCGCACATCGACGCACCCACCACCGCGGTGCCGAAAACACCGGAACCACACCACACACCACGTGCCCGTCGTCCGGCATTGCGCCCGCCCTCGGCAAACCAGCAAGCTGCCACATCACCCGGGCCACCACCGTGACATCACCCACCCCTTCAAGCTGCCGCCGCGCCCGCCACCGCATTGCCCCACTCAACCGGGCCGCCCGCACCCCACCCGCGCCCACACCACAACAATCACCAGGTGCAAAACAACCCGCCACAAAACCTCCCACGCAATCGCGCCAACATGACACCACGAAGCCTAAAAAACACCCCGCAAACCGCACCCACCCCCGCGACACCCCCACACCCAGCGGACAGCCACAAGCCCCCGCAATGCAACTACCCTTGAACAACATGAACAGCCAACAGGAGTTCGTGCTCCGCACAGTAGAAGAACGCGACATCCGATTCGTGCGCCTTTGGTTCACGGACATCCTCGGCTACCTCAAATCGGTTGCCGTCGCCCCCGCAGAACTGGAAAACGCCTTCGAAGAAGGTATCGGCTTCGACGGATCCGCCATCGAGGGCTTTTCCCGCGTGAGTGAATCAGACACCATCGCTAAGCCCGACCCCTCCACCTTCCAGTTAATGCCACTGGGCGTCGACGATTCCGGCATGAACTCCGCTCGCATGTACTGCGACATCACCATGCCCGACGGCCAGCCCTCCTGGGCTGATCCGCGCCAGGTGCTGCGCCGCCAGGTTCACGCCGCCGCCGACGAGGGCTTCACCTGCTACATCCACCCCGAAATCGAATTCTTCCTCGTGAAGTCCTTGGACACCGACGGCAGGCCCCCGGTTCCCACCGACAACGGTGGTTACTTTGATCAGGCCGTTCACGATGACGCCCCCATGTTCCGCCGCGACGCGATCGCCGCACTAGAAAACATGGGCATCTCGGTGGAGTTCTCCCACCATGAGACTGCGCCCGGCCAGCAGGAAATCGACCTGCGTTACGCCGACGTGCTCACCATGAGTGATCACATCATGACGTTTCGCTACCTGGTCAAAGAAGTGGCGATGAAAAACGGCGTGTATGCCACCTTCATGCCGAAACCGTTCACCGACCACGCCGGCTCCGCGATGCACACCCACATGTCGCTATTCGAAGGCGACATCAATGCTTTCCACGACCCGGATGACGAATACAACCTCTCGCAGACCGCACGGCAGTTCATCGCCGGCATCCTCACCCACGCCCCGGAAATTTCCGCCGTCACCAACCAGTGGGCAAACTCCTACAAGCGCTTGATGTTCGGCAACGAGGCCCCCACCGCGGCCACCTGGGGAGTGTCCAACCGCTCCGCCATGGTGCGCGTGCCCACCTACCGCCCCGGCAAGGTGTCCTCCCGCCGCATCGAAGTCCGCTCCCTCGATTCGGCCTGCAACCCCTACCTGGCTTACTCCGTGCTGCTGGCGGCCGGACTCAAAGGCATCAAGGAAGGCTACGAGCTGCAAGCCCCTGCCGAAGACGACATTTCCTCCCTGACCCGCCGGGAGCGCCGCGCCCTGGGGTACGAGGACCTGCCGAGCTCCCTGGATCAGGCGCTGCGCTTGATGGAACGCAGCGAACTAGTCGCGGACACCCTGGGAGAGCACGTCTTTGAGTTCTTCCTCCGCAACAAGTGGCGCGAATGGCAGGAATACCAGTCCCAGATCACCCAATGGGAGTTGCGCAGCAACCTGGATTACTGACCCGATCGTTAGCGCAGCATTTTTGCACCGCAACGACTATTCGACCGACCAACCCCGCAGCGAGGCGATTTATCCATGTTGACCGGCCCCCGATCCACCCGAAACCGCGTGCCCACCCCCGGCGCGTTGAGCCTAACCAGCCCGAACGCAGCTAAAGACCTTAAAGAGCTGGGCTGGCTCAATGAGCAGCACGTCGACCTGTTGTGGGCGATCAGTGGCACTGGGGATCCGGATATGGCGCTCAACAACCTCATCCGGCTGTATGCCGCGCTTGATGAGCTGGAGGATCCCAGCCTGCGGGGCGAGGTGTTGACCGCGCAGATGCAACAAGACCCGGTGCTGCGGGTTCGTCTGATGGCGCTGCTTGGTGGCAGTAGCGCCCTGGGGGATCATCTCATCGCTAACCCTGGCCTGTGGCCCAGCCTCGCGGAGCCCACCCCAACGTTTGCGGATATGATGCAGCGGATGCTGTCTGCGGTTAATGCGACTGCCGCAACAGTTGAGCCGGCGCAGTCTGAGGATTTAGACGGTGCGGTGGAGGTTTCTCGGGAGTGGGAGAGTGGTGAGGACGGGGCCAACGAGTACCTGTCCACGTCGGGCACCTATGTTGCTGGCATTGGTGGCCGGGACGCCGAAAAAATCCTCAAGACCTGCTACCGCAGTATTTTGATGCAGTTGGCGGCCGCCGACCTGGCCGGCACGTATCTCGATTCGCCCCGCCGCCCAGCGGGGGAGAAGATCCCCTTTACCACCGTTGCGGCGGATGTGACCTCCCTGGCTGACGCCGGGTTGACTGCCGCGTTGGCGGTGGCGGTGCGCAACGTCTACGGCGATGATCCGGTTGATTCCAAGCTGGCGGTGATCGCCATGGGTAAATGCGGTGCCCAGGAGCTGAACTACATTTCCGATGTGGACGTGATTTTCGCGGCCGAACCCGCCACCGCGAAGGTGACCCGCCTGGCAGGGGAGTTTATCCGCATTGGCACCAGTTGCTTTTTCGAAGTGGATGCGGCGCTGCGCCCGGAAGGCAAACGTGGGGCACTGGTGCGCACTTTGAGCAGCCACGTGGCGTACTACACCCGCTGGGCCCACACCTGGGAGTTTCAGGCCCAACTCAAAGCCCGCCCCATGACTGGCAACCGCGCCCTGGGTGATGCCTACGTGGCGGCCTTGGCGCCCCTGGTGTGGGAGGCCAGCCAGCGGGAAAGCTTCGTGGAGGATGTGCAAAAAATGCGCACCCGGGTCATCGACAATGTTCCCGCCCACCTCAAAGACCGCGAACTAAAACTTGGGCGCGGTGGTCTGCGCGACGTCGAATTTGCCGTGCAGATGCTGCAAATGGTGCACGGGCGCAGCGACGAATCTTTGCGTGTCAAAGACACCGTGTCCGCGCTGGGGGCGCTGATTGAGGGCGGTTATGTAGGCCGCGAGGACGGCTCCGCCCTCATTGGTGCCTACGAGTTCCTCCGCTTGCTGGAACACCGCCTCCAGTTGCACCGCATGAAACGCACCCACACCATGCCAGCACCCGAAGACACCAAAGCGTTGCGGGTCTTAGCGCGCTCTTGCGGGCTGCGCTCACAAGAAAACATGACCTCCGCGGAGGCCCTCCAGGCCGAATACAAACGCATCGGCCTCAAAATCGCCGGCCTGCACCGCAAACTGTTCTTCCGCCCGCTGCTGAACTCCGTGGTGGCCCTGCCGACGGCCACCCTGCGTCTGTCGGCAGAATCCGCCCGCCGACAATTGGCGGCATTGGGCTACCAATTCCCAGATCGCGCCTACGAACACCTCACCGCATTGGCGGCAGGCTCCAGCCGCAAAGCCAAAATCCAAGCGATGCTGCTGCCCACCCTGATGGAATGGCTCTCCAGCACCGCCGACCCAGATGCGGGCCTGCTGAACTACCGCCGCCTGTCCGAAGCCTGCGAGGACAAAACGTGGTTCCTGCGCACCTTGCGCGACGAAGGAGTCGTGGGGCAGCGCCTGATGAAAATCCTGGGCACCTCGCCCTATGTATCAGACCTGATCCTGCACACCCCCGATGTCGTCAAACTCTTCGGCGACGGCGCCCACGGCCCAAAGCTGCTTAACGCCGACCCCCAAACGGTTAACCGCTCCCTTGTCGCAGCAGCCAACCGCTACGCAGACCCCGATAAAGCCATCACCGTCGCGCGCTCTCTCCGCCGGGCCGAATTGGCGCGGGTTGCGGCAGCCGACCTTCTGGGCATGATGAGCGTCGAAGACGTCTGCCACTCCCTGTCACTGGTGTGGTGTTCAGTTTTGGATGCGGCACTCAACGCCGAAATCCGCGCCGCCGTCGACGCCCTGGCAGCCGAACACGCCTCCCGCGCCGAACAACCCGCCACCGACACACCACCAGCACACACCGACGCAGACAACCCCCAACAACCCGCCGACCGGGCAGCCACCGACGCCGCCGCCCAAGCAGCCGTCGCCGCCATCGTCAACAGCCAAGAAACCGATGACGACATCGACCCCGAAGCAGTCGCCGACGCCGCCCACACAGACAACGACGAACAACCCACCCCCACCAAAGACCCACAAGTCGTGGCACCCGCCCGCATCGCCGTCATCGGCATGGGGCGACTCGGTGGATGGGAACTAGGCTACGGCTCCGATGCCGACGTCATGTTCGTCTGCGAACCCGCCGACGGGGTAGAAGACTCCGAAGCCGTGGCCTGGGCCATCGGCATCTGCGACCGCATGCGCCGCCGCCTCGCCAAACCCAGCATCGACCCCCCACTCGATGTCGACCTCGGGCTCCGCCCAGAAGGCCGCAGCGGCGCCGTCGTCAGAACCGTATCCTCCTACCGCAGCTACTACGAACGCTGGGGCGAAACCTGGGAAATCCAAGCACTGCTCCGCGCCGCCCCCGTCGCCGGCGACGCCGACGTCGGACAAGCCTTCATCGACGCCATCAACCCCCTGCGCTACCCGCCAGAAGGCATCGACGACGCCACCGTCCGCGAAGTCCGAAGGATGAAGGCCCGCGTCGACAACGAACGCCTCCCCCGCGGCGCGGACAAAAACACCCACACCAAACTCGGCCGCGGCGCACTCACCGACATCGAATGGACCGTGCAACTACTCACCATGGAACACGCCCACACCATCAGTGAGCTGCACACCCCCTCGACACTGACCGCCCTCGACATCATCGAAAACACACAACTCATCCCAGAAAAAGACGTCGCGACCCTCCGCACAGCATGGCTAACCGCCACCCACGCCCGCAACGCACTCGTCCTCGTACGCGGCAAACGCACCGACCAACTACCCCAACCAGGGCCACAACTCGTGCAAGTCGCCGTCGCCGCCGGCTGGGACAAACACCACTACCAAGAATTCCTCGAAAACTACCTCAAAGTCACCCGGCGGGCACGCCGCGTCGTCGACGAGGTGTTTTGGGGAGAAACCACGTTCGAGCCCTAACACCTAGGGGGCAACTACCCCGGATTCGTGGCCGCGCGCCGGGGTAGTGGCCCCGCGGTCGGTGAGTGCCCGGGTACACAAATAACCCCCGCTAGTCACCCCCGCGGGCGCGAAATGTGGTGAAATAAACACAGCACAAGCACTATTAGCCAATGCAGTGCTGAAAAACGTCCGCAGTGCATTATCTTTAACACTGGACCACACACCGTATCGACAACCCCACGTGTCGCTTTCCATGGCGGCGCGCATGCGATGAAAGACCGCCAACCGTGAACGCTTTAGCAATGGATAGTTATCCGGCACGCTTTAGCGACGTGTGCCAAAAAATCCTCGTTTATAGGGTTCGCGGAAGCTATAACGACATCGTCGATACCTGCAACGCGGTCGCGGAAGCCTATCAGCACACCAAAGACCCGGAAGCCCTAGAGCTGCTCGCCTGGACGGCTCTGCAGGAGCTCAAAGCCCTCGATGCGCTGGCGACAACAGATGCGATGCGCCGCCAGGTGTTGCACCGCAGCGAGGAACTGCTCACCCGCTTCGAATCCGTACCCCTGTCGGAATACCCGGATCTGTATGCCCGGGTGACATACCTGATGCTGCTGCGGGCGGAACTTTTAGCGCAGGTGGGGCAGCTCGACGATGCGCACGCCGAGCTGGCAGCGATGTGGCAGCACGCCTCCACCAGCCCGGGCGACCGGGCACGGGCGGTGGCCTATGAGGCTAAATTGGCGCTCGCCGAGGATTGTGCCGCGGTGGGGGATGTGCGCACCGCGCTCGATCACACCAGCGCCCTGATCGCCCTGGCCAGCGGGGAGTCCTCCCAGGAGAATCGCTTGTGGCTGGCGCGTGCCCAAGGGCGCGCGGTCGACTTCACGCTGGCACTGGTAGACCCGGCAACCCCGGACGGATGCTTCAAAATCATTCGTGCCTGCAATCGTCTGATCGATGCACACGTCGGCTCGATTGTTCCGGAAACCGAATTGATGCTGGCGCGTGCACTACGGCACCGCGCCGATGCTGCCGACAACTGGGCGCGCACCACCGACGACATGGCCGCCCGCCAGCGCTTTGCAAAACTCGCCGGCCAAACCCGATTGACGCTGTGGGACACCTTCCACACCAGCGCCGATCCGGCAGTGTTCCGCGAGGCAGCCGACGCGATGAACGACTACCTGGCCCACCTGCCGGCAGGCGATGACAAGCGGGTGTACGCACAAGCCGCACTGTCGAGCGCCACCCGGCTAGCGCACAGCGATGACGTGACGCACGCGGCTGCGTTGCTGATGCTGCACAACCATTTGGCGGACGCGCTTATTGGGGTAGGGAACCTGCCCGAGGCCCGTGATCAGTTAATCCACGCCGTCAGCGACACCAGCTCCAACGATTTGGCAATCACCCTGCGGTGTCTGTGGGTGTTGGCAAAGGTCGCCGACATTTCCGCCGACATGGGTGATTGCGACGGGACCGCCACTGCGTTTAACCGCATCCGTTCCTCCATGGCCGGCGATGATGAGTTAGCCCAATCAACCTCTGCACGGCGCGCGATTACCCACGCGTGGACCGCGCGATTGCGCTGCTGGGAGGCCACCCAAATCAAGGGCAGCGATCAGTTGCTGCCCATGGGGGAGCAGGCGATGAATGGCCCGATCCCCGCGTTGGAGATGACCGAGCAGCTTGAGGAGCAATCCCGGCTGGTGTGGGGCTTCGCGAAAGCCGCGGTTGCCTCCCAGGCGTCGGGTGCGGAAGCTGCGCGCGCGGACGCCTGCCGGTGGATGTTCTACCTGGGTGGTGAGCTCGCTGGGGCCTGCTGCTTTAAAGAAGCGATCGACTGTTTCGCTTTCGTGATTACTGAGGCGCGCAAATCGCCGAATATTGCGATGCGAGCCCTGGTTGTTAAGTCCTTGCAGCAGCTTGGCTTCGTGGAATTTTTGGTATCCGGCTCCCGGGAGCGTGCCTGCATGCGCTACGGACAGGGCATTGGTTTTTTGAAAGACTCGACTGTGCCGGCCGAAATCAAACTGATGCACCTGCTCGCCGAACGGGCAAACTCTTACTCCTTGGGGCACGCGGATCCAGCACCGGTGGATTATCCCTAAAGCCCCGTTGTCATCAGGCGCCGTCGTCTCCACCTAAAGGTGTGGGGCGGCGGCGCTTTCATCTAGCGGGGGATGCCGGCGAATCCACCGGCGTTGGTGCCGAAGCTGGCGCAAAAGTAAGTCATGAGCAGGTGGAATAGGCCTGTCTGTTTAATAGCTGTTGATTGATATCTCTACCAATGTCGCGAGGGGTGGTGCGGTTAGGTGGCCCTAAAAATAAGCAAAAAGTTTGATTACATGCAAGGCTAACCTTAGCTACTGTTTTAGCTAGGAATAACGCCGCTAAAACTTTTCGGCACCCCACGCGCGCCGCGCCTGACCCTTTCAGCCGTTTCGCCCGTCATGAGGAAGAGAACACCACGATGACAACCGCCCTCGAGAACACCACCTCCCAGCTGTCCGTCGAGCTGAAGACCTCCACCGCCGCAGCTCACGAGCGCGCCGAGCACTCCACCTTCATGGACGAGCTCTTGGGCGGACGCCTCGGTGTCGCCGACTTCATTGCCCTGCAGGAACAATCCTGGCTGTTCTACACCGCCCTAGAAAACGCCGCCCGCGCCGTCGCCGACGACCCGATTGCAGCCGACGTGGTCGACGCCAAACTGGAACGAGTTCCCGCCCTGGAAGCCGACCTGGATCACCTCCACGGCACTACCGAATGGCGCAACAACGTCACCGCGCTGCCGGCCACCGCCGAATACGTGGCCCGACTCAACGAGATCGCAGAAACCAAAGACGCTGCCCGGTTGGTCGCCCACCACTACGTGCGCTACCTCGGAGATCTCTCCGGCGGACAGGTCATCGGACGGATGATGCAGCGCCACTACGACGTCGCCGACGACGCAGTAAGCTTCTACCGCTTCGCCGAGATCCCCAAGGTCAAGCCCTACAAGGACGACTACCGCGCCAAGCTGGACGCACTGCCGCTGTCGGACAGCGACCGTGAGCGCCTGCTCGCAGAAGCAACCGACGCTTTCTTGTACAACCTCAACCTGTTCAACGCGCTCGGGCAAGCCCGCGCATAGCGCGACAGCTCCCGGGGCACAACCCCTTCACGCCGCTGGCTACTGCCCCACACGGAGGCAGCCATCGGCGTTTTCTCATGTGCCAAACGCTCAGAAAAACGCGCAAAACCCCAAAAACCTCCCCATCCAGTGCCCACAGCACTAGGCTATGAACAAAAGCGCACCAGTGCGCACCACCGAGCAGTGCGCACGCAACATCGCCACGTCACCCGCGACGCGATGGAAAGGGATGATCCCCATGGCCACGACATTCAGCATGAACCTCGCAGGCGCAACAGTCGCCGAACTGTCCGCCTTCGTTGACATGGTTCGCAACATCACCGGCGACGACAACACCGCACTAACCTTCGACGCGGAACGCGGACAGTTGACCTTCACAACATCTGCACACCACAAAGCCCCCCAACGCCCCACACCGCGCGCAAGCAACCGCCCCGCAGAAGACACACCAGTCGACGTCGTCAGCAAAATGATGCGCGACTTCGCCGCCACCCGCGGCGAAGCCATGCTCGTCGAACGTGCCGAAAGGGCGCTCAGAGGCTTCATCGATGACGTCACCGGGGGCAACACCCCAAATGCCCGCAAAGATCCAACGACCCCCACCCGCGAGACAGATACCTCTCGCTTCATCGACGAAGACATCGACACCGGGGAATACAAACCACCCGCGCAACACAACCCCTTCGTGCCCGCAAACGACGAAGAACTAGCCAAAAAGCTCAAAGAATCCCGCCACAACCAGGAAGAAGAAACCGAAGACAGCTTCGGGGACAGCTGGTTTAACACCCCACCAGAAAAACGCTTCCGCAACGGATTTTCCGACCCCACCCGCTCCCGGGAACAAGACCGCCGCGATCCTTTCACCCCGAACAGTGGCAAACACTCATCCCCAGAGGATCACCCCTTCGAAAGCCACATCGATCGCGACGAAGACACCCCAAAAAATAACGATCCTCGCGAACAAGAGGACAAATAAACCAGCAAACAGCCGCCGGTCCAGGACAACACCATCCCGGGCCGGCGTTGTCATTTCCCCCAGTCAGCGACAAACACGAAGAAAATTCACAGCGCACACACACCGAAGGCGCGGAAGTTTTCCAAGTCCAGGCCCTACATTGACTTCGTAGACGGCACAACAGGGTTATCTGACAGAAACGACAACCCCTATAACCCGCCACATAAACAATCCCAACGATGCTGTACGGCTCAGCTTGCAACGGCGGACTGCGACATCCCGCCACAGCACCAAGAGCCCCACAGTCGTTGGGAAGCGCAAAACACTGTCGCGCGGGACCTAGCACGACAGTGAACCGCGCAGTGGCGGTAAGAGAAGTTTTCGCGGAAGTTGATAACCCTGTGGCCGTCACCCGCGCGGTGAGCCGCCTGTGGTTCACCAACTGGCATCGCTGACACTCGCGCCACGTGCCCACAGGAGGTCTCGTGTGGCATGGGCACAACACTTCCCCAGGATTGTGCCCATGCCACACCACACCCTGTGCACAACAGGCACGAGCAACAGCGGTGAACCACCAGCAGCTCACCGCGCGGACACCCACGGTTTTCACCCGCTCGTTTCTTCGAGTAGGTAAACCGAGTCCTTACCCCAGCGAGGAGGAAAGTGATGGCGCCCCAAACAGATCGCGCATCACACCAGCATTGGATCATCCTGTGCATGACAGGCATGCTCATCATCGGAAGCACCGCCGCGTGCACCCGTGAAGACAACCTCCACCACGCAGAAGTCACGGTCACCCACACCACCGTATCCATCCCCAGCCCGCTCAAAGCCAAAAATGTCTCCGCAACCCAACAAGACTTGGCCGCCAAACTCGACAACGCAGTCCAGCAGGGCAAAATCACCGAAGAAGAACGCAGCAGCGTACAAAAAGCCTTCGATTTGGGGCTTTTGCCTGCAGACTGCCCTCTTTCGGCAACTGAGCAACCACCACTGCCCAGTGCTGTGCCCACAGCCAGCTAGGCGCATACAATTCGGACTGTGAATGCCGACCCCACTCGAATCCCGCAGTTTCTTCGCGAACTGAGCTACCTCTGGGAAGCCCAACCCGATCGCCGATTCGTCGACGTGCTGGCCCAACTAGAAGCCGCTGGTGTGAGCCCCGCAAGCAGCGATGAGGACGTGCTGTTGGCAATCGCGAACCTGCGCCACATTTTTCCCCACACCGTCGACGTTGACGCCCACGGCCGCGCCCGTGGCGCATACGACATCGTCACCTCAACCGCCGACATCGCCGTTGACCGCGACCACGTCATCGTGCGGGCACTGTCCACAACCCCGCGCCGCCCCTCGGTGTGGGCCTATAGCCACCTGGTGACAAAAACCGTTTCCGGGCCACTGACGATCGCAGACGAAGAGGGAAACATCCACAAACTGGGGGTCATTGCACGCATGAGCCCGCGTACCCAAACAACCTTGGCTGAAAACGCCCTGCCCGAACTACACCGAACCAGCATCGGTGACACCGTGTATGTGGTTGAGCTAAGCGACGACACCAGAGTCAGCATCGGTAGAAAAACCACCGTCTATCGCCAGCAACGACGTGCCCTCAACACCGACACCATTGCGTGGGAAAGCATCCCCGCCACCCAGGTTGGACAACCGCTAGTGGTGGCCAAGCCCGCCGGCCACGGTGAGGAAGATTTAGGCGTCATCCAGGCAATCTGGCGCGCCCACTACTAGACCCCCAAGCAGTATCTCAAAACGGGGCTAGTCCGCGAACTGCACATGAAGCCTTGTGCGACGTTGACGGCGAGCAATGATCACCAGTGCCACCACTCCGGCCAACCACACTGCGAAAACCGACCACCACGCCGCACCAAAGCACGACCAGGTGTACGAGCCATCCGAACACTGAGAGTCGAGCACTACGCCCATCAACTGTCCAGCGATCATCGTGGCAACGAAGCCACCCATGTTGGCCAGCCCAGTACCCGCTGCCAGCACCCGGTGATCCAGGCTTTCGCGCACGGAGTCGAAGCCAAAATTAGAAGACGGAACCACCGCGAAACCAACCCCAGCAGCCACCAGGATCGCCCCGTAGCCACGTGGCTCGGCGGAGCTGAAAAACCACCCCAGCCCCACAAAATACGCCAGGTTCATCGCAATGGTTAGCCGATAGCGGCGCGACCCGAACCGGCTGGACAAGATGCCATGAAGTGGGGAGACCGCCACATTAATCACGGTTCCGATCACAAAGATGCTGCCCGCCTGCGCGGTTGTTAGGCCCTGCCCCAGCGTCATCATCGGTAGCCCCCACAGCAAAGCGAAAACCAGGTTGGGCATCAGGCCCACATAGTGGGTGAAAAACCCTTCCCAGCACACCGGCTCACGGACAACTGTGCGCAGCCGCTGGCGTAGAGACGTGGCAGTGCTCGCGTGCGCATGTCGCGGGGAGTCATCGGGGCTATCCCTCACCACCACTGCGCATGCAGCAGCCACCAACACTCCCAGGGCACCAATAGCGACGAAAGCATGCCGCCAGCCGGAATGCTCCAAGTAGGCCAGAAAAGGCACCGCGGACAGAAACTGGCCGATTTGACCCAAAGAGGCCGTGAGTTGGCTAAACAAAGGGGTTTTGCGCAGGGGAAACCAGGCGGGCAACAACCGCATCACCGAGAGAAATGCGCTGGCATCACCGGTGCCCACCAGCACGCGCCCCAAGATGGCCACCGGGTAGGAACTAGTAAGGCCCAAAATCAGCTGGCCGGCTGCCATGATGATTGCGCCCGCTACCAGCATTCTGCGGGGCTGAAAAAGGTCAATGGCCATGCCCATGGGGATCTGGGCCAAGGCGTACACGCCGACTTGCACTGAGGTGAACACCGCTAGCCGTGAGGCATCGATGTGGAAATGATCCATGGCTTGGACGCCGGCCACACCCATGCTGGTGCGCCCCAAAATGGCCATAACGTAGGCGCCGGTGGCCGCCAACCACACCACGATCGCCCGGGTTGAGATGCGTTCAACGGCGGGGGAGGAGGTGGCGGAAGTCATAGTGGATACCCTAGCGCGCGTAGCGCCCCCACAAGAGACTTTGGGCCTAGCGACGTCTCCAGCGCACAAAAACACCAGCCACGTATCCGCAGTGAAAACCTGCTGTGGGTGGATACGTGGCTGGTGGTGTCAGACGGCGCTTTTAGGTGGCCGGCCCCTGCGCGGAAGTGCTCCTGCATCCCGAGGCATTCGGTGGGCGGCCTGCAGGCTGTCTCGCAGGAGACGCTCAATCAGCGTATTGGTGCTGACTAGTTCGTCTGCCGCCCAGCGAGCTAGGGACTCATACACTTTCTCATCAAGGCGCAAGGGAACTTGTTTGCGTGCCATCATGGGTACATGTTGCCTGCGTTCACGACAGGGGTGGTGTTGTTCTCGCTGCACAAGACGACGAGCAAGTTGGACACCATCGCGGCGCGGCGCTCGGGGTCAAGGTCAACGATTTCGCGCTCCTCGAGCTGAGCCAGCGCGGTTTCCACCATGGACACTGCGCCTTCGACGATCGTCTCGCGGGCGTCGACGATGGCGTTTGCTTGCTGGCGCTGCAGCATTGCCTGGGCAATTTCCGGGGCGTAGGACAGGGAGCTGATGCGGGCTTCGACGATTTCCAGGCCTGCGACCGCCACGCGCTCGGCGACCTCGTCGGCAATCTCGCGGCTCACCAAGTCGGTGGAACCAGAAAGGGAAGTGGTTGAGTTCCCAGTCGGCGCGTAGTGGTGGCTGGTGGCCACGTGGCGCAGTGCGGACTCAGCCTGGGCGTGGATGAACTCCTCGTTGTCTTCGACTGCGAAGGTGGCCTTGGCAGTGTCGGAGACCTGCCACACGATGATGGCGGCAATCTGAACGGGGTTACCGCCAGCATCGTTGACTTTGATCTCATTGGTCTCGAAGTTGCGGACACGTACCGAAACCTTGGTGGAGCTGGTGAAAGGGGGAACGATCGACAGGCCGGTGCGGCGGTTGGTGCCGTAGTACTTGCCGAACAGCTGCAGCACGCGGGTGTGTCCGGGGCTGTTGATCTCGACCATGCCGAAGACGAACAGGCTGAGGACGAACACGAGTCCAGCCACAATGACCAGGAAGAATTTGGGGAGTGTGAATCCAATGATTGCCAGCAGCACAGAGCCGACGAGCATGCCAAAGGCGAGTACCAGCGTCAGGAAGGCTGGGATGGGGCCACCAGTTTTTGCGGGGTACTCGGAAATGGTGACATTGGTGCCCTGGTGTCCGACGGGCTCGCTGGAGACCTCAGCGACCTCCGGGGGGATGGTGGAATCATCGTAGGAATTAGTCATAAATAAAGTGATATCACATTTTGTGGGCGGGGGAGAGCAGTTTACGGGGGCACCTAATTCCACGCCTGGAGGAAAACAATGGAAAACTAACACTCTATGAGCACCCCCATTCCGCACTGCCCCGAATGCGACAGTGAATACACCTACGAACTCGACGCGCTGATCATCTGTTCCGAATGCGCCCACGAGTTCACCCAAAGCGATGACTCCGCAGCCGGCGAAGCGCAGATCCTGGACGCCGTCGGCAACCCCCTCAGCGACGGGGATACCGTTACCATCACCAAAACCATGAAGGTCAAAGGCGCACAACAGCCGCTGAAGGCCGGAATGAAGGTGCGCAATATCCGGCTTAACCCCGATGGCGGCGACCACAACATCGATTGCAAAATCGATGGATTCGGCCAAATGCAGCTCAAATCCTCCATCGTGAAAAAGAGCTAAATACATTCCCTCAGCAGAGCCACCTAAGCCCCAGCCTTGACCTGAAAGGTTGGGGCTTTCGGTCACCGTGGACGCATTTCTGCCTAGACTTGGGTGCCATGACCGAAAAGCTGATCACATACACCGCAGAACAAGTCGCAGAAACCCTGACCCCGAAGCTGTGTCGCGAAACCCTCGAGGCTGCACTTAAGAGTGACTTTGACCCCGCTGATGATCCCGCACGCACCGGCACGAACGTTGGCACCGGCGAACTGCTGACCATGCCCAGCGCACTGGGGGATTGGGCTGGCTGCAAGCTAGCCACCGTCGCCCCCAACAATCCGGACAAGGGCTTGCCGCTTATCAACGCGTTGTACTGCATTTTCGACCGGGAGACCCTGCGCCCCTATGCGGTGCTCGACGGCAGTGTGCTCACCGCGGTGCGCACCCCCGCCATGTCCGCTGTCGCCGTCGACTACCTGTCGGCCAAAGATGCCAAGCGCTGCGTCATCTTCGGTACCGGACTGCAGGCAGAGCACCACGCTTATGCCATGGCTGAGGTACGCGATCTCGAAGACATTGCCATCATTGGCCGTAGTGAGGACAGCTCCACCAAGCTCGCCGAGAAGCTTGCAGAAAAAGGCCTGCCGGCTCGTGCGGGCAGCCGAGAAGACATCCCAGAGGCCGACATCATCGTCTGCTGCACCAGCGCCAAAGAGCCCCTGTTCAAGGGCGATCTGGTGCGTGATGGCGCTTGCGTTGTCGCGATGGGATCGCACACGCCCGATGCCCGAGAACTACCGGGCTGCTTGATCGGCCGCAGCCTAGTCGCCGTGGAAGCCAAGCACACCGCGTTGGCCGAAGCGGGCGACGTGATCATCCCGATCGATGATGGCAAGTGCCACAAAGACGATTTGGTTACCATGAAGCAGGTCGTCACAGGTGCGGTTTCCCGCGCCACCGATCGTCCCAACGTGTTTAAGGGCACCGGTATGAGCTGGCAGGACATTGCGGCTGCTGCAGCCGTTGTGGAAAAGCTGCGCTAGAGGGGATCCTATTAGCGGCGTGGGGGCCAGGCGGGGCAGTTTTAAAGCCCCTTTGGGTGCTGGAGAAAGCAGACTGCGTCCACGCGCCGCTATAGCGTGTTGATGCGCTGATGCCGTCTGTTGTCGTTGAAGCTTTCGGTTTTTGCTCGGCACGCTGATTAGCTGCCGGGTTGCATCGAAGAAAAGACAAAAGCATAAAACAACCCCGTGTCACCAGGCCCTGTTGGAGGGTTCTGGCGGCACGGGGTTGTGTGCGCCTAGGGGCTCGCTCAAACCACCCGACGGGCAGTGTTCGCGAGCTTATGGGGCTTTTAGCAGTCGAAGTACATCTCGAATTCCTGCGGGGTGGGGCGCAGGCGAGTCGGAGCGATCTCGTCGTCGTTCTTCAGGCGGATGTAGGTCTCGATCAAGTCATCGGTGAACACGTCGCCCTCGGTGAGGAAGTCGTGGTCTTCTTCCAGCGCCTTCAGGGATGCCTCGAGGGAGGTCGGTGCCTGCGGGATGGAGGCGGCTTCCTCCGGGGGCAGCTCGTAGAGATCCTTGTCGACCGGTGCGTGCGGCTCGATGCGGTTCTTGATGCCGTCGAGGCCGGCCATCATCATGGCGGCGAAACCGAAGTAGGGGTTGCCGGACGGGTCCGGGGCGCGGAACTCGATGCGCTTGGCCTTCGGGTTGGAGCCGGTGATCGGGATGCGGACTGCTGCGGAGCGGTTGCGCTGCGAGTAGACCAGGTTGATCGGGGCCTCAAAGCCGGGAACCAGGCGGTGGTAGGAGTTCAGGGTCGGGTTGGTGAATGCCAACACCGCACCTGCGTGGTGCAGGATACCGCCGATGTAGTAGCGGGCCATGTCGGACAGGCCTGCGTAGCCGGCCTCGTCGTGGAACAGTGGCTTGCCGTCCTTCCACAGGGACTGGTGGGCGTGCATACCGGAACCGTTGTCGCCGGCCAGGGGCTTCGGCATGAAGGTTGCGGTCTTGCCGGCACGGAAGGCAGCGTTTTTGATGATGTACTTGAAGGTCTGCAGATCATCGGCGGCGGCCAGCAGGGTGTTGAACTTGTAGTTGATTTCCTGCTGGGTGCCGGTGCCGACCTCGGGGTGGGCGCGCTCAACTTCGAAACCGTTCTGCGCGAGCAGCATGGTCATTTCGTCGCGCAGATCCTCGAACATGTCGTGGGGTGCGGTCTGGCCATAGCCGCCCTTGAGGCGGGTCTTGTAGCCGCGGTTCGGGGAGCCGTCGAGGTTTTCATCGGTGCCGCGGTTCCACCATGCAGCGTCGGAGTCGATCTCGTAGAAACCAACGTTGGTGTCGGTGGCGTAGGAGACCTTGTCGAAAAGGTAGAACTCGGCCTCAGCGCCGAAGAAGCAGGTGTCGGCGATGCCGGTGGAGGCGAGGTATTCCTCGGCCTTGCGGGCAACGTTGCGGGGGTCGCGGCTAAAAGGCTCACGGGTGAAGGGGTCGTGGACGAAGAACTTCATGTTCAGGGTCTTGACCTTGCGGAAAGGATCCACCCGTGCGGTGGTGACGTCCGGAAGGAGGTTCATGTCGGACTCGTCGATGGAGGTAAAGCCCCGGATGGAAGAACCATCGAAGGCGAAGCCCTCCTCGGCGGCTTCTTCAGTGAACGTGGACGCCGGGATGGTGATGCGCTGCTCGGCGCCCGGGACGTCGGTGAAACGGATGTCGAGGAACTCGACACCCTCGTTCTTGATGAATGCTACGACATCTTCGGTGGTCTCAAATGCCACGGTGTCTCCTTGGGAGGAAAAAATTGTTCGGGTATAGCCGGGCCCACGCACAGCGGTTGGCGGTCACCAGCCGGTGCGCCTCGGTGGAAGCCCACAGTCCACCTTATTCACATCGATGCTCGTTCGTTGGGTAGATAACGACTATTGGCTGTCAGTTCGGCGGGAATAGGGTAGGAGCGCTGGGCGCTGGAACCTCCACGGGCGGTGCAGTCCACCTGCGTGCTTCACAGGGAAACACGACGGTGACGTGCATTGCCAAACAATTCTAGTCGAATTTCTATAAGTCGACCAGATTCCACCCCACCCCCATCCCCCACAAGCGCTACAGCATCCGTTCGATGCCGTGCAGACTTTTTTACCCAGCTTGCCGCTCCCGGCACGTGGTCCACACTGTCGGCTAGTCCATAAGTCTTAGCATCGGCTCTGTCGCGGGCCCGTTTACCCAAGCTCGAAGGCAAAACCCGATAAGGTATGAGCCTATGGCGCGAAAAGATCAATCTTGGCTCGATACCCCAACCATTGCCGGCGAAGCCGACTTCCGCGAGGCGCGGTGGCCGGGAGAGTTCCTTGGCCTGCCGGAAAAAGGCCCCGGGGCTCTGGTCAGTGTGCTGCGCCGCTGCGGTGGCTTGTGGGCCGACTGGATCATCGCCATGTTGGCAGCCACCATCGTGGAATCAATCACCGACTTCTTTGGTGGCATGTCCACCGTGACACTGATTGCGTTTTTCATCATCAGCATCATTTCCGTCAGCTTGTTTGCCCGCACCCCCGGCCAAGCCATCTTCCGAATGGGTGTTGCCCGCATTGATGAGGCTAATGCCCGCGTGGGTGTGGGGCGCGCCGTCGTCCGCGCACTATTGACCGTGCTGATCCTGCCGCCCATCTTGGTGGACTCCGACGGCCGTGGGCTGCACGACCGCGTCACCCAGACGGCGGTCATCTTCGGCTAGAGCAATCGCATCGTGGCGAATAGCCCGCCATATGCCAAAAGGGTGGTGCTGCAAGACAACGGTCTTGCAGCACCACCCTTTTAGTGTTCGTGCAGGGGCTGTGCGCGAAAGTTATTTGTTGCGCTGCTGGGCGCGGCGGGCGCGGCGGTTCATGCCGGACATTTTGGCGTTGCCCGGAACTGGTCCCTTCGGCAGCCCAGCCATACCGCCAGCCAGATTGTCCATAGACTCCACGCGGGCAGCCAGGGCAGCGACCTCATCCTTGCTTAGGTTGCGCGGCAGCTTCATCATTTCGCGCTGCAGCTTCTTGATCGGCACCCGGCCTTCGCCTTCGCCGGCGAGGATCTCGTAAATGGGGTGCTGGCCCGCGACGCGGGTCAACCGCTTCTTCTGCTGTGCCATCAGCGGCTTTAGGCGCTTTTCGTCGCCTTCGCCAACCAGCACGATGCCAGGGTTGCCGACGACGCGGTGCACGACGTCCATTTCCCGGTTTGCGGCGACGGCGGTCTTGGTGTGCCACACCATGCCAACACCGTTGCGCATGTTCTCCAGGGCCCATCCGCCAGCACCGGGCTGGTCGCTCACGCGGTCGTACATGGAGGACTCGAGGCGACGAGTGAACATGTAGAACGCGAGCATGATGCCGAACATCAGGCCGATGATCAGCATGAACCACTGGCCACCGAACAGCAAGCCGATCAGGAAGAACAGCAAGCCTAGGCCGATCACGCATGCCAGCATGATCGGAACTAGGGCTTTATCCTGCTTGCGCTGCATGTTGAATGCCTGCCACAGCTGTTGGCGGGTCTGCTTACGCTGGGCGCGCTTGAGGGCCTTAGCTTCCTTATTGGCCTCTCGGGCCTTTTTCTTCGCATCTGCCATGCCATAAACAATAGGCCACGGGGCAGTGAAGGAAAACTGTCAGCCCACCCCAAGGTGTCGGCCACGATGAAATAAGCCTCGCGCATACCTGCCCCTGATAACGACAGCACCCGCGCTCCCCAAGCGGTGGAGGGGGCGCGGGTGCTGGTGTAGATGCCGCTATATCAGGGGCAGCGGGCCTTCTTAGCGGTTTAGCCTTGGCGGGAGTACACCGGGGTGTCTTCGCTGGCGCCGTAGCGCTCAAGCAGGCTGGAGGCCTCCTGGGCGGTGGAACCCTCGGTGGTTTCGGCCAGGTGCTTCAAGTTCTCCGGCAGCTCCTCGCCGCGGGCGGCGATGGTTTGGGCGTACAGGCGACCGGCACGGTAGGAGGAACGCACCAGCGGGCCGGACATGACGCCGGTGAAGCCGAGCTCCTTGGCGGTTTCGGAGTGCTCGACGAATTCCTCCGGCTTCACCCACCGCTCGATGGGGTGGTACTTCGGCCCGGGCCGCAAGTACTGGGTGATGGTGATGATGTCGCAGCCGGCGGAGCGCAGGTCTTTGAGAGCCTGGGTGATTTCCTCGTGAGTTTCACCCATGCCGAGGATCAGGTTGGACTTGGTCACCAGACCGAAGTCGCGGGCCTGACGGATCACATCCAGGGAGCGCTCGTAGCGGAAGGCCGGGCGGATCCTCTTAAAGATGCGGGGCACGGTTTCGATGTTGTGGGCGAACACTTCGGGGCGTGCCTCGAAGACTTCCTGCAACAGATCCGGCTTGCCGGAAAAGTCCGGCACCAGGTTTTCTACACCGGTGTTCGGATTCAGGGCGTGGATTTGGCGCACCACCTCGGCGTAGAGCCACGCGCCTTCGTCCTCGAGGTCGTCGCGGGTCACGCCGGTGATGGTGGCGTAGTTCAGGCCCATTTCGCGGACGGATTCGGCGACGCGGCGGGGCTCGTCGCGGTCCAGGGGTTCCGGCTTGCCGGAGTCGATCTGGCAGAAGTCGCAGCGGCGGGAGCATTGGGAACCACCGATCAGGAAGGTGGCTTCGCGGGACTCCCAGCATTCGTGCACGTTGGGGCAGCCCGCCTCCTGGCACACGGTGTGCAGAGAAGCTCCGGAGACACGCTTTTTCATGTCGGCGAATTCCGGGCCGGTTTTCGCGGTGGTGCGAATCCAACGCGGCTTCACTTCGATGGGCGTCTGGGAATTTTTGGCCTCGATGCGCAGCATCTTGCGGCCGGCAGGTGGTGAGATAGTCACAGGCACACCCTACTTGCCCGGGGCCTTGAGCTTCAACGTCCCAGCACACGGGTCTGGCGCGCTGCCCAAATGGTGTTCTGCGACTTGCAGGCGTCCGGCGAAAGCGTCGTCGAGGGCGGCACACATCGGCTCGATCATTTCCTCCACGGTGACCTCGCGGCCAAGCTCTTGGCTCATGGTGGTCACCCCGGCATCTGCGATGCCGCAGGGCACGATCGCATGGTAGGCATCCAGGCTGTTGTCGCAGTTCAGGGATAGTCCGTGCATGGTGACCCCCTGGGTGACGCGGATGCCGAGGGCTGCGACTTTGCGGGCAGGCCCTTTGTGGTCTTCCGGCAGCCACACTCCGGAGCGGCCGTCGATGCGGCCTGCTTGGGGCAGCCCTGCGTCGCCGACGACTTGGATGAGTGCTTCTTCTACGCGGCGCACGTAGTCGACGACGTCGATGGGGGTGACGAGTTTGATGATCGGGTAGGCCACGAGCTGGCCGGGGCCGTGCCAGGTGATGCGTCCACCCCGGTCGACGTCGATGCAGGGCAGGCCGTTGGTGGGCCGGTCGGAGTCTTGGGTGCGTTTGCCGGCGGTGTAGCAGCTGGGGTGGGTAAGCACCAGGATGGTGTCCGGGCTGGTGCCGGCGGCGACCTCGGCGGCGAGTGCGGCCTGGTATTCCCAGGCCTGCTGGTAGTCCATTTCGCCGAGGTTTTTGATCTCTAGTGGTTGGCCAAGATCACGGATGGGTTGATCGGGGGCCATAAATGGCGCGCGGGGTGCAGTCATAGTGTCTTTAACGATATCGGGTGGGGGAGTTGTTCCCGGTGTCTGGGGCCACGGGTTGGCCAAGAGGTGGTTCTATGCAAAAAGCGTCGCCCCCACCTGGTGTGGGTGGGGGCGACGCTGTAGCGCTTGCGCTTGAGCGACTGGGGTTACAGGCCGAGATCGTAGTCGAAGTCGGCGGTCTCCAGGCGGTCGCGGACGGTGGTCATGAAGCGACCGGCGTCGGCGCCGTCGACGACCTGGTGGTCGTAGGTCATCGGCAGGTACACCATCTGGCGCACGGCGATAGCGTCGGCGCCTTCTTCGGTGACGACGACCGGGCGCTTGACGATGGCGCCGGTGCCGATCATGGCGGCCTGCGGCGGAACCAGGATCGGGGTGTCGGACAGTGCGCCTTCGGAGCCGATGTTGGTGATGGTGAAGGTGCCGCCGGACAGGTCGGAGGGCTTCAGCTTGTTTTCACGGGCACGGGTGGCGATGTCGACGATGGCCTGGGCCAGCTCCGGCAGGGTCATGTCCTGGGCGTTGTGGATGACCGGGGACAGCAGGCCGGCCGGGGTGTCGACGGCGATACCGAGGTTGACCTGCTCGTGGTAGGTCATTTCCTTGGTCTCTGCGTTGTAGGACGCGTTGACGTTCGGGTGGCTGACCAGTGCTTCGACAATGGCCTTGGCGAAGAACGGCAGGTAGGTGAGGTTCACGCCGTACTTGTCCTGGAAGGCCTGCTTGTTGGCCTTGCGCAGGTCCGCAACCTTGGTCATGTCGACTTCGTGCAGCTGGGTGAGCTGGGCGGCGGAGTGCAGGGACTCCAGGGTCTTCTTGGCGGTGATTTCGCGGATGCGGTTCACGCGCTGGGTGGTGCCGCGCAGCTTGGCCTTCTCCGGGTCGACGGACTTGGTGGAGATGGCGGAGCCGGACTTCTTGGCTTCGGCCGGGGCGGCGGAGCCACCTTCGGCGGCGGCCAGCACGTCCTGCTTGCGGATGCGGCCGCCGACACCGGTGCCGGTGACGGTGCGCAGGTCGACGCCGTGCTTGTCGGCGAGCTTGCGGACCAGCGGGGTGACGTAGGGCAGGTCGTCGCCCTCGTTGACCTTGGCTGCGGCCTTCGGCTCAGCCTTGGGCTCGTCTTTCTTTTCCTCTGCCTTGGGTTCTGCCTTGGCTTCGGTCTTTTCTTCGGCCTTAGGCTCCTCCTTGGGTTCTTCCTTGGCGGGTGCTGCGTTGGCGTCGCCGATGCGGACGATCACGGAGCCGACGTCGACGGTGTCGTCTTCGTCTGCGAGGATTTCGAGGATGGTGCCTGCGACGGGGGAGGGCACTTCGGTGTCGACCTTGTCGGTGGAGACCTCGAGGAGGGCTTCGTCGACGTCGACGGTGTCGCCGACCTTCTTCAGCCAGCGGGTGATGGTGCCTTCGGTGACGGATTCGCCGAGCTCGGGCATTTCAACGTCGGTGGCGTCACCGGAGGCGGCGGGTGCTGCCTTTTCCTCTGCCTTGGCTTCGGTCTTTTCCTCTGCCTTGGCTTCGGCCTTGGGCTCGTCCTTGGGTTCTTCCTTGGCGGGTGCTGCGTTGGCGTCGCCGATGCGGACGATCACGGAGCCGACGTCGACGGTGTCGTCTTCGTCTGCGAGGATTTCAAGGATGGTGCCTGCGACGGGGGAGGGCACTTCGGTGTCGACCTTGTCGGTGGAGACCTCGAGGAGGGCTTCGTCGACGTCGACGGTGTCGCCGACCTTCTTCAGCCAGCGGGTGATGGTGCCTTCGGTGACGGATTCGCCGAGTTCGGGCATTTCAACGTCGGTGGCATCGCCGGAGGCGGCGGGTGCTGCCTTTTCCTCTGCCTTGGGCTCGTCCTTAGCTTCGGCCTTGGGCTCCTCCTTGGCGGGAGCCTCGGAGGCTTCGCCTTCTTCGCCGATTTCGGCGATGATTTCGCCAACATCGACGGTGTCGTCCTCGTCGAAGAGGACCTTGAGCAGGACACCAGCGGCCGGGGAGGGGATCTCGGTATCAACCTTGTCGGTGGAGACCTCCAGCAACGGCTCATCGGCAGCAACGGTGTCGCCGACCTTCTTCAGCCAGCGAGTAATCGTGCCTTCGGTGACGGATTCGCCCAGTTCGGGCATCTCAACAGAGAACGCCATGTGTGTCAGACTCCTAGGTATCAGGATCGTGGTGCGGTTAAAGATAAAACTGCAGTAGCAATACTCACAAAGACTACTAGGTTTAATCCCTCTATGTCGCGTTAGCCCGGGTGCGGGGGTAAGGCCTGCGCATATAGAGTGTTGATGTGTTCAACTTTCTGTCCCGAGGCAAGAAAAAACAAGGCCCCCGTCCGCCGCGTGCGCCGGGGGAGACGGTGCGCGCCCACGATTTGGCTGACCTACAACAGTGGGCGGCTGACCGGGTGCTCGTCGAGGGCTTTATTGAGCCAGAAACACTGGTCAATGAGCTTTCGGTGGTGCTTGTCGATGCCACAGGGGAGTTCATTCGACGCCCCATTGGCGGGCCGAAGGGCATTGACGTGATTGCCAAGGAACTCGGGGTGGACCTGTATGACGTGGAAGAAACCGGCTACCCGCAGCGGATGCGCGACCGTATTGAGCGGGAGAGGCTGTTGCGCAAGCGCCAGGAGCAGGCGCAGCGTCGCAAGCAGTGGGAGCAGCGCAACAGCACTGGTGAATCCTCCTAGTCATCAAGCCCAGTAGGTCCAGGAGGTTTAGCCACCACCTTGGCGGCTAGGGGCGTGGTAGCGCCCTGGTCACGGGGCCACCATTGTGCTGTGCGGGGTAGGTGAAGCCTTTGACCCACCTTGTGGGTGTACGGGCAAAAAGCAACCCCCGCGTGGCGCTCGCCCTGGGATCCAGGGGAGCACCCGGGTGCGGGGGTGGGGTTGAGCGTGCTGGGGTGAATGCGGGTTCACCCCAGCTGCCCCACAAGGGGGCACACGCTGAAGCTAGCCGTTGTCGGCGATATCGGCCAGGGTGGCGACGATGGTGCGGACCGGAACACCGGTGCCGCGCTCACAGACATAGCCATACGGTGCGGTGGTGTTAAACGCGGGGCCGGCGATGTCGATGTGCACCCACTGCACGTCCTCGGCGACGAACTCGCCGAGGAACATGCCGGCGGCCATCATGCCGCCGAAACGATCCTGGGTGATGTTGCGCAGGTCGGCGACGGGGGACTTCAAGCGCTCGCCGATTTCCTCCGGGAACGGCATCGCCCAGGCCTGCTCGCCCACGCCGCGGCCGATCTCGGCCACGCGGTCACGGAACTGCTCGCTGCCCATCACACCAGAGGTCCGCGAACCCAACGCCACCAACTGTGCGCCAGTCAGCGTGGCGGTCTCAATGAGGTAATCCGGCTGGTCCTCGCAGGCACGCACGATCGCGTCGGCCAGCACCAGGCGACCCTCAGCGTCGGTGTTGAGCACCTCCACCGTCTTTCCGCCGTACTGGGTGAGGATGTCACCCGGGCGGTAAGCCTGGCCGCCCGGCATGTTCTCCGCCATCGGCACCGTCGCGGTCACGGCAACCTTCAGGCCCAGGCGGGCGGCAGCAATCACCGAAGCCACCACCGATGCCGAACCACCCATGTCGGAAATCATGTGATCCATCTGGGCGCCGGGCTTCAAGGAAATTCCGCCGGTGTCGAAGGTGATGCCCTTACCGACCAGCGCCACCTTCTTCGTGGCGCCCTCCGGGTTCCAGCTCAACCGGACCAGACGGGGCTTGCGGGAAGAACCGCTACCCACCCCGACCAGGCCACCGAAACCACCAGCGACCAGCGCCTCGTAGTCCAGGATCTCCACGCTCAAACCGACCTTTTCGCCGGCAGCCTGCGCGATCGCCGCATAGCTTTCCGGGTACAAGGCATCAGAAGAGGTGTTGACCAGGTCGCGGGCAAACGCCACCGACTCCACCAACGCCACCGTGGAAGACACCACATCGGAATCCTTTGCGGGATCCCCAAGGAAAGTCACCGCGCCCAGCGGGGCCTTCGCAGCATCAACCTCATCGGTCTTACGACCCCGGTAGGTGTAGGCGCCCAAAGACAGGCCAGTGATGGCTTCTTCCAAGCCGAACAGGTTCAGGGTGGATGCCGCGTGATGCACACCAGTCAACTGGCGGCCCACAACACCCGCCGCACGACGCACAGTCTCCTCATCCACGTCATCGCCATCACCAAGACCGACGGCGACCACCACGTTGACATCCAGCTCCTTCGGCGCCGGAATCTTCACCACCTGCTGCGGCTTGCCGGTGGCCTGCAAAGAGGTCAAAGACTCCAGGATTTCCCGATCGACGCTCTCCCCGAGACCAGTGGAAGGAAGCTCCAGACCATCCTCGCCGGACAGCATCGCCACGATCAGCGCGTCAGCGTCAGCGGGAAGCTCGGCGGCCACCGCAATGGTGGGCAAGTGGCCCTGGGAAGGAAGGGTAAAGGTTTCAGACACGACGAAAACAAACTTTCTGCTGCGGGAATAGATTCGACAGGCGCTTGGCACGGCCCACCACACACCCAGCAGAAAACCCGCCGAGGGTGGGCGCCGTCACGCCATCGATACCCACCGTAGTCCACCCAACCCATATGCGTCGCCCGCCAACCAACAATGCGTGCGACTCACAGCAGTCACCAAGCAAAAGTGCCCCCTTCTCCAGGGCGCGCCCAGCCCAGTGAGTGTAAGTTTTAAAGACATGTCGAACCTGAACTTCACCATCACCCGCACCGAACACCCCACCAGCGCCGAGGAACTCGCACGCATCCTGGCAAATCCCGGATTCGGTCGCGTCTTCACCGATCACATGGCACTGATCGACTACACCGCCGACAAAGGCTGGCACAACGCCCGCATCGAGCCCTATCACAACCTCAGCCTCGACCCGGCCACCAGCGTCCTGCACTACGGACAGGCCATCTTCGAAGGCCTTAAGGCCTACCGCCAGGCCGACGGCAGCATCAAAACCTTCCGCCCTGAAGCCAACGCCCAACGCCTCAACGACTCCGCCCGCCGCCTGGCCATGCCCGAGCTGCCGGTGGAGGACTTCATCGAATCCCTGCGCGTCCTCGTCGAGGTCGACCAGGACTGGGTGCCCGCCGCCGGCGGTGAAGAATCCCTCTACCTGCGCCCCTTCATGATCTCCACCGAAGCATCCCTGGGTGTGCGCCCCGCCAACTCCTACACCTACGCAGTCATCGCCTCCCCCGCCGGCGCCTACTTCTCCGGAGGCATCAACCCCGTCAGCGTCTGGCTCAGCGAAGACTACGTGCGCGCCTGCCCCGGTGGCACCGGTGCAGCAAAATTCGCCGGCAACTACGCCGCCTCCCTGCTGGCACAAGCACAAGCCGCCGAAAAAGGCTGCGACCAAGTCGTCTGGCTCGACGCCATCCACCACACCAACGTCGAAGAAATGGGCGGCATGAACCTCTTCTTCGTCTTCGGCGAAGGCGCAGACGCCACCATCGTCACCCCGGAACTGTCCGGCTCCCTGCTGCCCGGCGTCACCCGCCGCTCCCTGCTGCAGGTCGCCCGCGACCTCGGCTACGCCACCGAAGAACGCATCATCACCACCGCAGAATGGCAAGAAGCCGCCCTCAGCGGAAAGATGAGCGAAACCTTCGCCTGCGGCACCGCCGCCGTGATCACCCCCGTCGGCCACGTCAAGAGCAAGGGCGGCGACTTCGACATCAACAACGCCGCCACCGGCCCCATCACCATGCAGCTGCGCGAAACCCTCACCGGCATCCAACGCGGCACCGTCGCCGACACCCACAACTGGATGGTCACCCTCGTCGACTAAACGACACCCCCGAACAAACACCAACACTTTGGCCCCCACCACACTCACTGTGGTGGGGGCCAAAGTGCTAGCAGCCCCCACCTAGACGGTCGCTACCGCCGCCACACCATAGACAGCCACAGTCAACAACACCGCACACACCGCGCCACCAATTTCGATAGCCGCCCCCAAACAATCCCCATTCAAACCGCCAAAACGACGCCTCATATGCATCAACAACCCGTTGACCAGAGCCAACACCACTAACACCACCACCACAACCACCATCGCAACCACCCACGAGGACAGTGGAAGCACCGGGGCTAGGGCAGCGGCCGACACCCCGCCACACACCAGCACCCCCACCACGACCCACACCCGGTGCCACAGCGACGGCACCGTCCCAATAACCAACGCCCCAAAGCCCGTCGCGGACAACGGCGCATACGCCACCGTGCACCCAGCCAACGCAGCCAAACGCGCCACAAAAGGCACACACCCCACCAACAACCCCGCCAGCGGCCCCACCGCGGACAATGCGGACAACCCCGCCCACAGGCCCCCAAGCGTTAACAACACTGCACCGAACCCCAGCGCGCCGGTGTACTTATCGGCAAGAATCTCTCTAGCCTTCACCGGCTCCGCATAAGAACCCAGCGCATCGCCCACATCCGCTAAACCATCAAGGTGCATCATCCGGGTCAGCAATTCGCCCACAATGACCAGCACAGCGGCGGTGAAAAAAGCGGGCAGATTCAGCCTCACCGCAGCGCTGCTAAGCACCGCAAAAATCACCCCAATCACCGCGCCGACTACCGGCATGCTCAACATGGCGCGACGACCGGTGATCGTGTCGAACACCTGCGCACCCCGGGCAGGGAATACCGTCAACCACGCAAAGGCAGTACCCAGGCCCTCGACCACGGCCGGGCCATGCACACCTGAGATGTTTTCGGGACCAGCTTTACCGGACACGAACCACGCCTCCTAGAAAAACAGCGCTGCCCCCGCACACAGCGAGGGCATAAGCGCATTCGACCTTAAGCGTCCTTATCGGACACGCCGGCAGACTCGAAGGTCGCCATATCAATCAAAATATCGGTCGCAGCCTTCACAATCGGCAACGCAACCGCGGCGCCAGAGCCTTCGCCCAGACGCATCTCGAACTCCACCACCGGTTCCAGCTTGAGCTTGTTCAACGCGAAAGAGTGAGCCGGTTCCGCGCCCTTGTGCCCAGCTACCCACCAGCGGCGGGCGCCGGGAGCCAGCTTGTTGGCGACCAGTGCGGCGCTGGTAACGACCACCCCGTCGAGGATGACGGGGGTGCGGCGAACAGCGGCCTGCGCCAGGAAGCCGGCCATGGCGGCCAAATCCGGGGAGGCGATCATGCGCAACACGGCGATGGGATCGTGGGTGTGGGTGCGAACGCGGAACATCGCGTCGCGCACCGCTGCGACCTTGCGCTTCCAGCCCTCATCATCGATGCCCGTGCCGCGGCCTACCACCACGACGGGTTCTTCGTTGGTTAGCGCCCCGATCAGGGCGGCAGCCGGGGTGGTGTTGCCGATACCGAGATCGCCGGCGATCAGCAGATCGGCCCCCGAATCGACTTCCTCGTCGGCGATCTTCATGCCCATTTTGATGGCCGCGACGACCTGCTCTTGGGTCATGGCATCCTCCACGGCGATGTTGCCACAGGAACGCTGCAGATGTTCCGGAGCATCGGTGTCGTGGTCGAGGGAAATATCGGCGACCCGCACGCTGGCGCCGGCAGCCCTGCCCAGCACGTTGATGGCTGCACCGCCGCCCGCGATGTTCGCGGCCATCTGGATGGACACCTCGGTGGGGAACGCGGAAACCCCGGCTTGGGCGACGCCGTGGTCACCCGCAAAGACCACGATTTTGGGGGAGGTGATAGCGCGCGGCGGGCACTGGCCCTGGCAGGCAGACATCCACACCCCGAGTTCCTCCAACCGTCCGAGCGAACCGGCGGGCTTGGTCAAGATCAGCTGTCGGGCGCGCGCTTCGGCGGCCACCGATTCCTGCGGGGCGTCCACTAGGGGGAACAGTTCTGCTTGCATCATGGGGTACTCCTAAGAGTGAGTGGGACAAGGCCCGCGAGGAATCGTGGGTCGTAGATGAAAAACGTGCGGACAGCGAAAACTGTGCCGGCTTCTTACTTCAATTCGAGGGCTAAACCTGCAACCACTAACAGCACGTGGTCGCATTCCTGGGCGATGCGGGCGTTGAGCAAACCGATCTCGTCGCGAAACAGGCGGGCGGAGGCGTGTTCTGGGATGACCCCCATCCCGACTTCGGGGGACACGATGACCACGTCGCGGTCCGCCGGCCAGTCCCGCAGCGCCGCAAGGAACGCATCTGCCGCGTCAGCTACGGTTCCGCGGGGCTTGGACCAGGCGTCGCGCTCGTCGATGAGGTGGGTTAGCCACGTGCCCATGTCGTCAATGAGCACGCAGCCAGTCGTGTTTTCGGGGTGGGTGAGAACCTCGGTGGCGTTGATGCGGTCCTCGGTCACCCAGTGTGCTGGGCGACGCTGGATGTGCCGTGCGATGCGGGCCGCGAAGTCCGCATCACCCGGCCAGGGGCGTGCCGTGGCGACATAAGTGCAGGGACGATCCCCAATGAGACCTTCCGCGTGGTCGGACTTACCCGAGCGCGCCCCACCTAAAACGAGAGTTTTCGTCATCGCCTGCCACCGCTTTCGTACGGAGTGTGGGGGCTGCTAAACCTTGTCGCCGATGGCGACGCGGGGCTTCGGGGAGCGCCAGTTGCGGGGCTGGTTTGCGCGGGAGTAGGCGTAGAAACCAAGACCGAAACCGGTTTCGGTGGTCTTCGGGAACTTTGCGCGGACAGCCCGGTTGGCGCGGGAGCCGATGATGATGCCTTCGATAAAGAAGATCGCCATCACGATCAGCGCGACCGAGGCCATGGGGCCGGCGATTTGGGTTTGGTACTGGGACACCAGCATCAGCACCAACAGCACCAGCGCGGCGGGCATGACCAGGTTGTTGACGAAACGGCGGGCGTCGACCCAATCGCGGACAAACGCCTTGACTTCTCCCTTGTCGCGCTCGAGGAGGTACCGTTCATCGCCGCGGTCGATGCCGGCCTGCACCGCCTTGCGGTGCGCCAGGCGCTCTTCGCGCTCCTTATCCTTCAGGGCCTTGTACTCGGCCTTGGACATGGAATTTTTCAGTTCTTTGCGGCGACGACGTGCCTCGGCGCGGGTCTCCGGGGGCTTGACCGGCCCACGACGAACGCCGTGCGCCCTTTCCACCTCATTGCGTTTCGGTGTCGGGCGACCCTTGGGAGGGGTGTAGCCCTTGGGCAGGGTCTGCTCCGCGTCGGTCTTCGCGCTTTCGTTTGCGTGCTCAGATTCGCTGTTTTTCACAGGCATAAGGCTACAAGGCTCAAGCCAACAACGGTGAGTTTGGCTCGCCTAAAGCCTCGCCGATGATCCCACTGCGGAAAACACGGCTATGGTGATCGCCCAACGGAATCGGCTTGGGAACAACGCCACATGCGCCCCTGGTGGCTTAGCGCTATTCCGACACTACATTTCTCGCCCAGGGTGGAAGATGTCGAAAGAAGCTGTGGGCGGGGGCAGTAGCGTAGGAAAAATGACTACCCGGCGGTAGCCGATGAGGCCGACCAGCAGCATAAAGGTCACTGTGATGTAGGCGGGGTGGAAGACCCCATTAATGACTGTGGTGTGCACTGGGGCGCCTCGCCGTGGGCCTCGGGTAGGAGATGGTTTGAAAAAACTAAGGTTTTGTTCACCACAGCGCTGCGGGGAAAGCAATCGCGTAGTACCGTGGTGTGTTATCAATGAGCCGGTGCCATCGTCTTGTGGAGTTAAACACAGGGGTATCGACGCTCAGTGAGCGTGTCGCGACGCTAGCGTCGCTGGCTTGAACATTCGACGTTGCTTCTCGTATGGAATATTCCTTCGGGTGGCGGGCGTTGTGTGCACCAAAGGCTGAGCACGCTGACGAACAACCACACTTCAAGGAGAAAGCTTCCTATGACTGCTCCCGAGACCGCAACCGGTGTCATCCTGACCGACGCTGCCGCCGCTAAGGCGAAGGCCCTTCTCGACCAAGAGGGCCGTGACGATCTGTCTTTGCGCATTGCCGTGCAGCCCGGCGGTTGCGCTGGCCTGCGCTACCAGCTGTACTTCGACGATCGTGACCTCGATGGTGACAAGGTCGACGTAGTCGGCGGTGTACGCCTGGTCGTGGATAAGATGAGCGCCCCGTACCTGACCGGTGCCCGCATCGATTTCGCCGACACCATTGAGAGCCAGGGCTTCACCATTGACAACCCGAACGCCTCGGGTTCCTGCGCTTGCGGTGACTCCTTCAACTAAGACATTGCAGACGCTGTGACGCTGCCTCCTTAGCTTTTTAGGCTGGGGCCGGTTGTCGCAGTAAATCCTTTAGGCCCGGGTGGGATAGTTTCAGCTGCCCCACCCGGGCCTTTTGCGCGGGCGGAAATGGTGCGGCCCCCACACACCGGATGTATCGATCCAATGTCGTGGGGGCCGAAAGGACTGTCCTGCTTAGAGCTTGACGGGGTAGTCCTTGTTTTCAATCTTCGGGTCGATGCGATCCTCGACGAAGATGCCGTGCCAGATCATGAAGGACAGCACGGTCCACAGACGTCGCGAGTGGTCGGAGACGCCGGCGCGGTGTTCCGCAAGCATTTCCAGCACGGCCTTCTTGTCGAAGATGTGCTCGGTGCCAGAGGCCTGAATCTGGTCTTGTGCCCAGCCGTAGAGCTCCTCACCGGCCAGCCAGTGGCGCATCGGGACGGGGAAGCCGAGCTTCTTGCGGTGGAGCACGTGTGCCGGAACGATCTGCTCCATGGCTTTACGCAGTGCGTACTTGGTGGTGCCTTCGGTGATCTTGAGATCGTAGGGAATGGTTTCCGCGACGGCGAAAACTTCCTTGTCGAGGAAAGGCACGCGCAATTCCAGGGAATTGGCCATGGTGATCTTGTCTGCCTTGACCAGGATGTCGCCGCGCATCCAGGTGAACAGATCCAGGTGCTGCATGCGAGCCACCGGGTCGAAGCCCTTGGATTTGGCGTAAATGGGGGCAGTCACATCGGTGTGATCCCATTCGTGGCGGGCTTCAGGAAGTACTCGCTTGAGCTGTTCCCAATTGAAGGAGCGAGCATTGCCGTAGTAGCGCTCCTCCATGGGGGTGGTGCCACGTTCCAGCAAAGACTTGCCCTTCATGCCGTCGGGCAATACCTGGCTGAGCCTGTTAAGTCCCTTGAGCAGGGGAGAGGGCATCTTTTCGAAAGGCGCCAAGGAAAGCGGTTCCTTGTAGATGGTGTAGCCGCCGAACAATTCGTCGGCGCCTTCGCCGGAAAGTACGACCTTGACGTGTTTGCGGGCTTCAGCTGCGACGAAGTACAGCGGAACCAGCGAGGGGTCCGCCACCGGGTCATCCAGGTACCACATAATCTTCGGTACTGCGTCGGCGTATTCCTCTGGGGAGACGACTTTAACGATGTGTTCAGCGCCGATTGCGGCTGCGGATTCGGCGGCCACGTCAACCTCGGAGTAGCCCTCCCGCTCGAAGCCGGTGGTGAAGGTCAGCAGATTGGGGTTGTGACGTTTGGCAAGGGTCGCGATGGCGGTGGAGTCGATGCCGCCGGACAGGAAGGAGCCGACGGTGACATCCGCGCGCATGTGCTTGGCAACGGAGTCCTCCAGTGCGGCCGCGATGCGGTCGAAAAGATCCTGCTCCTTATCTTTGGTGACCTTCACTGCGGGGAAGGTGGGTTCAAAGTAGCGGTGCTGTTCCAGTTGACCGCCGGGGGAAACCAGCGCGTAGGTGCCGGACTCTAGTCGACGGATGTTGGCGTGCAGGCTTTCTGGCTCTGGCGTGTACTGCAGGTCGACGTAGTGCTCGATAGCGCGGAAATCCAGGCTCAGGTCGAGACCAAGATCTTCAGCCATGGCGAGAATGCACTTTTTCTCGGAGGCGAAAACGGTGCCAGCGTCGGTGGTGGCGTAGTACAAGGGCTTGATGCCGAAGGGGTCGCGCGCGAGGAAGAGTTTGCGCTCTTTGGAATCCCAGATGGCGATTCCGAACATGCCGCGCAGGTGTTTGACGACGTCGACGCCCCAGTGGTGGAAACCAACCACGATGGGCTCGCCGTCACCGGAAGTATTAAAGGTGTAGCCGAGCTGGGTGAGCTCTTCGCGGAGTTCTACATAGTTGTAGATCTCGCCATTGAAGGTCATTGCGTAGCGATCCGGTTCGTCCTCCGGACCCCATTGGAGGGGTTGGTGGGAGTGTTCCAGATCGATGATGGACAGTCGGTTGAACCCGAAAATGGCGTCGCCGTCATTCCAGGTGCCTGCCTCGTCAGGGCCGCGGTGCCGCATGCAGGGCAGGGCGGTTTCGATAGCGGAGGTGAATTCTCCGGCATTGCCGTGGGCTGTGAGGAGTCCGAGAAGGCCGCACATAGAACTAGGTGTCCTCAATTCATTCGTGACAATGCCCACGCGCCTGGGCAGTGTCTGGGAAGCCTTTTGTGAGGCAGATAGCTGCTGGCGTGGGCGGGTGTGTTGCATACACTTTACGCTTCGACGCACGAGAAGGTTTTCTTGGCGCGCCAGGCCTGGGGGCGTGGGTGGAATGTTGTCTATATATGCCTATATATAAGGTGCGCAAAACGCTGTGGTGGGCGATGTGGCGCTGGCGGTTGGTTCGGTGGGGTTGGGTGGGTGAGGATTTCCGCGAGTTTTGGCAGTGCCACAAGAACGTATCAACAATAAGAGTGCCCCCCAATGGGGGTAGCTGGGCGCTGTGGGTGCTGGCTAGGTCCGCTGCGTCGGTCTGGGTGCGTGTGGGATGGATGTGGAGGTGGTGGGTGGGGGTGTGGGCTAAAGGGCATGGCTAAAGGGGTGTAGTGCTCGGGCTGCTTGGGGTGGGCTGCCCTATCTATCAGCACAAACTGGTGTGAGTTGTGCAACAACGGCCCGGAACCTGTTGGGTGCAATATGGACGCATGCAGTAAACTCACAGGTGTTTAACGGGCACTTTTATTGCCTGTTGCTGCCTTGTGACACGGAAATGGCCCCCTTTTGGAGGCTAATTAACCCAGGTCACGGGGCGTTTTGGAAAGTTCTTAAGTACTGTGTGGACAGGAAGGCAGACACACGTGAAACAGCGTTTTACGCGAGTATTTTCGCGCAAGGCCATGCTTGCCGCCACTGCCGGCGCTAGCACCATGGTCCTCGCCGGCTGTGACGTTGCCCCTCCGGGTGGCAGCTTCGGCAAGGCCCTTCGTATGGGCTGGCCAGAGGGTATTACCCCTGAGGCAACGGCAATGGGCAACTTCTGGGTTTGGACCTGGGTGACTGCCTGGATTATCGGCATCATTATGTGGGCACTCATGTTGTGGTGCCTGGTGGCTTTCTCCGCTAAGAAGGCTGAAAAGGCTGGCAAGGGCGAGTTCCCGAAGCAGTTCGAGTACAACGTTCCGCTGGAAATTGTGCTGACCATCATCCCGATCATCATCGTGATGAGCCTGTTCTTCTTCACTGTTCAGACGCAGGACAAGGTCACTGCGCTGGATAAGGATCCGAAGGTTACCGTTGACGTCACCGCGTTCCAGTGGAACTGGAAGTTCGGTTACAACGAGATCGCTCCTGAGCTGTCTCCGACCGGCCAGGCCTACAACGGCACCGATGAGGCTGCACAGAAGCACCTCGACAAGGCTGCAGATTTCGTCGACACCACCCGCACCGCACACGGTGAGGCTGAGGGTCACGAGAAGCCGGTCGGTCCGATTCACGGCAAGTCCAAGGAGGACATGAGCTACCTCCACTTCAACAAGATCGAGACCCTCGGTTCCACCGATGAGGTTCCGGTTCTGGTGCTCCCCTCCAACACTGCGATCGAGTTCAACCTTGCGTCCGCAGACGTGATCCACTCCTTCTGGGTTCCGGAGTTCCTCTTCAAGCGCGATGCTTTCCCGCACCCGGAGCGCAACAAGTCTCAGCGAGTCTTCCAGATCGAGAAGATTGAAAAGGAAGGCGCCTTTGTTGGTCGCTGTGCTGAGATGTGCGGTACCTACCACGCAATGATGAACTTTGAGATTCGTGTTGTTTCTCCGGAGAAGTTCAAGGACTACATGAAGTTCCGCATGGACAACCCGGATGCTCCGAACTCTGAGGCTCTGAAGTCCATCGGCGAGGCTGCCTACGCAACCTCCACCAGCCCGTTCCTGTCCGGCCGTACCGACACTCGTGGTGTTGAGGCTGACAGCAACACGGTCGACCTGAACAAGTAAGGAATGTGCTGACATGAAGTCTTCCGCCAAAATTTTCTACGGTGTGACGGTGTTCCTCGCCGTGATGACCGTGATCTACATCCTGGCCACCAAGCACGTCTCAGACACCGGCAGCATTGAAGGTCTCGAGTGGGCTGGTGCTACTGGCCTGGTTCTGGCCACCTTGCTGACTCTGATGCTGGGCGCTTACTTCCACTTCACTGAGCGTCGCATCGACATTCTTCCTGAGGATTGGGAAGAGGCAGAGATCGAAGACGGTGCCGGCATGCTGGGCTTCTTCAGCCCGGGTTCCATCTGGCCCTTCGTGATGACCGTCGCTGTCGCACTGATGGGTTACGGTATCGCTTTCATGGCTTACTGGCTGATCGTTCTGGGTGCCGTGGTTCTGATTTGGGCCGGCACCATGCTGAACCTGCAGTACGGTCTTCCGCGCGAGAAGCACTAGAACTTTCCCCGCCTCGATGATGCCTTCGAGGTGAGTCGAAAGCCCGCCACATGTTTCATGTGGCGGGCTTTTCTATGCGTGGGCCTTGATTTTGGGCCGACTGCCGGTCATTGGAAGCGCTGGGTTGTGAAGGGGTGCAAGCTGATTTTAGAACTGCTTAAAAGGGAAACCGGCGATGCTTTCGGTTGGCTGCTGCGAGTGGCGCAAGCGCTAACCTTTGATGCTGTCGCGTTCGGGACGGGTAGGGGAGGGGCGGTAGGCAATAGCCCGTTGGATTAGCCCCCATTACACGCTAAGGTATGAGGCCATTATCAATCGAAAGTTGTATGCACGTGTGCCAGTTCCCGTATGGGATTGAGAGATGTATCACGCCCGGTCGGGGTGGGGGAAAATTGAAAAAACTCGCCCAATGTTCAAACCAGGTGTGAAAAACTGCCCCCGAATGTGGCTGGTTCGCGCGAATGGCTAATCAACCTGCATAAACAAGCCGTCGTTTAGCTCGGGCAAAAAGTTCCCGAAAGTTTCAAAAAAATTTTGAGAACTACCTGTCAGCCCTCAACCAGCATTTTTGTCAGTCGCCTGTGGAAAACTCGCCCCCAAACGAGGTGACATTGCGTAGTGAAACCGCCATACTAGAAGGCGTGACGAGCGCAGTTGGAAACACAGATATGGCAGCACCACAACGTGTTGCGGCACTGAACCGACCCAATATGGTCAGTGTCGGCACCGTTGTGTTCCTGTCTCAGGAATTGATGTTCTTCGCTGGCCTCTTCGCGATGTACTTCGTATCTCGCGCAAACGGCCAGGGAAACCAGTGGGAGGTCGACGCCGGCCATCTCAACGTCCCCTATGCCACGGTGGCAACGATCATTCTGGTCAGTTCCTCCTTTACGGCACAGGCAGGCGTATTCGCGGCTGAACGCGGTGACGTCTTCGGACTTCGACGCTGGTACGCACTTTCGGCTCTGATGGGCACAGTCTTCCTGTGTGCACAGGGCTACGAGTACTACCACCTCGTTCACGAGGGTCTCACCATTCAGAACAGTGTCTACGGATCGGTCTTCTTCATTACGACCGGCTTCCACGCAGCACACGTTCTGGCTGGTGTTCTCGCCTTCGTGGTCGTGCTTCTTCGCGTCTCGAAGTCGAAGTTCACTCCGGCCCAGGCGACCGCAGCGATGGTTGTGTCTTATTACTGGCACTTCGTCGATGCCGTCTGGATCGGCCTGTTCATCACCATTTACTTCATTAAGTAGGCCGTAGTGGCAACAGGCCACGCCCGCCCCTTCACCCAGGGGAGGAGCGAGACCTGCGGCCTACAGCCCTTCACTTTCCGACCAGAGACATAAGGGAAATGATGGAAACCACCCCCGAGACCACCGAGAAGGTTGCTCCGGCAGCCGCCTCGGCGAAAAAGGTCAAGGCCCGCCGGAAGGCCCGCCGCACCATCGCTGGTGCTGCTGCGCTGACCCTGGGTCTGACCGGCGCTGGCCTGTTGGCCAACGCACTTACCCCCGATGCACAGGTCGCCACCGCAAGCCAGGACAAGCAAGCCCTCGTCGCTGAGGGTAAAGACCTCTACGACGTTGCTTGTATCACCTGCCACGGTGCGAACCTGCAGGGCGTCAAGGGCCGCGGCCCTTCGCTCATCGGTGTTGGCGAAGGCGCAGTGTACTTCCAGGTGCACTCCGGCCGTATGCCGATGCTGAGCAACAGCTCCCAGGCGATGCGCAAGGCGCCTCGCTACAACCTGGAGCAGACCCTCGCCCTCGCCGCTTACGTTGACGCCAACGGTGGCGGCCCCGGCATTGTCCGCAACGAGGACGGCACCATCGCCATGGAAGACCTCCGTGGCGCTCACTACAAAGACGGCAAGATCGACCCGGCCGACGTTGCCCGTGGCTCCGAGCTCTTCCGCCTGAACTGTGCGTCTTGCCACAACTTCACCGGTCGTGGTGGCGCACTGTCCTCCGGTAAGTTCGCCCCGGTTCTGGATCCCGCAAACGAGCAGGAGATCTACCAGGCTATGCTGACCGGCCCGCAGAACATGCCCAAGTTCTCCGATCGTCAGCTCACCGCTGACGAGAAGAAGGACATCATCGCCTTCATCAAGTCCCAGAAGGACACCCCCTCCCAGGGTGGCTGGGGCCTCGGCGGCATCGGCCCCGTGGCTGAAGGTCTGATGATGTGGCTCTTCGGCATCGTTGTTTGTGTTGTCGCAGCACTGTGGATTGGATCCCGCTCATGAGTAAAGAACAAAAGAAGTACACCACTCAGGAGCTGAACTCCATGAGTAACGAAGAGCTCGCCCGCCTCGGCACCGAGCTCGACGAGGTCACCGTTGCGTACCGCAAGGAACGCTTCCCGATCGCCAACGACCCGGCTGAAAAGCGCGCAGAACGCGCCATCACCATCTGGTTCGTGCTCGGCATCGTCCTCGCCTTGGCATTCATGGCCATCTACCTGTTCTGGCCGTGGCACTACAAGGATCTTGGATCCGAAGGCCTCTGGCAGTACACCCTGTACACCCCGCTGCTGGGCATCACGATGGGTCTTTCCATCATGTCCATGGGTGTGGGCGCCGTGCAGTACGTCAAGAAGTTCATTCCGGAAGAGATTTCCGTTCAGCGTCGCCACGACGGCCCCTCCGAAGAGGTCGACCGCCGTACCCTGGTCGCACTGCTGAACGACTCTTGGGAGACCTCCACCCTGGGTCGCCGCAAGGTGCTCAAGGGTGCCATGGCTGGCGGCGCAGTGCTCGCCGGCTTGGCTGTCATGGCTCCGCTCGGCGGCATGATCAAGAACCCCTGGAAGAAGGGCCCGCTGGGCATCCAGGGCGACGGCACCCTGTGGACCTCCGGTTGGACCCTGTCCAACGAAGGCGTCAAGCTGTACCTAGGTCGCGACACCGGCGCCATCGCCGAGGAGCACCACGGCCACTACAGCACCCAGGGCATTTCCCGCCTGGTCCGTATGCGCCCGGAGGATCTGTCCGCCGGCTCCATGGAAACCGTCTTCCCGCTTCCCGCTGAGTACGTCAACGATGGCGAGTCCTACGACCCCAACCGCGACGTCTACGAGATGCAGATGCACTCCGTGCACGGTCCCCGTAACCCCGTCATGCTGATCCGCCTGCGCACCGAAGATGCGCTCAAGGCTGTGCAGCGTGAAGGCCAAGAGGACTTCCACTACGGCGATTACTACGCCTACTCCAAGATTTGCACGCACATCGGTTGCCCCACGTCTCTGTACGAGCAGCAGACCAACCGCATCCTGTGCCCGTGCCACCAGTCGCAGTTCAACGCGCTGCACTACGGCAAGCCGGTCTTCGGCCCCGCCGCTCGTGCACTGCCGCAGCTGCCCATCACCGTTGATGACGAGGGGTACCTCGTCGCCGCCGGCAACTTCGTCGAGCCCGTCGGCCCGGCATTCTGGGAGCGTCGTTCATGAGCAACAAGAAACTAGCCCAAATCGGTAACAACGTAGACTCCCGCTACACCCTGTCTGGCGGCCTGCGTACCCAAATTAACAAGGTCTTCCCGACCCACTGGTCCTTCCTGCTGGGTGAGATCGCGCTCTACTCCTTCGTAGTGCTGCTGCTCTCGGGTATCTACCTGACCCTGTTCTTCGACCCCTCCATCACCAAGGTCATCTACGACGGCGCTTACCTGCCGTTGCGTGGTGTGGAGATGTCTCGTGCTTACGAGACCGCACTGAACCTCTCCTTCGAGGTTCGTGGTGGCCTGTTCATCCGTCAGCTCCACCACTGGGCTGCACTGATGTTCGCCGTGTCCATCATGGTCCACATGTTCCGCATCTTCTTCACCGGCGCATTCCGTCGCCCGCGTGAGGCCAACTGGATCATCGGTTGCGTCCTGCTGCTGCTGTCCGTGGCCGAAGGCTTCATGGGCTACTCCCTGCCGGACGACCTGCTCTCTGGTGTTGGTCTGCGAATCATGTCCGCAATCGTCATCTCCATCCCGGTCATCGGTACCTGGATGCACTGGATGATCTTCGGCGGCGACTTCCCGTCCGAAATCATGCTGGACCGCTTCTATATCGCCCACGTGCTGCTGATTCCGGGCATCCTGCTCGGCCTCATCGCAGCCCACCTGGCTCTGGTCTGGTACCAGAAGCACACCCAGTTCCCGGGCGCTGGTCGTACCGAGAACAACGTCGTCGGCGTCCGCATCCTGCCGGTCTTCGCCGTCAAGTCCGTCGCCTTCGGTGCTATCACCTTCGGCCTTCTGGCCTTCATGGCAGGTGCCTTCCAGATCAACGCCATCTGGAACCTCGGCCCCTACAACCCGTCTCAGGTCTCCGCTGGTTCCCAGCCGGATATCTACATGCTGTGGACTGACGGTGCTGCTCGTGTCATGCCGGCATGGGAGCTCTACCTCGGTAACTACACCGTCCCGGCCGTGTTCTGGGTCGCTGTTCTCCTCGGTATCCTCGTGGTCCTGCTGTTCGCATACCCCTGGATCGAAAAGAAGATCACCGGCGACGACGCACACCACAACATCCTGCAGCGTCCCCGCGACGTTCCGGTTCGTACCTCCCTGGGCATGATGGCACTGTCCTTCTACGCCCTGCTCACCCTCTCCGGTGGTAACGACCTGTGGGCCTACCACTTCCACGTCTCGCTGAACGCGATGACCTGGGTTGGTCGTATCGGCCTGATCATCGTTCCGCCGCTGGTGTACTTGGCTACCTACCGCATCTGCATCGGCCTGCAGCGCTCCGACCGCGAGGTCCTGGAGCACGGTATCGAGACCGGTGTCATCAACCAGCTGCCCAACGGTGCCTTCATCGAGGTTCACCAGCCGCTGGGTCCGGTCGACGAGCACGGTCACCCGATCCCGCTCGAGTACGCCGGTGCTGCTGTCCCGAAGCAGATGAACCAGCTCGGCTTCGCCGGTCACCCGGGTCGTGGCTCCTTCTTCAGCCCCGACTCCAAGGAGATTGCCGACAAGGCTGCAGCCATCGAGCACGCAAACCACGAAGAAGAGGTTGCAATGCTCGACGCTCTCAACGAGCGCAACCGCGCAGCCGACGCCGAGAAGCACTAAACAGTTCGTTTCATCCCCACCACTGCGAGGGATAGAACGTACCAACTGCCTCACAAGCCCCCAAGCCCTTCCCCGGAAGAGCTTGGGGGCTTCGGCGTTGCGTACTAATCAATACCCCGGAAGTCCTAGCCACAACATCAGCCCAAATCGCGCACAGCGCTGCTAGCTGCATACTCGTTCGAGACTCCGTTGTCGGACTAGGGCGCAAGAAATGAGTCCCGCGGAGGCTTCGCTACAAACTCCATAGCAAAGTGACCACCGATTCACGTGCTACAAGCCACGGTAGAACGAAGCGCTCGTAATGCCCTTCATCATTTCTCTCGCGCACTGTCTGCCGTACGGTTTTCCAGGTTCTCGGTTTTGGGGTCCGACGGGGTGGATACTGCACAGCTAAAACGTCTTCATCGGCGCTATGGCGCCTCCATCGGGTTGGGGGCGGTAAAGCGCTCTCAATGCCTGCCTGACGGTTCATGCGGGAACTCCCCCTATCTGTATGAGCAATGCAACGCTGAAGAAGTGCGGTGCACGGCTTTGGACCCAGCTGTAGGAATTCGTCTGTGCTCAGGTCCGTGGGGTGCTTTCCGAGCGAATCTCGAATTCTTCCGCTACATGAGCACGCTGTGGACAACTGGTTTAACGACAGGTCTTTAATCACAGAAGGCGCGGTAGTTCCGCAGAAACCTAATACGAGAGTGTCAGATGGTTTGTGTGTGACGTGTTAAATCACCACCCATCGAGGAGGATGCTCCACAATGACCACCATGACCACCCGCGACCCGCAAGACAAAGCCCGGCTTAAACAACTAGAGAAGCGACTGATGTCCAGCCCTGAACTCGCCGAGATCCTCAAAGAGTTCGCCACATCATCAACCGACATCAACGACATGGTGCGTTCGATGATCCAGACCGGGATCAACACCGCACTGCAAGCCGAAATGGACGCCCACCTCGGTTACCAAGCAGGAGACCGCACAGGCAAAGCCCGCCACGGCACGGCCGACAATCACCGCAACGGCTCCTACAACAAAACCGTCCAGTCCCAGTACGGGCCTATCGACATCACCGTGCCCAGGGATCGCAGCGGCAGCTTCACCCCACGGATGGTGCCCAAAGGAGCCCGCAGGATCACCGATGTCGACGACCTGATCATCTCTCTGTATGCCGCAGGCACCAGCCTTCGTGACATCCAGCACCACCTGGCCACCACGTTGGGTGTGGATTTGTCGCATGAGACGATCTCCCAGATCACCGACCAGGTCCTAGATGAGGTACTTGCCTGGCAGCACCGGGACTTAGAGGAGTTCTACCCGGTGATCTACCTGGATGCTTTGCGCATCAAAATCCGTGATGGTGCCCGGGTCGTCAACAAGGCCTGCTATATGGCGGTCGGCATCACCATGGAGGGTACCCGGCAGATCTTGGGGCTGTGGATCGCAAACAATGAGGGCGCGGCGTTTTGGGCCCAGGTCTGTGCGGAGTTGGCTAACCGTGGGGTCAAAGATGTGTTCATCGTCTGCTGTGATGGGCTGAAAGGTTTCGAACAGGCGGTGCAGGCCACCTGGCCTGATGCGATGGTGCAGACCTGTGTGGTGCACCTGATCCGCACCGCACTGCGGTGGGTGGCGGCAAAGGACCGTAGCGCGGTCGCGGCTGCTTTGAAGAAGATCTACACCGCTGCAACGGCAGAGCAGGCGCTTGCGTTTTTGGACGAGTTTGATGCCAGCGACATGGGGCTGAAGTATCCGCAGGCGGTGAAGGCTTGGCGGGATGCGTGGGAGCGTTTCATACCGTTTTTGCAGTTCCCGCCGCAGGCGAGGAAGGTTGTCTACACCACGAATGCGATCGAGTCGATGAATGCGCAGTTGCGTAAAGCGACAAGGAATCGGGGGCAGTTTCCTAATGATGCTGCCGCGGTCAAGGCGTTGTGGTTGATGATCTGCCACATCGAGGACCGGCAGGCGGAGAAAACGAAAAAGAAGGCCGGGCGTGCCCGTGCGGGAACGAGCCGGTTTGTTGAGGGGGTGCGTGTGACTGGGTGGGTTGCGGCCATCAATCAGCTGTCAGCACATTACCCGGATCGGTTCGAGCCTTACCTGTAAGCCGAAGTTCACACACAAAAAACTTGACACACTCCCTAATACCTATATATAGGTGCCGTGCAAGCGCCGAGAACTTTAGGCGCTCTCGGGCGGGGAGTCTGGGGTGTTTTGGGGAGCAAGTCTCCCGAATTCACGGCTGGTTAGTGGGGGAGGAGCCCTTTTTGTCCTGGCGCAAACGTCGGAGGTCTCTATAAAGGGACTTCAGTCCGTAGGCGCACGTTCATGTGTAGCGCCGGATCAGTTAGATAATGCAGAGGAGATCCGGGGTGAAAATCGTGCAAAGGTCAAGACTTCGCAACTTTTGAGCCAGGCGAATTACCTGTGGGGTGCCACAGCGTGTGGGTTGGGGATCGGTGTTAAAGCCCTGCGGTGGTCGTTGGATGGTGAAAGATGCAGCTTAGTGACCAAAAGTGCATTTTTGGGGGGAAAGGTGTTCTGGGCTGCGGTTTATACCGGTCTAATTACTGTGGTTTGTGAGGTTTTTGTGCACTGTTGTTAGGTGGGCTGGAGGCGAGTTTTTCGAGCCGAAAACCGGGCAAACCGCTCCCCCTAGGGGTTGTGTGATAAGGAACACAATAGTGTTTTTGAAGGTGCTGCGAAAGACTGCTGACGCAGTATTGTCGAATCGTCACAATTCCTGAAAGCAGGCTGAAAAGGGTTTCATGACGTGGAGCTATCCGTCCCCGAGTTTTCTCTTTGGGGCGGTGTTGTCAGACCAATGGGGGAGTTTGTGGCGCTTTGGACACGGCTTGATAACGAACTGATAACAAGCCGAGTTTTGGCAAACCGTTGGACAGTGCCCGTGACCGTTTCGTAACCTTATCGAGACATTGCAGCAGCCCCCTAAGGGCGGTTCGCTTCATGACCGAACAATTTGATATACCTTTCCGCCGCCGAAGGATGGTGGCGGGCCGGGGAACCAAGAATTCCTCTGGGGTGAATCCTCTTCTTTAATACGAGAGCTGCCGACGACACGTCGGAGTGGAGTGAAGAGGTAGGGAGCTTTCTGTTTCCGAACCCGACAGCTAACCCGGTAGGAAACAGGAAGATTTGGAGAATTATTCGTGGGTAAGCACAGCCGCCGGACGTCGAGCACCGCTCGCAACACCGCCGTTGCATCTGCTCTGACCATTGGTGCCGCCGCCAGCCTGGCGCAGCCGGCACAGGCCGCTGAGGTCGTTGTTCCTAACAGCGACATCCGCTTCGAGGTTGCAGGCCTCGAGAATGTTCCGAACATCGCCAACGTTCCTGGCGTTGCCGCTTGGGTTCCCTCCCTCGCAAACCAGGCTGCACCGGCTAACTACAACGCCGTTGCCAACTTCGTTGCTCCGGCTCCGGCCCCGGCCCCCGATCAGGGTCAGGCCATCGTCAACGCCGCAGCCTCCAAGATCGGCGCTCCCTACGTGTGGGGCGCAACCGGCCCGAACGCATTCGACTGCTCTGGCCTGACCTCTTGGGCATATGCTCAGGTTGGTAAGCACATTCCGCGCACCTCCTACGCGCAGGCCGCACAGGGTACCCCGGTTCCCTTCAACGCCATGCGTGCTGGCGACATTGTCGCTTTCTACTCTGGCGCCTCCCACGTCGGTATCTACACCGGCCACGGCACCGTCATCCACGCCATCAACTCCGGCACTCCGCTGGGCGAGACCAGCGTCAACTACATGCCTTTCCACTCTGCTGTCCGCTTCTAAGCGAAGCTGAGTTGCGCGCCTAGCGTGCAAGGCCAGTCCCTACTTTTGGGGCTGGCCTTTTTTCTTTGCTGTGTGTTCGTTCCGAATGCGGGGGCTTTGCTGAACATTTTTAAGGCTGGGTGCATGGTTTTCTTGGTTCCACTGGCGGGGTTTTCGCGCTCTTTTCGTCTCTCTGGCCGGGGGAAACCCCATTTTGGGGTGATTTTCGCGCAAATACCACCGATGGAATTTGAAGGTGTTGCTCACGCGCTCACACTTAGGCTATTCTTAGGAATCAAGATTTCTCCTGCTCAAAAGATTTGAGGACGCTCGTCGTGCAGACCAGTCACCGTTTGCGGCTCGGTGCCATTTCCGTCGCTACCGCACTCGTCATCGGGCTCGCCCCGCTTCCGAGCGCCTTCGGCGATCCGGAAAACCTGGATACCCTAATTGCCACGATGGAGCAGGTCAGCCGCGAGGCTGAGGCGCAGGCTGAGCAAGTTAAGCACCTGGAGCAGGACCTGGAGGCCAAGGAGGCCGAGGTCGCCGACTATGAGCGACGCGTCGATGAGGCCACCAAGAAGGCCGACGAGGCTAAGGAAAACGCCCGTCGTACCCAGGAAGAAGTCGATCGTATTGCGCTGGCGAAGTATCGTGGCGCCAACGTTGACCCGATTACTTCAGTGGCTTCCGCTACTAGCCCCCAATCGGCGATCGATCGCACCGCCTACTTGCAGGCTCTTGCACGCCGCACCGAGCATGCCAGTAAAGAGCTAGAAAAGGCTGCTGCGGAGGCTTCTGAGGCGCATAGCCAGGCTTCTCGTGCGCAGGCCGAGGCCCAGTTCCAACTGGCCCAGTTGCGCAAAGAGCGCGAAACTCTCGACGAGAAACGCGCCGAGCTGGAGCAGCGCACCAACGAAATTCGTTCCCGGGTTGATGCTTTAGAAGCAGAGCAGCGTCAGCGTTGGGAGAATAAAAACGGCCCGACCTTCGAGTTCGATCCGGAGCTGATTAACGGGGAGAACCCCGCCGGTGTCGATGCAGTCAAGGCGGCGTTGAGCAAAGTTGGCTCCCCATATTCCTGGGGCGCTACCGGACCTGATGCTTTTGACTGTTCGGGTTTGATGGTGTGGGCCTACCAACAGCAGGGCAAGTCCATTCCGCGAACCAGCCAGGCGCAGATGGGTTCGGGTATCCCGATTCCCAAAGACAAACTTCAGCCGGGTGACCTCATCGGCTACTACCCGGGCGCCACCCACGTGGGCATGTACATCGGTGACGGCAAGGTCGTTCACGCTGCCGACTACGGCATTCCGGTTCAGGTCGTCTCTTTCGATGCGATGCCTTTTGTCGGCGCACGTCGCTATTAGAGTCCGCTAGGGGCTTTCACTAGCATGGCTGGTGTGAAAAAGCATGCGCCGGGACCGAAGATTCTGCTGGTAACTAACGATTTCCCGCCCACTGTGGGCGGGATTCAGTCGTACTTGGCGGATTTTGTAGGCTGTTTGGATCCGGACAGCGTTATCGTTTTCGCCTCTACCCAGGATGCGGAGGCCGCCCGCGCGTATGACGCTCAGGTGCCGTATCGGGTTGTGCGGTATCCGGGTGCGGTGATGCTGCCGACGCCTGCTGTGGCGCGCCGTATGCGGGAGCTCATTGCCGCGGAGGGGATCGAGGTGGTGTGGTTCGGGGCGGCGGCCCCGTTGGGGCTTTTGGCCTCAGCAGCGCGTGCGGCGGGGGCCCGCCGCATCGTGGCCTCTACACACGGTCATGAGGTGGGGTGGTCAATGGTGCCCGTGGCCCGCCAGCTGCTCCGGCGCATTGGATCCGGTTGCGATGTGGTCACGTTTATCTCCGATTACACCCTTGGGCGCCTGCGGGGCGCTTTTGGCCCTGCGACCACGTGGATGCGCATGCCCAGCGGGGTCGATGCTGACTTTTTTGCCCCTGTGTCGGATGAGGCGCGCGATGCTGTCCTTAGGCGTTTTGGCTTAAACGCGTCCACACCGCTGGTGGTGTGCTGTTCGCGGCTGGTTGCCCGCAAGGGGCAGGATCAACTCATCCGGTCGTGGCCTGCGGTGCGTCAGGTGGCGGGGGACGCGCATCTATTGTTCGTCGGTCAAGGGCCTTATCGTGGCCGATTGGAGAAGCTGCGTGCGGGTTTGCCGGAGCAGTGTCGCGATAGCGTGATGTTTTGCGGTCGTTTGGATCGGGGGGAGATGCGGGATCTTTTGGCTAGCGCATGGGTGGCGGCTACTCCGTGCCGTACCCGGGGTGCCGGTTTGGATGTGGAGGGTTTGGGGATTGTGTTTTTGGAGGCGCAGGCCTGTGGCGTTCCGGTCATCGCGGGGGATTCCGGTGGGGCGCCGGAAACCGTCGGGGATGGGGCGGGCGTGGTGGTGTCCGGCCGTGACACCGTTGAGTTGGCCAATCAGCTCATCGAGCTGCTGTCGGCGCCTGCACAGCATCGACGGGCGATGGGGCGGCTTGGCCGGCAGCATGTGCAACAGCAGTGGTCGTGGGGCCGCCAGTGCGCGCGGCTTAAGCGGGCATTGGGGCTTTGAGGGGATTGCTGTTCCCTAGCAGAATCCGGGTACCCTACTAGCCAGCCATGATCCCCTGTGGCCCGTCCCTTTTTTGAAAGCAAAGACTTTTTTTCATGATTTCCCAGTCCTGTCGTGAGTTGCCCAAGGCCCTTGATGAGATCGCGGTGTTGCGCGCGGATGCGCAGCTGCCGTTGACCATCGGTTTTGATATTGGCGGCACGAATTTGCGTGGTGGGGTGGTCGATAGCGCGGGCCGCATTATTGCGCAGGTGCAGCGGCCCACCCCGGCGGATTCCGATGGCTTGTTTGATGCGATCGTTGAGGTTGTTGACCTTTTGCGTGCCTCTTATGAGGTGGATGCTGTGGGGTTGGCGGTGGCGGGTTTTTTGAACCGTGAGTGTGACACGGTGCGTTTTGCCCCGCACTTGCCGTGGCGCGATACCGAGGTGAAGCAGCGTTTGAGTGCCCGGTTGGGCCTGCCGGTGGTGCTGGAGCACGACGCTAATGCGGCGGCGTGGGGCGAGTACCGCTATGGCGCGGCCCAGGGCCAGGATATGTGGGTGCTGTTTGCGGTGGGCACCGGTATTGGGGGTGCGATCGTTATTGATGGGCGCATTATGCGCGGTGCTTTTGGCACGGCGGGGGAGTTCGGCCACATTGCGGCAGTTCCGGATGGCCGTCCCTGTTCTTGCGGGAAGCGGGGGTGTTTGGAGCGTTATTGTTCGGGTACGGCTTTGGCGACGACCGCGGTGGAGCTGATTCATGAGGGGCGACTGTCGACGCGGTTGACTGCGGATGCGGTCTCTGGCAAGGACGTGATGGTGGCCTGCCGGGAAGGTGATGAGTTGGCTGAGGCTGCGGTGGCGGATTTTGCGACCTGGATGGGGCGGGGTTTTGCGATGGTTGCCGACATTGTTGAGCCGGGGTTGATCGTGTTGGGTGGGGGAGTGGTTGGTGATGCTGATATGTATCTTCAGCGTGCGGTGGAGGTGATGGGACAGACGATGGTGGGGGGACAGTTCCGGCCGAAACCGGTGGTTGAGGTGGCGGCTTTGGGTTCGCATGCGGGTCTCATTGGGGTGGCGGATTTGGCGCGGCGTGCCGCCAGCGCGGATGCTGCGGGCGACCCCCGGCAGTAAATGAGAAAAAACCCGCCCCTAATCAATCTTTTTACTACCCCTGAAATCACCCCTGCGGGTAGGGCATCATCCCCCGCGGCGGGGTAGGGTTTTTGGGCAACTACTGGGGTACTTTTCACCCCACGCGAGCTTCGGAAGGCAGCCAATCACCATGCATAACAAGTGGTACTGGGTTTTTAAGAACATCCTGTTCGGCCCCGCTTTGCGGGTGTACAACCGGCCCGAAATCACCGGTTTGTCTAATCTCCCTTCCTCCGGACCCGCCATTTTGGCGTCCAATCACCAGTCGGTGATGGATTCCTTCTATCTTCCGCTGCTGGTCTCCCGGCAGATCACCTTCTTGGCCAAGAGCGAATACTTCACTGGCACTGGCTTCGTCGGCGCGCTGCAGCGCTGGTTTTTCACCTCCGTGGGCCAGGTGCCGATTGAGCGTGGCAACGAAAGCGCCGCCAAGGACGCCCTGGATGCGGCGGAGAAGGTGCTGGCCAAGGGGGATGTGTTGGGCATTTATCCCGAAGGCACCCGTTCCCCGGATGGCCGCATCTACAAGGCGAAGACTGGCATGGCCCGCATCGCGCTGAACACTGGCGCTCCCATCGTTCCGGTGGCGATGTTTGGTTCCCGCAAGGCCAACCCCATCGGCTCGTGGATCGTGCGCCCCGCAAAGGTGCGCATCGCTTTGGGCGCGCCGATTGATCCGATCGCCTACGTGGAGTCCAAGGGGCTGGATCCCGCCTCCCGCGAGGCGCAGCGCGCCTTGGCGGATCATGTGCAGCGCATTCTGACCGACATGACCGGCAACGAGTACGTCGACATGTACGCCGCCGATGTGAAAGCCCACCTGGCGCAAGGCTTGGGCTACCCCGAGGGAGCCGAGCCGTCATCTCTTTCCTAACGAAGCAACGCACCATCACCCCCACCCCCGCAGCGCAACGCTCCGGGGGGCGTTTGGCGTGGCCGGACATTGGTCGTGGCCTGTCGATTCTGGGGGTGGTGCTGTTGCACGCCTCGACCTCGATTCCGGCGGAATCCTCCACCATCATCCAGCCCCTTAACGAGGCGCTCACCCCGGTTCGCCTGCCGCTATTTTTCCTCATCAGTGGCTATTTTTCCGGCAAGGTGCTGCGCCAAAGTTTGAGCGAATTGTGCGTGAAGCGCCTGTGGTTTTTCCTGGTGCCCTACCTGGTGTGGGCGAGCGTGGACATCGTGCAATCTGCGGCAGCATCCACCGCAATGCAGTCCACCGGTGCCCTAACCTTTGCAGCCTGGGGTGACCGGGTGCTCCAGGGCATTACCGTGTACTGGTTTTTCCAGATGCTGGTGGTCGCCAACCTCTTTTTGTGGCTGACCCGCAGGCTGAACACCTTCTTCGTTCTCATCGCCTCCCTGGCGCCGCTGCTCTTGCTCGCCCAGGAACAGATGGTGCCGGACTGGCAGTTCAAGATCATGGTGTTCGTACCGATCTTCATGCTGGGTGCCCGCGGTAAAGACCTGGTGACCGTGATCGCGGACTTTTCCCACCATCCGCTGGTGGCGACCGGGCTGATTGCCATGGGGGTTCTCATTGAGGCCCGGTATCGGGTGTTTCGGGGCCTGTCCAGCGACGGGGCCCTGTTCGATCCGATGGTTTTGGGTCCTGCCGTTATCGACCAAAACGACGTCAATATCCTGGTGGAATTCATCTACCGTTTGGCGTTAATTCCCACCGCGGTGGCGGTGGCGGTGGTGGTCAGTAAGCTGCCCGGAATCACCACCTTTGTGCAGTTTTTGGGGCGCAACACTTTGGTGTTCTACATTGGCCACCCGCTGGGCATGTTCGCCTTCATGCACCTTTTCACGGTGCGCGGCATCGACTTCGAACCCCACCTGAACCTGTGGTTCCTGCTGCAGCTGGCGATGTGCCTCACGGGGTGTGCCGCCGTGTACTTTCTGTCCATGGTGCCGGTGGCGGGCTGGATCGTGGCGCCCCCACCGATCGCGAAGTTCTTCCCCCGCCTCCGCGGCGCTGGGGCGGCTACTCCCACCACCGCCGCTGCCGGCGCGCCCGCCACCCGCACCTCAACCACCACCGGATAGCCCAGCTGCCACGAACCCCTCACCTCCGTGGCCGCCCTACCTTTTTGGCGTTGAACACCACGGGGCTGATGGCGGACGGTCGCGGTGCCGATAGTGGGGATCCGCACCGATCGAGTGGGGCTAAACGCTGGCCGCCGATCCACCCGGGGCTAGAGTAGGTGGCCATGCGCTATTTCTACGACACGGAGTTCATCGAAGACGGCACCACCATTGAGCTGGTCTCGATCGGAATCGTTGCCGAAGACGGCCGCGAATATTACGCCGTGTCCACGGACTTCGATGCGAAAAAAGCCAACTCGTGGGTGAAAACCCACGTGCTGAACCAGCTGCCCAGCCCGGCGGATAAGGCGTGGCGGTCCAAAGAAACCATCGCCCGGGAGGTCAAAGACTTCCTCACCGCCAAAGGGCGCTGCGAGCTGTTTGCCTGGGTGGGGTCCTACGACCACGTCGTGCTGGCGCAACTGTATGGGGCGATGCCGGATATGCCCAAGGGGCTGCCCCACTACACCGGGGAGCTGAAACAACTGTGGGTGCTGGCCGGCCGGCCCCAGCTTCCCCCCATCCCGCAGGGCGCCCACGACGCACTGGTCGATGCCCGGCATAACAAAGCCAAATACGAGGTCATCTCTAAAACCTTGAACTTGCGCCCCGACGGCACCGCCCGCACCAGCCGGGATTAACGGCAGTGCCCTGAGCAAACAGCCGGGTATTTTTGCGCAGAAAAACGCCCGCGACCAGCACAACTGCTGCAGCACTATGGGAAAGATAGCCGCAAAACCCGCAGGAAGGGTAGCCCCAACTTCGGCTGCAAGGGTGGTGGCGTGGTACAAATAGTCCCGTGAGTTGGACCGTAGATTTACCTGTAGAAGAGCTTCCCGACCTGCCGCCGTTGCCCGGCGCCATTCAGGAACGTTTTAACGATGTTGTTGGCCGCGACGCCAAGCAGCAGCCGAGCTGGGATCAGAAGCAGGCCGACGTGGTCCGCAAGATCCTCGAATCGGTGCCGCCAATCGTCGTCGCCCCCGAAATTATCCGGCTGAAGCAGCAGCTCGCCGAGGTCGCCCTCGGCCGCGCCTTCCTGCTCCAAGGCGGCGACTGCGCCGAAACGTTCGAGTCGAACACCGAACCGCACATCCGCGCAAACATTAAGACCCTTCTCCAGATGGCCGTGGTGCTCACCTATGGTGCCTCCACCCCGGTGGTGAAAATGGCCCGCATCGCCGGCCAGTACGCCAAGCCGCGTTCCTCCGACCTGGACGAAAACGGCCTGCCGAACTACCGCGGCGACATCGTCAACTCCGTGGAAGCCACCCCGGAAGGCCGCCGCCACGACCCGGCCCGCATGATTCGCGCCTACGCGAACTCCTCTGCCGCCATGAACCTCGTGCGCTCCCTGACCGGCTCCGGCACCGCCGACCTGCATCGCCTCAACGAGTGGAACCGCGAATTCGTCGCGAACTCCCCGGCCGGCGCCCGCTACGAAGCACTGGCCAGCGAAATCGAAGCCGGCCTGAACTTCATGGCCGCTTGCGGCGTGGCCGACCACAACCTGCGCACCGCCGACATCTACTGCTCCCACGAAGCACTGCTGGTCGACTACGAGCGCGCCATGCTGCGCCTAGCCGAAAACGAGTTCGGCGACACCGAACTGTACGACCTGTCCGCACACCAGGTGTGGATCGGCGAACGCACCCGCGGCCTGGAAGACTTCCACGTCAACTTCGCCGCCCTGATCGGCAACCCCGTCGGCATCAAGATCGGCCCCACCTGCACCCCGGAAGAAGCCGTCGCCTACGCCGACCGCCTCGACCCGAACTTCGAGCCCGGCCACCTCACCATGGTTGCCCGCATGGGACACGACAAGGTCCGTTCCGTGCTGCCTGCCATCGTGCAGGCCGTCGAAGCCAGCGGACACAAAGTGGTCTGGCAGTGTGACCCCATGCACGGCAACACCACCACCTCCTCCAACGGCTACAAGACCCGCCACTTCGACAAAGTCATCGACGAAGTCCAAGGCTTCTTCGAGGTGCACCGCGCACTGGGCTCCCACCCGGGCGGCATCCACATCGAGCTCACCGGCGAAAACGTCACCGAATGCCTCGGCGGTGCCGAAGATATCACCGACATCGACCTGCCGGGCCGCTACGAGTCCGCCTGCGACCCCCGCCTGAACACCCAGCAGTCGCTGGAGCTGGCCTTCCTCGTCGCAGAAATGCTCCGCAACACCCGCAAGGGCGCCTAAAACCCCCGCCGCACCACGCGGTAGCCCCCACACCCCGCACGCGCACCCAACCCGCGCCTGCGGGGTGTGGCATATCCCGCCCCACCCAAGCACCCACCACCCCAGTTGGCCACAAAGACGCCGATACACTAGAAACCACCCGCCCAGCCAGCCGCAGCCGGCCCAGGGCCCGCCACAACCCGGCGACTGTAAGCCGCGACAACCACCCCACGGCGAACCCCACCGTCGCCCACAGCCCGCCACCCCAAGGGACACACAATGACATTGCCAGCCTGCACCCAACAACGCATCGCCGCCATCGCGGCCGCCGACAACCTCAACTACCGGCCCGAAGGCGACGACGAAATCATCATCCCCTTCATCAACCTGGTCACCTGGGTCAAAATCACCGACAACTACCTGCACATCTACGCCATGTGGCAAGCAGAAATCACCGGCGAACACCTCACCCGCGCCCACCGGCTCGTACCCGAACTCAACAAAGAAATGCTGGTGCCAAAACTGTGCATCGTCGACGAGAAACCCTCCCGCATCCTCATGTCGACCGCACTTCCCACCCGCACCGGCGCCACCGATGAGCAACTCACCGGCTTTTTCCGCTCCTCCATCGGCAGCATGGGCCACATGGCGCAACGGCTAGCCGAACACTTCCCCGACATCGCGCCACCAGCACCCGACAGCGCCGACAGCAATCGCGGCAACGCCGGCATGAACCTCAACGACACCAGCGAAAAGAACTAGCACCATGGCAGACAACACCCCAGCAATCACCCGCGCCCGTGTCACGCAGCTGCTCGACAACAAAAACGTCCGCTACGACACCAGCGAGGACAACCCCAACCTCATCGTCACCGCCTTCTCCTCCTTCGGCACCATCATCGACCCCGCCACCTTAAGCCCCTTTTTGACCGTGTCGATGGCCTCCAGCAACAAAATGCTGCCCGCCGAAGCCCTATCCTCGCTGGCGGCGTGGGCCAACAAATGGAACGCCTCCACCGTCTACGGCATGGCCTTCCCCGACCAACTCGACAGCGGCCACATCTTCGCCCGCGTCGAATGCAACCTCGAAGTCCGCCACGGACTCACCGACGAGCAACTCGAAGAATTCCTCATGACCGCCCTGGCCGCCTGCCTGGAAAGCATGGAAGACTACGTCGCCACCTTCGACCCCCAACTCATCGCCGCACCCTAACCCCCAACCCACCCACCCGGCCCCGACACCTTAAGACGCACGAAAGGTTGGTAACCCAGCATGACCACACCTGTTCACAACTTCCAAGTGGATCTCGCAGGCATCGTCGAACTGCTCAGCACCAACCTTTATTCGGGGCCCACCGTATTCGTCAGGGAACTACTCCAAAACGGGCTCGACGCCATCACCGCTCGCCAAGACATCGACCCCGACTGCCCCACCCGGATGCGTTTCATCCTGGGCGAAACCACCCTCACCATCATCGACACCGGCATCGGGCTCACTCTTGAAGACGCCGAACAGCTCCTGTCCACCATCGGGGCATCGTCGAAAAAAGACGAATGGGGCATGGCCCGCCAAGACTTCCTCGGCCAATTCGGCATCGGCCTTCTGTCCTGCTTCATGGTGTCCTCCACCATCGAGGTCTACTCCCGCAGCGCCCGCACCCCCAACCCCGACACCATCGTCTGGTCCGGGCACGCCGGCGGCACCTGGAGCGTGCGCCAAGCAGCCGCCGACACCGCCCCCACCCAGCTACCCGAAGCCGGCACCGCCGTCGTACTCACCCTGCGCCCCGGCGACCGCCTCAACACCATCGGCGTACTCGGCCGCCTGATCGAACACTACGGCCGCTACCTCCCGCTCGACGTCACCGTGGAACGCGCAAGCGACAGCTTCACCTCCTCACAACTGTGCCGCCAGCCCGCCCCCTTTGAGATGCGCAGCCGCGAACGCGACGCCTGGTGCGCCAGCAACTTCGGTTTTAACCCCTTAGACTCCTTCACCGTCGACGTTCCCGCCGCAGGCCTGGTGGGGGTTGCCTACATCGTCGATGGGGGAGTAGCCCCCGGCTCCATCCAAAACCACCGCGTCTACCTGCGCCGCATGCTGCTCGGCGACAACATCACCAACCTGCTGCCACCCTGGGCCTACTTCGTGCGACTGGTCATCGACAGCGACCAACTCAAACCCACCGCCTCCCGGGAACAACTCTTCGACGACGAACTCCTCGCCGACACCCGCGAGGCGCTTGGCGCCCAAATCCGCGACTGGCTCAACACCCTCGCCGACAGCAACCCCGAAAAATTCTCCCGCTTTGCCGCCGCCCACATCCAAGGCCTCAAATCGCTAGCCATCGCCGACCGCGACACCCGCGACCTGATCGCCCGCACCGTGCCCTTCAGCACCACCGTCGGCAGCAAAACCCTCGACGCCATCATCGAGGAATACGGGGCCGTTCGCTACTGCCCCAACGACACCCAATTCCGCACCATCGAACCCGTCGCGGCCGCCAACGGGCTATGCATCATCAACGCCGGATACGCCTTCGATGAACAACTCCTCGGCCAATACGCCCTCGACCGGCCACAGGCACGCATCAGCGCCCTGGATATCGAAGAAATCATCGGTGTCCTCGACCCGCTAGACATCGCCGACGAAGCCGCGCTGCTGCCACTAAAAGCACTCGCCGAACGAGCCCTGGCCGGACAAAACATCACCGTGGAAATCCGCAGCTTCGAACCCACCACCCTGCCGGTCTTGTTCCTACCCGACGCCGACATCGCCGGCCGGGTCATCTCCACCCAATCCAAAGACACCGCCAGTGGCCCCTTCGCCGGGCTCGTCGACGCCATGGACAAAGCCCGCTCCGCCACCTCCGCCAGCCGGGGGCGCGGCATGCTCGTCTTTAACGCCCACGCCACCATCGTCTACGAACTCGCCGGCAAAATCAGCGACGAAGAAATCGTATTCTCCGCCATCCGCGGCTTTTACGTCCAAGCCCTCCTGGCGGGCCGCCACCCCATGAACGCCCAAGCTAGATCCTGGTCCACCAGTGTCTTCAGCACCCTCATCGCCCGCTGCCTATCCACCTAACACCGGGCTAAACCCCGCCACACCACGACCCGCAAAGTACAAAAACCAACCCCGCAAACGGGTAAGTTTTGGGTATGGACGAACAGCAAAACCCCCAAAGCCCCGACCGCGATCTTGACGACCTCATCGACCGTGCGCTCGGCGCACCCTGGGGGCCGAGCTGTTCCGCCCTATGGGCCCAAGCCGCCACCGCCGCCGAAGACGCAGGCGAGATGGAACTCGCCGTCTACTGCTACAGCCAACTCTGCGGGGCCTATGCCATGGGCGGCCAACTCACCGAGGTCATCGCCCCGTTCGTGTGGCTAGAATCCACGCTGAACAGCCACCCGGAACTCTTCGACGACGACGCCCGCAACGACGTCGGCTGGTACTACAAGTACGTCCTCGTCGCCGTCCGCTCCGTGCCCACGGTGCCCTACCAACAGTGCGAAGACATCTTCGACCACATGGAGAAGTTCTACCTCTCCCGCGGCCAATCCTTGCGCCCCGTCTACATCCGCCGCTACAGCTGGCTGCGCGAAATGGGCGAAACCGCTGCCGCCGAAACCTACTTCCACAAATACCTCGCAGCCCCCCGCAGCGAACTCAGCGACTGCCTCGGCTGCGAACCCGGCTACGAAATCATGCACGCCATCAGGGACAAGCAATGGGAAAAAGCTGTCGAACTCGGCGACCAGGCACTCGCCGTCGACGCCCCCCAATGCGACCGCAACCCGGAAGAACTCCTGAGCATCCTATTGGAACCCTGGCTGCGCACCGGCCGCGACGACCGGGCCTGGGCCGCCCACATCCGGGCCTACCGCCGCTACCAACAATCGCCCCGCTTCTTCGAAAGCTTGCCCCTGCACCTGCGCTACCTGGCGATCTCCGGGGCGGCTGGCCGCCCCGACCGGCTCGACCGTGGTGTGCGCATCCTGCAGCGCCACATGCCCTGGTTTAAACACGCCGAATCACCGCTGGTCCTATTGGAAGCCGCCACCGCCGCCGCGCTGCTCCTCCACGCGGTCGAAAGCACCCACCCCGACCAAATCCTTAGCACCACCATCCCCGGCGCCAGCCTGCCCTTTTTCGCCCGGGCCGATCTGGAACAGCCCACCGTCGCCCAAGCCCGCGGCTTCTTCGAAACCCTCGCCCGCGACATCGCCGAAGCTTTCGACGCGCGCCCAGGCCACCCACACCCCTATCTCGCAACCCAAGAAATCGACGCCCTCTACGATGTCGAACCCGTACCCGCCCCAACGGGTGCAAGCGCAAACCAAGTCGCCGACGTCAGCGGCATGACAGCCGCCTGGCAACCATCCACCGCTGCCTCAAAGACACCGACGAGCAGTGGCGACACCGCAACCAGCCCGAAAGATCCGGCATCCCAGCAGCAGCCCTACGTGGCCCTGGACGTACACCCGCCGGAACTGGGCTGGCAATTTGAACAACTCCTCGACGACATGGCCCGCCGCGGGATGCTGTACACCGACATGGCCACCCTGGTCGCCATCGAAAAAATCGCCGCAGATAGCGCACTGCAAGACCCCAACATCGTCGACCAGCTCTCCGAACTGCAGGCCCTAGCCTGGCTGCACGCCTTTAACGCGTTGCGGGCAGCCCTGTGGCTGGCCCCCATCGAGCGGGTGGTGGGAGGCCCCAGCCTGGAACAGCTCGAGGACGTCATCGGCCAGGAACCCCACGAGATGGAGCCGGCATGGGCCACACTAGTGGAGGCCGCCACCGCCTTGATGTATGACGATTTCCCCACCGTCATTGAGGCCAGCGACCGGGCCTGCCGCAGCGAAACCACATCCAGCCTGGCGGTGCGTTTTTGTGCCGCCCGGTTCTCCTCCCGCGCCGCGGTGGCTTTGGGAGAGCTGGGGGACGCGGCTGAGCACTTGCGCCACATGGTCAACCTCTCAGCGGCCGCGGGGCTGAATTTCGCACACGCCGCCGCGGGGTTGAGTTTGTCGCTGCTGCTGGACCGGCAGGAGCGATTTATTGAGGCCGCCGATGTGGCCCAGAATGCCTTGGATGCGTGCGAGCGCGCCGGGTTCGCGGGGGATGCGGTGTTGGTGCGGGCGCATCTTTATGGCGCGTTGGCTAATGCGAGTGTGGAACTCGGCCACCACGAGACCGCAGCCCGCGCCCTGGTGGAGCAGGCCCAATTGGCGGGCCAGGTGGAGTCGCCGCGCAGCAGCCAGGAGGCGTTGTCGATGGCTGCGCGTCAGTTCTTCGAGGCGCAGTTGTACGACGAGGGGGTGAGTTGTTTGCGGGAGGCGGTGCACATTTTGCAGCGCCTTTCCCAGGCGCCGGATCGTGATGAGGGAGTGATGGGGGAGTATGCGGATGCGCTGCTGGCGTTGGTTTCTGGCTTGTCGCAGCGGCCGGGTACGGCGTCGGTGGAGGATATGGCAACCATTGAGGAGCTGATGGATAGGCGCCGGCGTTTGCTGCTGGATCCGGTGCATGGTGCGGAGATCGCGAATGTTCCGGGCGATGCGGAGACCACACCGGTGGCGCGGGAGGCGCAGTGGGCGTTGGAGATGGGGTTGGCCAGTTTTAATGCGGGCTATCCGACGCAGGCGGCGGATTTCTTGGTGGCCGCCGTAGATGGGTTCGAGCAGACTGGTTTCGCGGTGAAGCGGGCTGAGGTGTTGTATGTGCGGGGCCGTATTGCGGGTTCGCAGGGCGCACTGGAGCAGGCGCGCAGTTTAGCCATGGAGGCGTTGGAGTGTTTTTCCGACGCGGAGCTGGTCTCTCATCCGTTGCGTTTTGAGATCATGAAGTTTGTGGCCGAGGTGGATGAGTTCTTGCAGTGAGTGCCCGGCTTTTCGGGACCTCGGATGGCGAGGGTGAGGCAGATGATTAGTGCCAGGATGACGTAGTGGGCGCAGGCGAGTTGCTGGGCTGCGGTGTAGGTGTATTCGACCATGTTGCCCCGCGGCAGGAAGTCGTGGGTGGGGGCGATGATGGTGGCGATGGCGATCCAGACGCTTAACCAGCGGGCGCTCGCCCAGCACACGATGGCGGCAGCGATGAGCCAGACCCAGTGGTGGGCCCAGCTGACGGGGGAGATGATGAGCCCGCCGAGGGCGACGATGGTGGTTAGCGTGGTGGGGTTTGCCCGGTGGCGCCAGCCGGCCCAGCTGACTAGCAGCAGGGTGGTGGCACACAAGACCGCCCACAGCAGCAGTTGGGTGGTGGGGTTGTCGGTGGCGCGCACCGCGATGGCGCGGGCGGAGACATTGAGCGCGTAGGCGGGGTCGCCGATGCGCCCGGCGTGGAAGATGGTGTTGGTGTAGAACGTCCAGGTCAGGCTGGGGCGTAGTGCTGCTGCGGCGGCGATGGAGATCCCGGCGCCGGCGATCATGCCGAGGATTGCTTTGGGCTCACGGCGGATGAGGTAGACCAGCACAAAAATTAAGGGGGTGAGTTTGATGGCGGCGGCCACGCCGATGAGCATTCCGGGTGGGATGGCTTTGATAAGTACTTGGGCGCGACCGAGGCCCCGGCCGCGGGTGATGTCGAGCAGAACCAGGGCCATGAGGGCGAGGTTGATTTGGCCGTAGCCGATGGTGTTGATCACGGGGTCTGCCAGCAGTGCCAGGCACCACAGCCAGGCCCGGAGCCGGGGGCTGGCCTGGGGCAGCAGCATCCGGAGGATCACCGCAAGCCAGCACAGGTTGACGGCGCTGAACACCCAGCCGGCGGTGTCTTGGTTGAAGATGGTCAGCGGCACAAACGCGAGGGCGGCGCTGGGGGGATAGGTAAACGGCAGGGTGGTGCCGACGGTGGGAAAACCCACGTCGTAGAGGGGCGCGCCGGTGATGAAGGCGCGGGCGCCCGCCCAGTAAACACCGGTGTCGATGACGCGGCGAATGCTCAGACACAGCCCGGGCCCGGTGGGGCAGGGGTGAAAGAGGAAGAACCCGGCTATGCCGGCCAACCCGAGAAGGTAGGCCACGAAGGGTCGGGTTAGCCAGCGGGCGATGGTGTGGTTTCTGGCCGCAAAGGACGTCACCGGTACCTCTTTTTTATCCGAGCGTTTTTAAAACCACTGTTGACCCGGCCGCGGCATCCTCACCGGATTTGGGGCTGGTGGTGATGACCCTGGCGCCGTCGCCGGCGCCGTCGGCGTCGACTTTAAAGCCGGCCTTTTCCAACACGCTGCGGGCGTCTTTGACTTTCTTGCCCGTCACGGAAGGGACCTGCACCTTGGCGGGCAGCACCAAATCCACGTCCGGGTAGGCGGGATCCACGCGTTCACCGGCGGCGGGATAGGACTCGACGACGGTGGCAGCACGGGCCGGCTTATCGGAGTAGGTCACGCTACCGACGCGCAGCCCAGCATCCTGCAGGGCTTTCTCGGCCGTATCCTTGGACAGGCCAGCGACCTTCGGGACCTTGAGCGCGGTGGACACGATCAAGTCGACGCTAGAGCCACGCAGGAGTTCCTCCCCGGCGGCCGGGGAGGAACCGGCGACGTTGCCGCCGTCGGCGTTGGGGTCGAACTCTTCTCGGGTGTTTCCCACGATGAGTCCGGCCTTGTCCAGCAGCTGACGTGCCTTGTCAACAGTGACGTTTTTCAGGTCCGGCACCTTCACCGGCGCAGGCCCCTTCGAAACGTGAACTATCACTTTAGCGCCGACGTTCAACGCGGCGCCAGGCGGCGGCTCAGTGGAAACCACCTGACCCGCCGGAACCTCATCGCTGAACTTATCCTCCCCACGGGTGGGCACCAACGTGCGCTGCGACAACTGCTCATAAAACGCCTGCACATCGCGATCTGCAGGATAATCCGGAACCGTCGGCCGGCCCAGCGACAACAGCAGCCGGACCGTCCTACCTTTTGGGAGGCGCTCACCACCCGCGGGCTCCGTACCGATGACCTCCGCCACCGGCACCGTATCCGAATACTGCTTGACCGTCTCCGGGGAAAAACCCGCCTGCTCCAAAGACACCACCGCCTGCGCAGAATCCTGGCCCACCACGATCGGAATATCCCCATAGCGACCAGAACCCAACCACCAGCCCCCCAAACCCAACGTGCCCAACAACAACACCACAATCACAATCCACAAAACCACCGACACCGCCGAACGATTACGCACCGGCGCCAGCTCCGGCGGCTCATCAACCACCGCAGGGGCCTGCGGCAACCGGCCCGGGCCGGCCAACCCCTCCTGCTCATCGTGGCGCACATAATGCGGGCGCGGCGCCTGCGCCGGCGCCACATCCACCTCGGCCGCCGGCTGCGAAGACGGGTACACCGCCGTCTCCGGCTCAACCTCCGGGTAATACTCCTGCGCCGGAATCACCGCCGTCTCATCCACCCCGGACACCTGCTGCGCACCAGGCTGGTGCCCAGCGATTATCGACGTCGGCTCAGCATCAGCAGCCACCCCCGCCGCCGACTGCGGCAACACCTCAGTCGCCGCATCCGCTACCCCGTCAGACTGCTCACCACAACGATCAATCTGAGCCGTCAACAAATCCGTAAACTCCGTCGGCACCGCACTCGCCCGATGTGCCGCCGCATTCGTCGGCACTGGCACCTCAAAATCATGCAACCCCACTGCACGCGCCACCCCATCCAGCGCCTCCAAAAACTCCCCAGCATCGCCAAAACGATCAAAAGACTCCGGCTCGGTCGCCCGCAACACCAACTCATCAAACTCCGGCGGCACCCCATCAATCACCCCACTCGGTGCAGGCACCCGCTGCGACAGCCGCGCATAGGCCACCTCCTTCAAAGAATCACCCCCAAAAGGCGTCTGCCCCGTCAACAACTCATACAGCACCACCCCAGCGGCAAACACATCACTAGACTGCGACAACTGCTGACCACGCACCTGCTCCGGCGACAAATACGCCGCCGTACCCATAATCGTCTGCTCAACCTCATCACCCCGATTCGTGCCCCGCACCAACCCAAAATCAGCCAACTTCACCTGATGATCAGCATTAATCAACACATTATCGGGCTTAATATCGCGGTGAATCATGCCGGCCTGATGCGCCACCGCCAACCCCGTCAACATCGGGCGCAACACCGCCGCAGCCGCATACGGCGGCATCGGACCACGCTCCGCCAACAACTCCCGCAACGTGCCCCCCGTGATCAACTCCATGATCAAAAAAACATGCTCCCCCGACGACGACGTGTCATACACATTCACCAAACACGGATGCGACAACCGCGCCATCGAACGCGCCTCCCGCCGAAACCGCGCCCGAAACAGCTCATCGCCCGCAAACTCCTCATTGAGCACCTTCGCCGCAACAGCACGCCCCAAACGCATATCAATACAGCGGTACACAACAGACATACCGCCCTTAGCGATCGGAGTATCAATACGATAACGACCGTCGAGAAGATCACCCTGGTTAAGCAAAGCCATACGCCAAGTGTTACAGAACATCCCCCGCCACGACACCTCCGGCACACCACCCAACCCCCAAAACCCACCACCACGCATCCAAAAACACCCCAAAAATTGCCACCAACACACCAACAACAACTAATGTTGGGAAACGTGTCTGGAAAGAAAAAGACCCTCAAAAACTCCGCCCGCGGCCGACGTCGCCCACAAATGACCTTCGTGCCCCGCGGACAAGGCCGCGACCTCCGCGGAAGCGTAGACGACAAAGACCTCGCACCCGCCGTCGCTAGCCGCCCCGACTACAGCATCCTGCCCGACGGCGAACCCGTCATCACCGTGCCAGATGCCGCAGAACGCATGGGCGTCGTCGTCACCTGCCTGCAAAACCTCCTCAAACAACACGAACTCATCGCCGTCACCAAAGACGGCGTCGCCCAACTGCCAGAAAAGTACTTCCACGCAGACGGCACCATCAACAAGTTCGTCCCCGGAGTCATCAAACTCCTCTCCGACGGCTCCTACACCGACGAAGAAATCCTCCAATTCCTCTTCACCGAAGACGACTCCCTCCCCGGCCGCCCCGTCGACGCCCTCCACGGACACCTCGCCCGCGAAGTCATGCGCCGCGCCCAAGCAATGGCCCTCTAACCCACCACCACACAGCACAGCCCGACCCGGCAGTTACCCACACAGGGAAACCGCCAGGCCGGGCTGTAGTGTATCCGCACCCCTCAAACGCCGCACCCGCGCCCTAACGCTGCGAGGCTGACCCCACCCGCACACTCAGCGGAACCCGCGCCCCCAACAACCACAACGTCACACCCCACGCCAACAACCCCAACGGCACAATCCACGGCGCGTCATACAACTTGTGATTACCCGACGCCGTAAACGACATCCCCACCACAATCGACGCCCACACCACAAAACCCACCACCCGGCGAGAAGGACGAACCGCACCCACCAACGCCAACGGGCTGATGTAATACCACGGCAAAGCCACCGCATTAAACACAGTCGCCACCGCAAAAGCCGCCACCATGCCAGCCACCGCACGCCGCGCCGAGCCGTGAAACACAAACCAACACGCCGCCAAACCAACCAACAACAACACACCCGAGACCACCCGGGTCAGCGCCAACACCGTGTTAAACGACGCATCCTCATCAAAAAGCCGAACATAAGGAATCACCGCACCCGCCACAAAAGACGGCGCCGCCAAAGGATTAATCACCTTCCCATTACCACTAATCTCACCAACCCACCCCCAACTCGTACGAGTCACAGCAGTAATCACCGCCAACACCGCCAACAACTCCGCAGCCAAAGCCACCCCAGCCCCCACAGCAGCACCCACCCGGGCCGGAAAACCCCACCCCAAAGAGCGCGACGCCACCAAACGATCCACAGCCATCCACGCAAAAAACGGCAAAATAATAATCGCCGTCGCCTTAATAGCAATAGCCACAGCCAACACCGCCGTCGCCAACACCAACCGGCGCCGCACCGCCAACAACACCGCCACACCCGAGGCCCCCACCATCAACGCCTCATTGTGCAGACCACCAATCAAATGCGTCAGCACCACCGGATTCGCAGCCCCCAACCACAAAGCCAAAGCCGGATTCCCACCCAACTCCACCGCAATCCGCGCAGACGTCCACCCAATCAACACAAAACCAAAAACCGCCAACGCCTTAAACAACACCACACCCAGCGACACATTATCGCCCGCAATGCTGGTCACCACCTTGCCAATAAACAAATGCAAAGGACCATAAGGCGTCGTCGTAGTGCGCCAATCATGCGACACCTCATAGAGATACACACCCGGATCCGCAATCGCGCCCTGGCTATAAGCATCAAAACCATCACGCGTCATCGCGCCCTGCATCAAATAGGAATACACATCCCTACTCAGCACCGGGGCCGCAAACACCAAAGGAACCGTCCACAAAACCACACAACGCACCACCGCCCGAGTACGCAACACATGCTCAACAACCACCCCACCAGCATCAAAAATGGCGCCCTTGCCCAACAACACCCAGCCAGCGACAAGCAACGTCAAACCAGACCAAAAAGCAACGTTGGACACATTCGCGCCATGGCCATAGGTCAACCACACCAAGCCCACAGCATCCGCCACACCACCCCGGTAACGAATCGCCCCAGCACCATAAGAACCCAGCGCAATCAGCGCAGCACCTACCGCACCAACGACACCCGCAACCTGCAGCAGGCGCGAATGCGCAGCATCGGGAAACTCCCCACTATCAGCGGCACCCGATGCCACGGCGGTCTCATTCACCTGAGCGGTCCTCATGCGCGCCGGGCGGTGGCTTTGATGGCCAGGTTGGTGAGCATTTCTCCCACACCTTCAGCCAGCGTGACGTTTTCCAGGGCGGCAAGCCCCGAAGCCGTTAGCTGGGAGATGTGTTCTTCTACCCGGTCGACGGCGCCAAGTTCAATAAGGAGGTTGGACATGGTGCGGATGTCCTCGGGGGTTTCCACCCGTCCAATGTTGTCCCGCAGGTAGCGAGCTGCTTCGGGGTTGGTTTTGTCGGCCTGCTGCACGGCGGTGGCGAACAACACGGTGCGTTTACCTTCGCGCAGGTCATCGCCGGCGGGTTTGCCGGTGACGGCGGGGTCGCCGAAAACGCCGAGGAGATCATCGCGTAGCTGGAAAGCGATTCCGATGTCGCGGCCATAAGCGCGGTAGGCCTGGATGATGTCGGCGTCGGCGCCGGCGATAGCGGCCCCGATGTGCAGCGGGCGCTCGATGGTGTACGCCGCTGTTTTGAAGCGATTAATCTTCCAGGCTTCCTCCATGGATTCGTCCCCGGCGGCGTGGGCCGAAATATCGAGGATCTGGCCACCGATGACCTCTGTGCGCATGGCCTGCCAAGGGGTGCGCACGCGGGCGAGGATTTCCCCGTCCAAGCCGGAGGTTAAAAGCATGTCGTCCGACCAAGCAAGGGCTAAGTCTCCGAGGAGGATGGCCACGGCGGCGCCGAAGTCTGCGCCGTCCCCGGCGAGGCTGTGGGCTGAGTGGCGGGCTTGCACCGCTTTGTGCACGGTGGGCTGCCCGCGGCGGGTATCGGAGGCATCAATGATGTCATCGTGGATGAGCGCGCAGGCCTGGATGAGTTCCAGGGAGGAGATAGCGGAAAGCACGTGATCGGGGTTGATTGACGTGTCGAGTCCGCCGGCGCCAACGAAACCGGCCCATGCGTACAAGGGGCGAATGCGTTTACCGCCACCCAGGCAAAAATCCTTGAGCAGTTGACCCGCATAAGAAATAGAATTGTCAATGTCATCGACAACGGCGCATTGGGCGGTGAGGAATTCGTCCAGGCGCTGAGTGACAGCGGCAGGCAAGTTGTCTGGGGTGAGGGCGGAAACGTCAGCGGTGCTCATGGCTTCCTATTCTTCCATGTTTTTCCACCGGCCCAGCAACGGACCGCGGGGGTACCTGCCCCTCGTATATGCCTGGCTGTTTGTTAGTGTTGTGGGAACTGCTGAAGTTCTGCGTCGGCGCCCGAATGGGGGTAACTGGGGGTATTGCTGGTCGTAGTGGGGTGGTGGTGTCGTTGGGACTTTGGGGTGCTTAACCGCATGTGAACAGCTTGGGCAAGTAAAACTGAACAAAGCTGTCCATTAAGGGTGTGTTTGTGCTGTACACAATCGTCTTTTGGCACCTAGAATGGGCGTCTATGTCATCACAAAGTCCACTTATGGAAAATTATCAACTCGGAATCACGGACGTGCTCCGCAGGACACCGGCTGGTCGGGTGCCTTTTTCGGTGGAATTTATGCCACCACGAGACGACACTGCCGAACAGCGGCTGAATCGTGCCGCAGCAACTTTCCATGACTTGGGTGCAAGTTTCGTCTCTGTCACCTATGGTGCCGGCGGCAGCACGAGGGCACGCACGCAGCGTGTTGCCGAACAGCTTGCCCAGAAGCCATTAACGACTCTCGTGCACCTGACTTTGGTGGAGCACACTGAAGACGAGTTGCGTGACATCCTCAAGGCTTACGCTCACGCGGGCTTATCTAATCTGCTGGCGCTTCGCGGCGATCCGCCCGGGGACCCGTTGGGGGAGTGGACTCCGGTTGAAGGCGGACTGCGCTATGCCAGCGAACTGATCGAGCTGGTGCGTTCGATTGATGAGTGCGCGCACTTTGATATCGGTATCGCATCTTTCCCCGAAGGTCACTATCGGGCGAGCACTCTCGAAGAAGATACTTTGCACACGGTCAATAAGCTGCGGGCTGGCGCGAATTACTCCATCACTCAGATGTTTTTCGACCCGGAGTACTATCTGCGGCTTCGAGACAGGATCGCAGCTTTGGATCCGGTGCAGGGAGAAAAGCCGATCATTCCTGGTCTGATGCCGATTACTTCTCTACGATCCGTGCGTCGCCAGGTCGAGCTGTCGGGTGCACACCTTCCCCGAGAGTTGGAGGAGCGTCTAGAAAAGGCCGCCCGTGGCGATGAACAAGCCAATCGCGATGACATCCGCAAGGTGGGTATTGAATATTCCACCGCGATGGCGGAGCGTCTCATTGCAGAAGGAGTGCCGGACTTGCACTTCATGACGCTGAACTTTGCGCGCGCTACGCAGGAGGTGCTGCACAATTTGGGTATGGCGCCGGCGTGGGATGCAGCCCACGGCCAGGACGTTTTGCGTTAATTTCCCCTGTTGTTCTTGTCGGGTGCGACTTAGGGGTGGGGTTGGCGCTCGGCGAGGGGTAGCGGGGCGCCCAAAATGGCAAAGGGTCGTTCGTCGCCGGGAAAGTGGAAGTGTCGGAGAACGTCCGTGAAACCCAGATCCCGGTAGAGGTGGAAGGCCCTGTTGTGCTCATCCGGGACTTCCGGTGTGGACAGCAGTATTTTCTCAGCGCTGGTGGTCTGGGCAAGTTTTTCGATCAGTTGCCTGCCGATGCCTTGTCCCTGCTGGGTGGGGTGGACGTGAACTTCGGTGAGTTCGAAGTAGTTGTGCAGGACGTCGGTGCTTAAGCCCCGTTCGATGAGTCCTTGGCGGACGTTGCTGTGCCACCAGTCGAGGTGGGTGCCGAGGGAGCCGTAGGCCACGCCGATGGGGGTTGGGAGGCTATTGGGGTCGTCGACCTCGGTGTGGAAGGCCACAACAGCGCTGAAACCCGGCTGGTAGATAGCCCGGATCCAGGCGGGGACTCGGTGGTCGAACATCTCTTTGGGGTAGTCCATTGCCGAGAGATAGATGTCCACCAGTCGGGGGCATAGGGCCGCGAACTGGTGGGGTGCAACGTGCTCGACGGAAAAACTCACTTTTCCATCGTGGCACGTGTGGAGATTTTTGTCTGGGCATTACTGGATTTCTTCCCCGGAGTGCAGTCGGTTGGTGGTGCTACTTTGTGCTTTTGGGGTCTTCGCCAGCTTGTTCGGGATTGGGGGACTAGCAGTGTTTCGATTGGGCGGGGTTTTTGCTCGAGAGAAGCGAGGTGGGGGAGGGATGGTTTTCCACAGGGGATAGAAAACTTGTTCGAAGATTTGTAGAATGGTCTTGCGGACGTCCTCTTAGAGTGACGGCTAACAAAAACACCACATGCTTGCTCGCGCCAATGGGTGAGCGCGGTGATAAGAGTTTGACGAAAAGGAGATGGCCATGGCTGTCAAGGAGAATGCACTTTTTGTGGTCCCGGCACAGGCTGTGCAGGGGCATGACCGCGCGCCGGTGCGCATTCCCTCGGCGACGCTGTCGAAAATTCGTCATTCTGCGAAGGCTGGTACGCGTTCGCGAAGCCGTGAATCTTTCTTGGAAAGCGCCGATGCCTTGCTTGAACAGGCGCTGGCGGCGCGAGCTTCACAAGATCTGGCTACTGCCTTGGAGTATGCGTATCAGGCGGGTTTGCGTACTGCCGGTGCCCGCATTGCCTCCTCCCCGGTGATTGCTGCCCGCAAGCGTCTTCCTTCCGGGGCGTGGGAGCAGTTGGCTCTCGTCGGTGCGGAATCTGCCGCGTGGGCGGAAAAGTTGGGTTCGTTTTCGCGGATTCGTTCGCGTGTTGCCAGTGGCATTGAGCCGCATGTGCCTGTGGACGTGCTAGATGAGCTCATCGCGCTGGTGCAGGATTTCAATGCGCAGACTGTTGGTGGAGAAGGTCACACTGCGGCTGCTGCATAGCGGTGACAATCCTTGTGGGTGTTAAGGCTGGGGTAGAACTTCTGTGAATTGTTCGCTGTGGCCGGAACTTTGTCGGTAGTGTTGTCGTTACATGAATAAACCGCCTGTGCGCACCATGCTGTGAAACCACCGCAGTACACGCCCACTCGTCGACAGGCCCCGTGTTGGGCTGTTGGGGAAGTGGTGATGGTTGGCGCACGGGCACCGCGTGCACGTTGCTGTTGGCGGGTGAAGGTCGATGCCGTTTCGGTCGGTATTTGCGTTCGTCCTACAATGGAGTGCAGGCCAAACGATATTGCATTACCCATTGCATACAGGAGGAACAGTGGCTCTATCTGAGCAGGAGCAGAGGATGCTTCGCGAAATTGAAGCCCAGTTGTATGCTGACGATCCGGCCTTTGGTGGCGCTGGTGCGCGCAAGCCGGGTTTCAGCGCTAAGGCTGTGGCGTTCGGGCTGCTCGGGCTGGTGCTGCTGATTGGCGGTATCGCCCTGTTCACCATTTCGCATTACTTTATGTGGCTGTCTGTGGTCGGCTTCGTGGTGATGTTCGGTACCGGTATTTGGGTTTTGCAGGGGGGATCCTCCGATGATGCCGAGGATGCTTCCGTCTCGCTGTCGCGTGGTCCGCGTGGGGTGAGCAAGATGCCGAAGTCTGCGGGGGATTCGGGCTTGGGTCAGCGCATGGAGGATAACTTCCGCAAGCGTTTCGAACAGTAACGTCTGTGATGTTGGTTGTGTAGCAACCGCGCAGAGGGTCAGCGTGATGCTGGCCCTCTTTTTTTATGCCTGAAGCGTTGTGGCCCCACACTGGCCCACCGCGCCCCACCGGGACGCGGGTTTTTGCGATTTCTCCCTTTTGCCCCACTTTGCCCCACGCCAGTCATATCTGCTGTGGGGCATGTTTGGGTTTTTGCTTCGTGCTGTGGGTAAAAGTGCTGGTTATTCGCTCTATTTGGGTTTGTAGGGTGGTGGGTTTGTGGGTGGGTGGGGGAGGTGTTGCGTGGTTTGGGTGGGGGTGCTGTGGGGTTGGCGCCCCACCTGAAGTTCCTGTAGTTGACCAGCGCTTTAATGCTTAATTGAAAGAAGTTTTGGTGTTTTTTCTTCCGAATGTGGGGCAAAGTGGGGTATTGTGGGGGACGCGTAAAGGAAGAGTGTCTCAAAGTTTCATATCTGTCGCTGGCTGCTTCGGCTATTCGGCGAGGTGAGACGGGGAGATACGACGCCTGCGCAGCCCGGAGGTTTTGGCCTTCAGGTGACGATCATGACTCTGCAGCATGGGAAGGACGGTGCCAGTTCAGTGTTTCTTGGCACCTACACGCCCAAGCTGGATGACAAAGGGCGATTGACTTTGCCCGCCAAGTTCAGGGATGAACTTGCCGGCGGACTGGCGATCGTTAAGGGGCAGGATCGCAGCCTGGCGGTGCATCCGAAGGAAGCTTTCGAGCAGCGTTTGCGCAAAGTGGCCGAAAAGTCGCGGTCCAATCCGGAGGCGCGTGCCTTCATCCGCACGTTGGCGGCCAGCGCCGATGAGCAGCGCCCCGACGGCAACGGCCGCATCAAGTTGTCCGCCGAGCACCGGGAATACGCGGGCTTGACGAAAGACTGCGTGGTCATCGGTTCCGTGGATTTCCTCGAAATCTGGGATGCGGAAGCCTGGGCGACCTACCAGAAGGAAAACGAAGCAACGTTTTCCGCTGGCGAGGATGCTGTGCTGATGGAACTGCTCTAGCGGGACAACCTCGACAACTAAACAACCTGAATTCTTCACCGCGTTTTTGCGGTGAGATTCGAGTCAGAGTGCGTGTACGAACTCTGCTCGGGCTGTAAGGGACCAATCTCTGGTGCACTTCCCCAACATCAGAGGGTCACTACGTCCGAGCGGAGCTCTGTACGCACTCTGCCTGGCCGCCCCGGGGCGGCCACATTTTTCTCTAGTTCACACCACGAATCCTTGCCTTAAGGGGGGTGCCATCATGGCTGATCAGCACGACATTCATGCCGATTTGCAGGCCAACCATGGTCACGTCCCCGTGATGCGGGATCGAGTCACCGAACTGCTCGCCCCCGGGGTGCAAGCCCTGGGCAGCAACGCGGTCATCATCGACGGAACCTTAGGTGCTGGTGGACACACCGAGCATTTCCTTCGGACCTTCCCCGACGCCTTCGTGATCGGGCTCGACCGGGATGAGATCGCGCTCAGCGGGGCTCGTGAAAGGCTGGCTGGCTTTGGCGAACGCTTCGTCGGGGTGCACACCCGCTTCGATGGGGTTGCCGAGGTCCTAGCTGAAGGGCAGGGGCCGGCCTTCGACGCCGCTCGCGCACACGGGGTCGCCGCCGCACTTTTCGACCTGGGGGTTTCTTCCATGCAGCTCGACCAGGAAGAGCGAGGTTTCGCCTACCGGGTCGATGCGCCCCTGGACATGCGGATGGACAAACGCCTTAACGTCACCGCCGCCGACATCCTCAACACCTACAGCCACGGCGATCTCGCACGAGTCCTCAAGGAATACGGCGATGAGCGATTCGCCGGAAAAATCGCGTCAGCGGTGCTCAAGGAACGTGAAAAGCAGCCCTTCACCACCTCTGCGCGACTGGTCGAACTGCTCTACAACACCATTCCCGCCGCCACCCGCCGCACCGGCGGCCACCCCGCCAAGCGCACCTTCCAGGCGCTACGCGTGGAGGTCAACAGCGAACTGGACTCGCTGGCGCAACTCATCCCCACCATGAGCGCACACATGGCGGTGGGGGCAACGATGGTGTTCATGAGCTACCAGTCCCTCGAAGACGTCATCGTCAAAAAGGCACTCAAAACCCTCACCACCTCCACCACCCCGGCGGGTCTGCCCATCGACCTGCCCGGCACCGCACCTGACTATGAGCTACTGACCCGGGGTGCAGAAAAAGCCACCCCGGAAGAAGTGGACAGAAACCCCCGCTCCGCGCCGGTCAGAGTCCGCGCCGCACGGCGCGTACGAGCCGAACAACTGACAGACACCCCCGACACCATCAAGGGAGCGTAAACCGCGATGACCATGGCAGCACCTCACCAGTCCCAGCAGGCCACCGCACGCGTCAGCACGACCCGGCCCTTGCGCACCACCGGGCCTGCGGCGCTGCGCACCCGACCGGCCACACCCGGTGTGCGTCGCCCCACTACGCTGCCCAACACCACCGGCACCACCGTACTGCCCAGCCGCACCCGCGGCCGGCGAGTGCCGATGCCGAAATCCGATCCGGCGTTCATCCGCTTCGCCGTGATCCTCACCGCGCTCCTCATCATGGGCGTCGCCATCACCATGTTCTTCAGTGGCCAAGCCACCAAACAATCCTTCGAACTAGCCCAGCTCAAAGCCAACGAAGAACTCCTCGACAACCAGATCGATACCCTCAACCGCAACGTCCGCAACGCCGGCAGTGCCGCCGAAATCGCACGGCGCGCTGTGGAAATGGGCATGGTTGTTCCGGATCAACCCGGTGTTTTGGCAGTAAACGATAAGGGTGAAGTCGTACAGTTGCGAGAAGCGGACCCGTCCAAGACCCGCCCGCTGGTCGACATCAACGGCGAAAAAATCAAGCCACTGGCACCGACCACCAACCCGGCAGACGTTGCCGCAGTCGCCGACCAGGTCGTCCCCGCACCCCAAGCAATCCCCGGGGCAGGAGCCAACCTGCAGCCACTGCCAGCAACCGCACCCTACGAGGCCACGCGAAGGGATAATCAGTGAGCCCACGCGACGAGCGTAACCCGCGGCGACGAACCCCACGCCCCGCACCCAACCAAACCCCCCAACAGCGCCGCACCACAGGCGCCGGTCAGGGGGGTCGTGGTGTTTCCAGCGCACCCCACAACCGGGCCGAAGGTGCGCCCAGCCTGCTGAGCAAGGTACGGCAACAGCTCACCTACGATCCGGCGACCCAACAACATCGCAACGCCAGCACCACCTTTTCCTCCCGCTCCCGCATCCTGCAACTCGTGGTGCTCACCCTCGTGGTGCTCATCGTCATCCGCATCGGTTGGCTTCACGCCTTCCACGGCAACGAACTCAAAGCCAACGCCCTCGACCAGCGCACCCGCATCTACAATGAACCCCCACGGCGCGGCGCCATCCTCGACCGCAACGGGGCGAACCTCGCGTTCACGCTGCCCGCCCGCTCCCTGACGATCAGCCCCAACCGAGTGCGACTCGATGCCCAAGAGCCCGCCCGCTACAACCCGGCCAACACCGTCGACAAACAACTGACCACGCTGGCCAACAAAATCCACGACGCCGTCGCCCAATACGGCGGCGCCGCCATGGCCGAAAAAGTCAAAGTCGACGACATCCTGGACACCCTGCACAAAGACAGCCAGTACGAAGTCCTCATCCGCAACGTCGACCCCGACATCGCCACCCTCGTCGCCCGCGATGTTCCCGAAGTCGCCGCCGACCGCCAAGACATCCGCCAATACCCCAACGGGGCCATCGGCGAAAACATCATCGGTCGCACAGAAATGAGCGGCGTCGGCCAATTCGGACTCGAAGCCAGCGCCGACTCCACCCTGTCCGGCCACGCCGGCATGCGCAAACAAGAAGTCTCCGTACGCGGCCAAGTCATCCCAGGCTCCCTCGAAGAAACCCTGCCGGTCACCAACGGCTCCTCCATCGAACTGACCCTCGACATCGACCTCCAGGCCTACGTCCAGCAACAGCTCGAACAAGCCGTCGCGAACTCCGGAGCAAAAACCGCCTCCGCCGTCGTCCTCGACGCCAAAAACGGCACCGTCCTCGCCATGGCTAATTCCGGCACCGTCAACCCCAACGGTGACGTCGCCAAACAGCTTGAAGAGGGCAAAGACTTCACCAACGAATCCCTCTACGCCGCCTTTGAACCCGGCAGTGTCGCCAAAATCGTCACCGCGGCAGGCGCCATCGAAGACGGCAAAACAACCCCCGACGAAGTGCTCCAAGTACCGGGCCAGATCACCATGGGATCCGCCACCGTCAAAGACGCCTGGGAACACGGCGTGGTTCCGTACACCACCACCGGCGTGTTCGGAAAATCCTCCAACGTCGGCACCCTGATGCTGGCCCAGCGCGTCGGCGAAGACCGCTTCGCCAGCCTGCTGAAAAAATTCGGCGTCGGCACCCCCACCGGTATCGAACTCCCCGGAGAAAACCCCGGATTCCTGCCCCCGAAAGACCAATGGTCCGGCGGAACCTTCGCCAACCTCCCCATCGGCCAAGGCTTCTCCCTGAACCTGCTCCAAATGGCCGGTATCTACCAAACCGTCGCCAACGACGGCGTGCGCGTCGAACCGCGCATCATTAAAGACGTCATCGGACCCGACGGCACCGTCACCACCCCAGACCCCGCCCCCAGCCACCGGGTGATTTCCCCAGAAACCGCCGCCACCCTCCGCAGCATGTTCCAGGCAGTCATCCAACGCGACCCCACCGGAGTGCAACAAGGCACCGGCGCGGGTGCCGGCGTCGAGGGCTATCAAATCGCCGGTAAAACCGGCACCGCACAGCAGATCGACCCCAACTGCAAGTGCTACTCCAACTCCAACTACTGGATCACCTTCGCCGGCATCGCCCCCGCAGACGACCCCCGCTTCGTCATCGCGCTCATGCTCGATAACCCCCAGCGCGGCGTCCACGGTGAAGGCGGACAATCCGCCGCGCCGCTGTTCCACGACATTGCCTCCTGGCTACTCGACCGAGACAACGTGCCCCTGTCGCCGCCGCCCCCGGGCCAACTGATTCTGCAAGCCCCCAACTGACAACCCCACCCCACCGCATCGGCAACCCGCCGATGCGGTGGGGTGAAGCTTTTCAAACCCCCAAGGCCCACTGCCCGCCGGGAGTGCGAACACTACCGCAGTGCACCGGCAACACTGCCTGATCATCTTCGGCACATTCATCTTTTCGGCTAGGCTTAGACGACTAGAACACAGCCATGCATATGGCATGGCTGGCGCGCACCAGACCCACCGGGCCGCTCACCCAGTGGTTGAAAACACCTAAGGGCGACGGTGCGCACTGAGAGGAACGAAGAGAGGGAGCAGCGTGTCGATTACCTTGGAGCATCTCGCTGAAGTTGCCGGTGGCCGTATTGTTCACCCCGCCGAGCTAACCGTCGCCGGAATCAGCATCAACGCCCAGGCATGCGGCCAGCAAGACGTATTTGCGGCCGTCCCCGGCACCCGCGCCCACGGCGCTGAATATGCCGCCGACAGCGCTGCCGGGGTCATTATCACCGACGCCGACGGCGCCGCAATCCTGCAAGCCGCCGGCGATACCCGCCCCCTGGTGGTGGTCGACAACGTTCGCCGCGTCCTGGGGCCGACCAGCTCCGAACTCTACGGCAACCCCAGCCACAAACTGACCATCATCGGCATGACCGGAACCAGTGGCAAAACCACCACCAGCTACCTGGTGGAGGCAGCGCTGATGAAAGCCGGACACTCCGTGGGCTTGATCGGCACCACCGGCACCCGCATCAACGGCGAACCAATCCCGACCTCCCTGACCACCCCGGAGGCCCCGACCCTGCAGCAGCTGTTTGCCACCATGGTCGACAAGGGGGTCACCCACGTAGTCATGGAAGTGTCCTCCCACGCTATTACCCTCGGTCGAGTCGCGGGCACCCGCTTCGCGGTCAAAGGTTTTAGCAACCTCTCCCAAGACCACCTCGACTTCCACCACAGCATGCAGGAGTACTACGAGGCGAAAGCCCAATGGTTTACCGACCTCAACGACGACTGCCGAGCCGTGGTGGTCCTCGCCGACCAGTGGGGTGCCCGACTGGCCGAAGAACACGCCGACTTCGCCGACGCCGTAGACGTCAACGCGGGCATCGATGCTCCCGCACGCTTCGTCGTTCGCGATGCCATCCCCACCGAGGGTGGCGGGCACAGTTTCACCTTCGTGGACGAAAAAACCGGCAAACAAACCGTGGTCACCCTGCCGTTGCCCGGCCGCTTCAACGTCGCCAACGCGGCGCTCGCCCTGGGCATGCTGGCCGAGGTGGGCGAAGACCTGCACTCGTGTGCGAACGCACTGCGCGAGCTGGCGGTACCCGGCCGGATGGAACGCGTCGACGTCGGCCAGCGGTTCATCGCCGTGGTGGACTACGCCCACAAGCCCGCTGCAATCGCAGCTGTATTGGAAACTCTGCGCGGCCAAGTACCGGGCCGGATCGGCATCGTCGTCGGCGCCGGCGGCGATCGTGACGCTGGCAAACGCCCCATCATGGGTGCCGAGGCAGTCAAAGGCGCCGATTTCGTGGTGATCACCGATGACAACCCGCGTAGCGAAGACCCCGAGCTGATTCGTGATGCGGTGGAAGAAGGCGCCCACGCCGCCCGCCGCGAACTCGACCGGGAAGTCGACGTCGTCGTCATTGGGGACCGTGCCCGCGCCATCGACGCGGTCGTCAACTGGGCCCAACCAGGTGACGCCATCGTGGTCGCCGGAAAAGGACACGAAACCGGCCAGTTGATTAATGGGGTAACCCACCCCTTCGACGATCGGGTAGAGCTGCGACGCTCCCTGATGCAGCGCGCTCAGCGTGGCCGACTATAAAAACCACCCACAGCTCACTGTCTCCCCGGTGTGGCTTGCCCGGGCACAAGACGCGAAGGGGCACCGGCGCTGAGGTTTTAACAAAAAATAACCCGTCCGGGCCGGCGGCGCTGTTCCCCATGCGTCCAGTATTCTAAGATTTCTTTAAGGAAAGGTCGCGTGGGTGTACGCCCGCCGAAGTTTTCCGGGGCGTTGCACTGCGCCTTTGAGCCTATGCCGGCTGCTGCCGGTAGATTTTTCACTAACTAGTGGCGCCACCGCCCACACCAGCCTGCACATTGTCCTACGCCCCCGTTAGCGGGACGCTAGGCATGTGTGGGGCGCACCAGCTTAACCATGAGGCGAGACCAATGATTCCTTTAACTCTGGACGAGATTGCAACCATCACCGGTGGAACCTGCGATCTTGTCGACGATCCCAGCATCCAGGTCACCGCCGGGGTGGAATTCGACTCCCGCAAACTGCAACCCGGCGGGTTGTTTGTGGCCTTGCCGGGACTACGGGTCGACGGTCACGATTTCGCCCGCGACGCGGTAAAAAACCATGGTGCGGTGGCCGCGTTGGCTGCCCGTCCCGTGGACGCCCCAGCGGTCATCGCGCCCGCCCAAGAGCAGCCCGAAGACAACGCGGAAGCCTTCGCCAACGATCCGACCGGTGCTGCAGCGACAGTGCTGGCCGCCATGTCCGCACTAGCCCGCCACGTCGCCGACGATCTGGTGCACCGCGGCATGACCATCATTGGGGTCACCGGTTCTGCGGGTAAGACCTCCACCAAGGACATGATGGCTACCGTGTTTTCCGCGGCCGGCCCCACCGTGGCGCCGCCGGGAAGCTTCAACAACGAAATCGGCCACCCGTACACGGTGTTGAAGTGCGACCGGACAACCAAGTACCTGGTTGCTGAAATGTCCGCCCGCGGGCTGGGGCACGTCGCCCACCTCGCGCAGGTTGCGCCCCCACGCATCGGCGTGGTGCTCAACGTCGGCACGGCACACCTGGGGGAATTCGGCGGTCGCGAAGTCATCGCCCAAGCAAAGGGCGAACTCGTCGAAGCACTGCCCGCAGCAGCCGACGGCGGGGTGGCGGTACTCAACGCCGACGATGCTTTTGTCTCCGCGATGGCTGAGCGCACGCAAGCTAAAGTGGTGCGATTTAGCACCCAAGACCCGGCAGCCGAATACTTCGCTGACGAGATCACCTTGGACGAACTGGCGCGCCCCAGCTTCGTGGTGTGCCATGCACAGCACCGCATCCCGCTGACCTTGCACGTCTCCGGTGAACATCAGGTTGCCAATGCCTTGGCCGCGATCGCCGCCGCCGTGGAATCCGGGATCGCCCTGGAAAAGGCGGTGGAGGCGATGGCACACCACACCGCCGCAAGTGCCAACCGCATGGACATCCAGTCCCGCCCGGATGGGCTCACCGTGATCAACGACTCCTACAATGCTAACCCCGACTCCATGCGCGCCGGCATTGATGCGCTGGCTCGAATTAGCGCGGCACGTGGTGGGGCACACACCATCGCCGTGTTGGGCCAAATGGGCGAGCTCGGCGAGGCCTCCACCGAGGAGCACGTCGCCCTGGCGGAGGTGCTGCACGAGCGTGGTATTAGCACGCTGGTCGCGGTGGGAACTGGGGTGCACACTGGGGCTTTGGCGAACCGCGCCGCCGAGATCGGAGTTCACACCATGACCGCCGACAGTGTGGATGCCGCCATCAATCTCGTCGAAAACGAACTCGCCACGGTGATTGCCGACGGTGTACCCTCCCCAGTGGTCTTGGTGAAGGCCTCCTACGCCGAAGGACTGTGGCGAGTCGCACACGGACTCGTCGGGAACCCGGCCTAAACTACTCATTTTGCTGTCGCGCACCGCACGGCAGTTCAGAGTGAACGAAAACAACCACACGCCACTTAGCTCAACCACCCAAAGGACCGACTACACGTGCAACAGATCATTATCAGTGGGGCATTAAGTTTCCTGGTGTCGATCTTCTTCACCCCAGCTTTGATCCGCTTTTTCAGCGCCGAAGGTTTGGGCCAAGAGATCCGCGAGGAAGGACCGAAATCCCACCTGCGTAAGCGTGGCACCCCCACCATGGGTGGCATTGCCATCTTGACTGGCATCGTTGTCGCCTATGTGGTGACCAACCTGATTTCCCTAGCCCGGGGCACCGGCGGGTTTACCGCCTCCGGATTGATGGTCTTGGGCTTGACTGTCTGCTTAGGTCTTCTGGGCTTTGCCGATGACTACATCAAGCTCGCAAAGGGACGAAACCTTGGTCTGAACAAGAAGGCCAAACTCATCGGTCAGCTTGGCGTGTCTTTGGCTTTCGGTTGGGGCGTGCTGCAGCTGCCCAACGCCCAGGGGCTGACCCCCGGCTCCGGGAAGCTGTCGTTTATCCGCGACATTGACACTTTCCCCATCAAGGTTTCGGTGACGGTCTTGGGCTTGGTGATGTTCCTGGTGTTCATCACTATTGTCATCAGTGCTTGGTCGAATGCGGTCAACCTGACTGATGGTTTGGATGGCCTGGCGGCCGGTTCGACGGCCATGGTGATGGGCGCCTATGCGTTGATCACGTTCTGGCAGTTCCGTAACTCTTGTGCGGTGCATGCCGAGCCGGGCTGCTACCAGGTGCGAGACCCCTTGGATCTGGCAATTTTGACCGCTGCTGGCATGGGCGCATGCTTGGGCTTTTTGTGGTGGAACGCCGCCCCGGCAAAGATCTTCATGGGCGACACCGGCTCTTTGGCACTCGGTGGTCTGGTCGCCGGTATTTCGGTGGCCAGCCGCACCGAACTGCTGATGATCATCATCGGTTCCCTGTTCGTGATGGAGGCCGCCAGCGTGGTCATCCAGGTGGCTGTCTTCAAGACCCGCGGTACGCGCTTTTTCCGAATGGCTCCCTTCCACCACCACTTCGAAAATGGTGGCTGGGCGGAAACCACTGTGGTTATCCGTTTCTGGCTGATTACCGCGATGGCGTGCTTGGTGGGTATCGCGTTGTTCTACTCGGAATGGTTGACAGCAGTCAGCGTGTAGCCCGCGTGTAGTGAGTTTTGTGGCAGGTGTTCTTCCCTCAAGGTGGGGGAGGGCACCTGTTTTTGTTGCGAAAGCCTTGGGGTGGGATGAAAAATGCGCGGTGCTACCTGTGTCAGCGGGACGATTGTGGTGGGTGGGGCAGTAGTATCGGCACGGTATAGACCACCTATGCGTCGGTGAAAGGTTGTGTTTTCCGTATCGTGTCGAACGAAAAATTTTCCCAGCAAGTGCCCAGTAATCTTCAGGGCACCGTGTTGGTGTGCGGTGCGGGCGTGTCCGGTGCCGGGTGCGCACACATGCTCACCACCTTAGGAGTGGATGTCGTTGTCGCCGACGACAATGAGACCGCGCTTTTGCGGGTCACTGAAGCGACCGGGGCGCGCGGTATTGACACCGCCACCGCCGCCGAGCGCATGGACTCGTTTAGCGCCGTGGTGACTTCTCCGGGCTGGAGCCCGGCTAGCCCGCTGCTGCAAAAAGCTCAGCAGGCGGGACACACCGTCATGGGCGATGTGGAGTTGGCGTGGCAGTTGGATCAGGCTGGGTGCTTCGGCGCTCCCCGCACCTGGCTGGTGGTCACCGGAACCAATGGCAAAACCACCACTACAGCCATGTTGGCCGCCATGATGGATACCGGGCAAGCCAAAGCCCAAGCGGTCGGCAACATTGGGGTTGCCATTGGTGATGCTTTGACCGCGGCGGAGCGGATCGACATCCTGGTCGCGGAGATGTCCTCCTTCCAGCTGCACTGGTCGGATACTTTGCACCCCGCTGCCGGAGTCTTGCTCAACATCGCTGAGGATCACCTCGATTGGCACGGCGGCATGCCGGGCTATGCGGCGGCGAAAGCTAAGGCGTTAACCGGTGACGTGGCGGTCGTGGGGCTGGATTGCCCCGCCGCGGTGGCTCAGCTGGAGCGACTCAACGATCCCAACACCACCGTGGTGGGTTTCACCTTAGGTGCGCCTGCTGAAGGCCAGTTGGGTGTGGTTGATGGAATGCTCTACGACAATGCCTTTGGCCATGGTGCGTTGTGTTCTGCGGCAGGCATTTCCCCGCCCGGTCCCGCAGGTGTCAGCGATGCGCTAGCGGCGGCCGCGGTGGCGTTGTCTCAGTCGATTCCGCCGGCCGATATCGTTTCCGCCTTGGAAAGCTTCGAAGTGTCCCAGCACCGGGGCCAAATCGTGCACAGCGTGGTGGTTGAGGAAAACCTGCCTCCCATTGTGTTTATCGACAACTCCAAGGCCACCAACCCGCACGCCGCCGACCAGGCGTTGGCAGGCCACGACAAGCTCGTGTGGGTGGCCGGAGGCCAACTCAAAGGTGCTGAGGTTGCCGGGTTGGTGCGCGATCATGCCCACCGCTTGTTGGGAGTATCGATCATCGGTGTCGACGCGCCGCTGATTGCCGCTGCACTTGATGAGTACGCCCCGGATGTGCCGTATACGGTGGTTGCTACCACCGACCCGGCGCAGGCGATGGATGAGGCGATGCAGGCGGCGTTGCGTTATGCGCAGCCGGGTGCTGCGGTGGTGCTTGCGCCGGCGGCAGCCTCACTGGACATGTACACCGGGATGAGCCAGCGCGGAGACATGTTCGCGCATGCCGCCCGCGCTTTGACGGCCACCAGCTAAGGAGACAGGGGAGTATATGAGTAAATCCCAACGCCCCGGCCGCCGCACCCAGGCGCGTAGTGCGCAGCGCGCGCAAGGCAGAACTACTGAGCCTCGCCAGCGCACCGCTGCCCGCAGTGGGCGCCCCACACGCCAAGGTGTGGCTCAACCATCTGCCGCGCCGAAGGACTCTGGGGTGCAGGCGGTGGCTGCTGCGCGCCCGTCGGGTACTTCTGTGGTGGGAAAGATTGGCGATCGCCTGTCGGACTTTCTATCCCGCCCCAGCGTCGACTACACCATGCTGCTCATCATCACGGGCGCATTGACTTTTATTGGCCTGATTATGGCGGCCAGCATTACCGGGCCGTCTTCGTTTTATGACGACTCCGGGCGCTATATTTCCGGCGCCAGCGTCTACGGGCAGTTCTTCCGCCAGGCCATCATGGTGACCTTGGGCTTGGTGTCTTTCTATTTCGCGTTGCGTATTCCCCCGACCACGCTGCGGCGCTTGTCGCCGTGGGTGATTGGGCTGGCCTTGTTCCTGCTGCTGTTGGTGTTCACCCCCATCGGTATTGGCGAGGCGGAAAAAGGCTCGCAGTCTTGGCTCAAGCTCGGTCCGCTGCGCTTGCAGCCCAGTGAGGTCGCAAAGCTGGCGTTGGTGATGTGGGGGGCAGATATTCTTGCCGGTATTAGCGCTACGGCTGCGCGACGCCGGAACCGGCCGCGGCGGTGGGATTCCATGGCCACCTACACCGTCATGCTGGTCCTCATTGTGGTTCTCATTCTGCTGGAAAAAGACCTCGGTATGGCGATCACGGTGTTGGTGGTCGGTGGCATCGTCGCGTTTTTGGCAGGTGTTGGTTACTCCACCATTGCCGGTGCCGGCGCTTTCGGTGGTGCCGTCGCCATCTTCTACATCCTGCGGGGCCACGGCGGCGGATCGAACTTCCGCGCTTCCCGCTTGACGACGTTCATCGACGCGTTCACCGGAAACTTCACCAACACTCAAAGCGAGGCCTTTCAGTCGTATCAGGGTTTTCTGTCCCTGGCGGAGGGCGGACTGTTTGGTGTTGGTGTGGGCCAGTCGCGCGCGAAGTGGTTTTATCTGCCGGAGGCGAAAAACGACTTCGTGTTCGCCATCGTCGGTGAGGAACTGGGAACCGTGGGCGCGATCGCGGTGCTGCTGCTGTTTGCTGGCCTGGGATTTTTTGGGATGCGGGCCGCGACTCGCAACGCTGACCCCTATCTGCGGCTCCTGGCGGGTGGTTTGACCCTGGGCATTGTGTTCCAGGCGATGTACAACATCGGCTACGTGGTGGGTCTGTTGCCGGTGACTGGTATTCAGCTGCCGCTGATTTCTGTGGGCGGTACCTCCACCATCATCACGTTGGCGTCACTTGGCTTGGTGGCTAACTGTGCCCGCCACGAACCGGAAACGGTGTCTGCCATCCAGGATCGTGGTCGTTCGAACTTTGATAAGTGGTTGTTCTTGCCGGCGCCGAAGCCTTTTGTGCCGGCTGCACCGGCAGACGATAGCCTCCAGCGTCGCCACACTGGCGTGGCCGGACGTGGACGCCGGGACGGTGCGGATGAGGATTCTCACAAGACTGCCCGCCAGCTTCCGGTGACGGCGCGGTCGAAAACAATCCGCGGCGACCGCAGCAGCAGGGCGCGCGTGTCCAGTGACGATGAGCGTCAACGCCGGTCGGGGAGAGGTGTGGCGGGAGGAAACGCGCGACGCGATACGCCGCCGGCAGGCGATAAAGGATCCGGTGCTGTCCCACCCCGGCCGCGCCCGAGCCAGTCTCGGCGCACCGGTTCTGGTCGTCCGCACACACCTGGTGGACGTACTGGGGGTTCGCCGGAGCGGCGTCGCCGCCGCAGCTAGCCGGGGGCTGTGATTTGAGGAAAACCACCACGCTGTTGGCGTGGTGGTTTTCCTTTGTCTATGCCCCGGTTGCGTGCTCTAGCTTGTCGGTGAATTGCCACGAAAGCTGTTTCGTAGCAGCAGGAGTGAGGGTTGCGCGCTTAGACTCGGAAGCACTATCTCTAGGCACTTGTTGCCGGGGTGCAAGAAAGTTTTCTGATAGTCAGAATTTTTCGCTGTCGGCAGCTGTGGTCGCTGGCCACGCACCGCACACAGACACGACGTAAAGGTGGTTGATCCCCAGGTGAATACGAAGAAGTTCCGGGTTGTCGTCGCGGGCGGTGGCACCGCTGGACACATCGAGCCTGCGTTGGCGGTCGCCGAGGCGTTGCAGCAGCATTATGGCGCCGAAGTGGTGGCGTTGGGAACCACAAAAGGTTTGGAAACTTTCCTGGTCCCGGAGCGCGGATTCGAGCTGCGGTTGATTGATCCGGTGCCGGTTCCCCGCAAACCCAGCATGGATCTGCTCAAGCTTCCCGGCCGGGTGCTCAAGGCGGTCGGCCAGGCGAAAAAGGTCCTCGCGGAGCATGAAGCGGATGCGGTGATCGGGTTTGGCGGTTATGTGTCCGCCCCGGCGTATTTGGCGGCGCGTGCGAAAAAGATTCCTTTCTTTGTGCACGAATCCAACGCCCGGGCCGGTATGGCGAACAAGCTAGGTGTTGCTTTGGGCGGTCGCGGTTTGAATGCGGTGGCTGATTCCGGTTTGCCAGGCGAGGTTGTGGGGGTGCCGATTCGTGCCGGCTTGGCCACGACTGATCCGGCGGAGCGTGCTGCGCGTGCCGCCGCGGGCTATGAGCTTTTTGGTTTGGATCCTGCGAAAAGGACGGTGTTGGTCACCGGTGGTTCCCAGGGGGCTCGCAGTATCAATACTGCGGTCGCTGGGGCGGTTGCTGAGATCACGGCCGCTGGTTTTCAGGTGTTGCACGCGGTGGGTAAGAAAAATGAGCTTCCGGCCGCCCAGCCGGGTTATGTTCCGGTGCCCTATATTTCGAATATGGATTTGGCCTTGGCGGTGGCTGACATGGTGATCTGTCGTTCCGGGGCGATGACGGTGGCTGAGACCACTGCAGCTCGGGTGCCGGCGGTGTATGTGCCGCTGCCTCACGGCAATGGGGAGCAGGCTTTGAACGCTTCCGATGTGGTGGCTGCTGGGGCGGCCCGGCTGGTGGCGGATGCGGATCTTTCCCCGGATCGGGTGGTGCGTGAGGTGCGTGAGATTCTTGGCGATGAGAATACTGCCGCCGTGATGCAGGCTGCGGCGGGTGCTAGTGGGGTGGGGGATGCTGCCCGGGTGATTGCCGAAATGGTTGCTGAGGCTGTTGGGGTGGCGCCGGCGCAGTAGTTGAGTTTTCTCACGGCCGCCGGGTGCGTTGTTTCCTGGTGTTTGGGCTGTGGTTTTGTTGTGTGCCTGTGGCACAGTTGATTGCATTCATCCCTTTTTTATTGTGAAGGACTTCCATGAGCTCCGCAGATTCTTCTTCCACCACTTCTCCTGTTGACCTGTCGCGTGTCCATCTGATTGGTATTGGTGGTGCCGGCATGTCGGGTGTTGCCCGTATTTTGTTGTCGAAGGGGGCGACTGTCACTGGTTCTGATGCGAAGGATTCGCGCGTGATTTTGGCGTTGCGGTCGATGGGGGCCCAGATCGCTATCGGTCATGATGCGGACAATTTGCGCTTGACCGGTGAGTTGCCGACGGCTGTGGTGACCAGTTTTGCGGCGATTCCGCAGGATAATCCGGAGTTGGTGGCGGCCCGGGAGAACGGTATTGCGGTGTTGCGTCGTTCTGATTTGTTGGCTGAGTTGATGAGTGAGCACACTGAGCTGTTGTTGGCTGGCACGCATGGAAAGACGTCTACGACGTCGATGACGGTGGTGGCTTTGCAGGCTGCTGGCCTGGATCCGAGTTTTGCGATTGGTGGGCAGTTGAATAAGGCTGGCACTAATGCTCACCACGGCACGGGGGATGTGTTTGTGGCGGAGGCTGATGAGTCGGATGCGTCGCTGTTGCGTTATCGGCCGAAGGTTGCGGTGGTCACGAATGTGGAGCCGGATCATTTGGATTATTTCAAGACCGCTGAGGCTTATTTTGAGGTGTTCGATCAGTTCGCTGATCGGATCACTGAGGATGGCACGTTGGTGGTGTGTTTGAATGATCCGCATGCTGCGGAGTTGGGGCAGCGGGCTGCGCAGCGGGGTATTCGGGTTGCGGGCTATGGCACGGTGCAGGCTGCCCAGCAGTGGCCTGATATTGAGTGCCGTGGGTTGATTACGTCGTCGACGGTGACTGATTTTGGCACGTCTTTTGAGTGCGAGGTGACGGCGGTTGCGGGAGGTGCGCCGCAGACTGTGACTGTGGATATGCATGTGCCGGGTGAGCACATGATGCTTAATGCTGCGGCGGCGTTGCTTGCTGGCAGCATTGTTGGTGGCGATGTGACCAAGCTGGCGGAGGGGCTGAGCGGGTTTACCGGTGTGCGTCGTCGTTTTGAGCACCGTGGCACTATTGCTGATGGTCCGTTTG